>NZ_JBLHYX010000004.1:0-195939 GCF_047631075.1 Limimaricola cinnabarinus
TCCTTCGTTGCCCAGAACCATGCGAACCGCACGCTCGCGCACTTCAGGCGCATACTTGTTCGTCGTCTTGCTCATGCTCCACCTTACTCAGGAGTTGGAGCCTCCGACAAACCCGGCGCGGTTCAGAGCGCGAAGCCGCGTCGGCGCTATCACAAAGCGCAAGACGCGGTGGTGCTTCCGCTGATCTCGGCGATCGTGGCGGCGCGGCCGACCTATGGCTACAGGCGCATCGCGGCGGTTCTGAACCGACGGCTTCGGGCCGATGGCGCCGCGCCCGTGAACCACAAACGGGTCTACCGCATCATGCAGGCGCACGACCTACTGCTGGCGCGCAGATACACCGAGCGGCCGGAGCAGACGCATGAGGGCAAGGTCATCACCCTGCGCTCGAACATTCGTTCGCCGGTGGGCTTTGAGTTCACCTGCTGGAACGGTGAGATCGTCCGAGGAGCCTTCATCACCGACGCGCATGACCGGGAGATCATCGCCTGGCGGGCCGTGGTGAACGCCGGCATCAGCGGCTCGGACATCCGCGACATGATGCTGGAGGCCGTCGAGGCCCGCTTTGGCGGCTACCGGGCGCCGCATCCTGTCGAGATGCTCAGCGACAACGGCTCGCCCTACGTCGCCAAGGATACCCGCATCTTCGCCCGGCAGCTGGGACTGAAGCCCTGCTACACGCCGGTGAAAAGCCCGCAGAGCAACGGCATCGCGGAGTCCTTCGTGAAGACGCTGAAGCGCGACTACGTTCACGTCACGCCGCTGCCGGACGCCATTACCGTCCTCGAGTTGCTCGCCGACTGGTTTGAGGACTACAACATCCATCACCCACACTCAGGGCTGAAGATGCGCTCGCCCCGCGAACTCATCGCAGCTCAAACCGCAACCGCCTGAGTGTCCGGTGAAACAGGGGCAAGACCACTAACCGTCAGGACCCGCTCGGTGAATCCTCCTCACCGAGATGTGCAACAACGTCGCACCGGCGCCTGCCGGACAACGCTCACTTCCAAAAATTGGGAATTGAGAAAAGAAGCGCTGAAACCCCGCCAGCTGCATATAAGGCGACTGCAAGTGTTGCAGCCAAGCCGGTGTGGTGTCCCCGACGACACAGTCGCTACAAACAGCATTCGCCCTCGAATCGTCCGAATTCTGCACCGGCGGTTTGCCAGTATCTCCTAGCTAGCTCTCTCCTCCTGCGAACGTCACTACAGGAGAAGAGCAGATGAATTGAGACAGTTCATAACCTTACGAACCGATATTGGGTGCCTAGCCGTTTGAGCGGAGACAATGGAGCAAGCATGACTAACAGAGGGTTTCAGGCGGAGTTGTCGGATGAGCCGGTCGAGAGCATGACCTATCGCACCTCGATTGACGACGAGGCACTTTGGGGGGCCGCCATTGAAATGCTGTTGGGGCCGAAAAGTCGGGTTAAGCCTGTGGTGCCTACATCCACTAAGTCTGTCGTGCCTCCTAAGAAATTGGAGTCGTCGCCTACTTCAGTGGGTATCGTGAGCGCGGACGTCAATATTTCCTCTTCAGCGTTGAAAGGCCCTGCCCTAACCGCGCGACCCGAAGCGCCGTTCGCCCCTTTGGTCCAGACCGGTGAGGCTGCAACATGCACGCCGAGCGTTGTCGCTGCGACACACCCGAATCCCTTGTTACCTCGGCGCATGGCGACTGATAGAAAAGTCCGAACGGACGTCACTCCCGAGGCCGCGCTCAGACCGGCGTCTGACGTGCTGGGGCTCGATTGCTTTATCTTTCGTTAGAACCGCAAGGGCACTGTCCCCTGCTGCCTCGATCTTTCTTGCTGGACGGGGGGAGCGTGTCGAAAAGCCGCTTGCGCATTACATGGGACCTATGCCCCCATGCCTTCGCATTCCGCCGGTTCAGAAAAAAGGGGTACGGGCTGATATTGAACCTCAAGCCAGCAAGATCCACGAACCTGCGGATTCTAAGCGCACATTGACAGCCCATCAAGGACGTCACTCGAAAACCAAATGGCGGTTGAAATGGGGGACGGATAACGCCAGTCCGTCAGCAAATCATTGTTGTAACGAGAAGTTTTGGATGTATCTGGCGGAGCGAGAGGGATTCGAACCCTCGAGACGGTTCCCCGCCTACACACTTTCCAGGCGTGCGCCTTCGACCACTCGGCCACCGCTCCGTTGCGGGCTCAGTAGCCAAGCCGAACCGGCATTGCAAGAGCCGAAAATGACGCAATATCGTGCCTTGATTGCTACTGGCTCGCCGCTCCCGCATAGTGTCAATGTAACAGGCCGCGAGACCCCCAGTTGATCAACGAACCGCCCCGCCACACGCTGCGACCCGACCGCCCGCGATCCCGCCTTTCCCCCCGCGATCCGCACCGGGTGCAGGATGTCGCCCTCATCATCATCGCCTTCGCGGTGGTGCTGTTTCTGCTGGTGCAGGCGCGGTTCCTGCTGATTTCGCTGGTGACGGCCATCGTGATCTTCTCGCTCATGAGCGACGCGATCAATTTCATCGCCCGCGCACGCATCGGCCCGCTCGCGATCCCCAACTGGCTGGCCTCCGTCGCCGCCGTAGTCGCCATCGCCGCCCTCCTTCTCACGCTGACCTCGATCGTGCTGGCGCAGATCAACACGGTGCTGATCACCACGCTGAGCTACGTCGACCGCGCCCCCGAGGCGATCGCGGCTCTGTTCTCGTGGCTGGGGGAAAACACCGAGGCCGCGGTGCTCAACTCCGTGCAGACGGTGGAATTCGGCGGCTATATACGGGCGCTGGCGAGCCAGGCGGGCAACCTGATGCAAGGCACGGTGCTCGTCATTCTCTTCGTGGGTTTTCTCTTCGCCGAGCGGGTCTGGTTCTCGACCAAGCTGATGAATTTCGTGGGCGACCCGGTGCAGGCCGACCGGGTGGGCCGGATCATCGGCTCGATCATCCGCCGGGTGAACCGTTACCTCGCGGTCAAGACGCTGGTGTCGCTGATGACCGGCGTCATGGTCTGGGCGCTGGCCGGGCTTTTCGGGCTGGAGTTGGCGGTGGCGCTGGGCATCCTCACCTTCATCCTGAACTACATCCCCAACATCGGCTCGATCGTGGCCACGGCGCTGGTGGCGCTGGTGGCCTATGTGCAGCTGGGCGATCCCGCGACGACGGGGGCGATCTTCGCGATCACCGGCACGATCCAGTTCATCAACGGCAACGTTCTCGACCCGATGATGATGGGCCGCGCGCTCAGACTCTCGTCGTTCGGGATCATCATCTCTCTCGCCTTCTGGGGCGCGGTCTGGGGCATCCCGGGGATGTTTCTGTCGGTGCCGATCACCGTGGCCGCGATGATCGTCTGCTCCGAGATTCCGGCGCTCAGGCCAATCGCGATCCTGCTGTCGCGTGAGGGGCTGCCCGAGCCCGAGACCGAGGCGCGCGACCACGCGCCCCGGCACGAGGCGGCGGAATAGAGCCGCCCCGGCCGTTTTCTCAGCTCGTCTCCGGGCGCAGCGCCTCGGGGTTCTTCAGCCACAGATCCTGCTGCGGGAACGGAATCTCGATCCCCTCGGCCTTGAAGCGCCGCGCGATGTCGTTGTTCATCTCGGACTGCACCGCGACCACGAAGTTGATGTCGCGCAGGATCGCCCGGATCTCGAACTCGAGCCGCGATGGCCCGAAGGCGCGGAACAGCACCGCGGGCGCCGGGTTGGCGAGCACCAGCGGATGGTCCTCGGCGACCTCCAGCAGGATCTCCTGCACCCGCACCAGATCGCTGCCATAGGCCACGCCCACCGGCACGATCACACGACCGACCGAGTTGCCACGGGTCCAGTTGGTCACCTGGTTCGACACCAGATCGGCGTTGGGCACGATCACGTCGGTCCGGTCGAAGGTTTCGATCCGGGTCGATCGCACCGAAATGTCGCGCACATAGCCCGACTGCCCGCCGACCTCGATCCAGTCGCCTTCGCCGATCGGCCGTTCGATCAGCAGGATGATGCCCGAGACGAAGTTCGACACGATGTTCTGCAGGCCGAAACCGATGCCGACCGAGAGCGCACCGGCGACGATGGCAAGGTTCGACAGGTCGAGCCCGGCGGTGGTGATCGCGAGGATCGCCGCCGACGTGATGCCGACATAGCCAAAACCCACCGCGACGGCGTTCTGACCGCCAAGGTCGAGCTTGGTGCGCGGCAGCACCACCGAGCGTAGCGCCCGCTGGATCAGCCGTGTCAGCGCGTAGCCGATCACGAAGATCACGAAGAGCCACATCAGATCGGTCGGCTGCAGCCGGGTTTCGCCGAAGGAGTAGCCCTCGCGGAACCGGGTCCAGACCTCGGCAAGATCCTCGGGGCGCGCGCCCCAGATCAGCGCCAGCACCGGCACCGCGGCGAGGATCAGGAACAGCCCGATCAGGACCGGCACCAGCGCGTCGCGCGCCACGTCCTCGGACCCGGTCGCCACGGTCCACAAGTCGAACACCAATCGCTGCAAGAGCACCAGCACGCCGATCAGCATCATCGTCTTGATCGCCGGGATCAGCAGCGCATCCGACAGCGCCGCATAGCCGAGGATCGACAGCAGCGGTGCCAGAACGGCCACCGCCATGGCCACCTTGCCCAGCACCGACAAGAGCCCCTGCCGGAACCCCGTCGTGTCGCGCCGCGCCGCCTCGGGCTGCGGCGTCGGCACCGCCGTGGCCGGAGCGCCGTCGCGCGCCACCCCGGCGAGCGTCCGGCCCAGCAAGAACAGCGGGATCGCCATCAGGAGCTGCAGCGGCAGGTAGAGCGCAGCCTCGGCGCCGTCGGGCGCGTCCGCCGTGGCGATGAGGGCCTGGGACACCTGCGCCAGCGCGATGGCCCAGCCAAGCCACATCAGCTGCCGCCGGGCGCGGGTCTGCCGCGCCAATGCGATGCCTGCGATCGGTTGCGCCGCCTCGGGGCCAAAGAACTGCCCCGCCATCCAGCGCGCCAAAAGCACCGCAAGACCGGCCATCGGCAGGACCGACAGCAACGCGCCCGCGCGCGGCCCGTCCATCCCGGCGATATCGAGCGCGCGCGCGATCGACACCAGCCCCGCATAAGGCAACGCCACCTGTCCCAGAGATACCATGAAGCCCATCGCGCGCGATCCGCGCCGGTCGGCGACGAGGATGCGGCGGCGCAGGTGCCGCGCCCAGAGACCCGCGCGCATCAACAGCCCGCCGATCACCCCCAGAAGCAGCACCTCGGCCAGCACGGCGCGCAACGCGTCGCGCCGGGTCTGCGAGGTCCAGCCCGCCCAGAGCTCGGCACTCAGCGCCTCGGCCCGTTCGAACATCACGACCAGCGCGGGGGCCCAGAGACCCGGATTGAGCGGCGAGGCGCCGCGATCGCCGAGCGTCCTGCCCCGCCGCTCGCGGATCAGCCGATCGATCTCGCGGATGAGACCGTCGGCATGGGCATAGGCTTCGTCGGCGAGGCGCACGGGCGCGCGCAGCCGCATCAGCTGTTCGGTGAGGGCGGCGCGGCGCGCGGCGATGGAGGCGTCCTCACCCCCCGCCTCAGGCGCGGCCCCGAGCGCTGTGAGCTGCGCCTCGACGGTGCCGATGCGGCCACTGTTGGCGCCGCGTGCCTGCTGGAACCTGTCGCGCCAAACCACGAGGTCCTCGCGCAGCCGCTGCAACGCGAAGTCGGACCCCTGCCCGCGCTCGGACATGGCTTCGCTGCGCGCCGTCGTGCGTTCCCAGCTTTCCCAGTTCACGCCATTCGCGGCCAGAACCGCCGAAAGCGGCCCGGTGCCGGGCAGGCTTTCGCCCCCTGACGGATAGGCGGTGGCCGGGGTCAGGGCCTCGCCTTCCCCTTCCCCTTCGGCAGCTTCGGCGGTCGTCCCGTCGGTGACCCCATCCGCGGCTTCGATCACCTCGGGGCTCAGCGCCTCCTCGATGCTGGCGGCCGGGGCGTCGGAGGGGACGGCTTCAGGCGGGGCGGCCGTCTCGGCCTCGGGCGCATCGAACAGCCCGCCCGGCGCAGGCGCGATTCCCTGTGCAAGGACAGGCCCGACCCACAGGGCAAGCCAGATGGTCAGCATCAGCCGACCGGCGAGGCGCGATCCCTTGCGGGCCGCCGGAATGCGGGCGCTCATGCGTCCTCGAAGACGCCCGGGATGGAGGACGGGCCCTGATCGAGCCAGTCCGGCGTCGGCAGCCCCTTCGACTTCAGGAAGCCGGGGTTGAAAAGCTTGGACTGGTAGCGCGTGCCGTAATCGCACAGCACCGTCACGATGGTGTGGCCCGGCCCCAGATCCCGCGCCATGCGGATTGCACCCGCCAGATTGATGCCCGAAGAGCCGCCCAAGCAGAGACCCTCGTGCTGCAGCAGGTCGAACACGATCGGCAAGGCTTCGGCGTCGGGGATCTTGTAGCTGAAATCGGGGGTAAAGCCTTCGAGATTGGCGGTGATCCGCCCCTGCCCGATGCCTTCGGTAATCGAATCGCCCTCGGCCTTCAGCTCACCGGTGGTGTAGAAGCTGTGCAGCGCGGCCCCTTCGGGATCGGCGAGACCGATCTTCACGCCCTTGGGCTGCAGCGCCATGCCGACGCCCGCCAGCGTGCCGCCCGTGCCCACGGCGCAAATGAAGCCGTCGACCTTGCCCTTGGTCTGCTCCCAGATCTCGGGGCCGGTGGCGTCGATATGCGCCTGCCTGTTGGCGATGTTGTCGAACTGGTTGGCCCAGAGCACGCCCTCGGGCGTGGTGCGCGCCAACTCCTCGGCGAGGCGGCCTGAATAGCGGACATAGTTGTTGGGGTTGCGATAGGGCGCGGCGGGCACCTGCACCAGTTCGGCCCCCGCGAGCCGCAGCATGTCCTTCTTTTCCTGACTCTGGGTCTCGGGGATCACGATGACGGTCTTGAAACCCATCGAGGCGCCCATCAGCGCCAGACCGATGCCGGTGTTGCCCGCCGTGCCCTCGACGATCGTGCCACCGGGCTTGAGCGTGCCCTTCGCCACCGCGTCGCGGATCATCCAGAGCGCGGCGCGGTCCTTGACCGACTGGCCGGGGTTCAGGAACTCGGCCTTGCCCAGAATCTCGCAGCCCGTCGCCTCGGAGGCGGCGCGCAGCCGGATCAGGGGGGTGTTGCCGACGGCGGCGGCGAGATCGGATTTGATGTCCATTTGGCGGCCTTTCCTGTGTTGCCCGAGCAATAGGCAGCGGCGGCGCAGAACTCAAGCGTCTGACACCCCCGCATCGGCTCGCAGCCGTGCACGATGATGTGCGAGCCAGTAGAGCATGCCCTGCATCGGGATCACGTCGATCTCGCCCGAAAGCACCAGATCCATCGCCCGCGTGAAGGAGATCGCATGCAGCCGCAGATCCTCGTGCTCCTCGGCGAGGCCGCCGCGCCAGCTTTCCTCGCGTGGCAGGTCGGCCAGCGCAAGGTAGCAATGAAAGTAGTCCGTGTTCGAGCCCGGCGAAGGATAGCCGCCGAAGATCGGAATCAACGCATCGAGCCGCAGCCCCGCCTCCTCGAAGGACTCGCGCAGACCCGCGGCTTCGGGGGTTTCGCCCGGATCGACGATGCCCGCCACCGGCTCGAGGCTCCACGGGTTCGACGCGCCACGCCTGACGGGGCCGGTGCGAAACTGCTCGACCAGAAGCACCCGGTCGCGGCGCGGGTCATAGGGCAGCACGAGGCACGCATCGACCCCCACCAGCACCTCGCGCGGCAATGCCTCAGCGCGGCCGCCGTCGAAGCGCGCATGATCGATGCGCAGCCCGGCGAGCTTGAAGAACTGCCCCGCGAGCGGCGCGTCGGGCCGCCACGTGAAATCGCCCGGTGCGGCCTCGCGGCGCAGCGTCGCGGGTGCGGGCGCTCGCGCCGCGCGTAGCCGTGACTGCGCCCTGACCGCCATCATCGTCTTTTGCCGCGCAAAGCTGCCCGGCGTTATCGGTGGCATATGCAAGGCGATCTCGGCGGCGATGAGAGGCCAGCTTTCGGACCAACGCTCACGCCACGCCTCGACACACCAGTCGGGCGCGTCCGGCTCGGCCTCGGGCGCGAGAAGCGCGGCGGCGACGACGTCGTCGCCCGGCAGAACGATCTCGACCTTGCGCTCGCTCAGCCCGAGCGTCGCGGCATAGCTCTCGAGCCGGTCTCGCGCCGTAGCGTCGGGCCGCGCCACGAGCCGGCCTTCGAGCACGTCCCCTCGCCGCGCGACGACCGCGGGCGCGGCATCGGCCGCGCCGACGAGCGCATGATCGGCGAGCCGCGCCAGGCGGTGCGTGCAGTCGACCCCGGTGACGGCCTCGAACACGCCCGGCGCGGCGAGCGGCCCGACAAGAAACAACTCGTGCATCAGAACCTCCGTGAGCGCGTCAATTCGAGCGCCAGCCCGACCGCCACGCCGCCGACGAGCAGCAGCCCGATCACCTGCGGCACGGCGAGGCGCTGCGCCACAACGAACCAAAAATCGATCATTGCCTCGAGCGCATCCACCGGGTCGCGGTATCGGCCCCGCATGGCGCTGCGCCACATGAAAATCGCTCCATGCAGCACGATCGCCATCAACAGCCCGCTGGCCGTCGCCGTCAGCCCGTTGCTCACGCCCCCCTGCCAGCCCCCGCCGACCCGCGGCCCGGCGATGAACCAGCCGGTGATCGCGCCCAGCACCGCGTTGATGACGGGCGCGGAGGCCGGCACGTATATCCCCGACAGCAGCGGCGTCGCCAGTATCGTGGCGAGATAGCCCAACGCGGCGAACAGCAGGGCTCCGACAAGCTTGGAAGCGGTGGGCATGAAGGCTCTCCTGAGAGACGGCGGAGGGGGGCCGAAGCGGCTCAGGCCGGTCGGGTCACGGTGAACTGCGTAACGTCGCAATTGCCCGAGCGAAAGCTGCTGGCGCAGGCGCAGAGATAGAAATTCCACATGCGTCGGAATCTGACATCAAAGCCGAGGCGCGCGATCTCGTCCCAGCGGTCGTTGAACCGCTCGTGCCACAGGCGCAGCGTGCGCGAATAGCTGTCGCCGAAGGTGATGGACCGCGCGACGCGCAGCCCCGCCGCATCGCTCAGATCGCGCAAGATCCCGGGGCTGGGCAACATGCCGCCCGGAAAAATGTGCTTCTGGATGAAATCGACGCCGCGCCGGTACTGCGCAAAACGGTGATCCTGCACCGTGATCACTTGCAGGCCCGCGCGGCGGCCCGGCTGCAGGCAGGCGCGCAGCCGGTCGAAATAGCCGGGCCAATAGGCCTCGCCCACCGCCTCGAACATCTCGATGCTGGCGATGCCGTCATAGATCCCGCGCTCTTCGCGGTAGTCCTGCAGCCGCAGCTCGACCCGCTCGGACAGCCCGGCGCGCGCGATGCGCGCCTGCGCATGCTCGTATTGCGCGGGGCTGATGGTCAGACCGGTCACCCGCACCCCTCTTTCGCGCGCCGCATGTTCGGCAAAGCCGCCCCAGCCGCAGCCGATCTCGAGCAGCCGATCACCGGGCCGCGCGCCCATGGCGTCGAGCAGGCTGTCGTATTTGCGCCGTTGCGCCGCTTCGAGGCTCTGCTGCCCGCCGTCGAACAGGGCCGAGGAATAGGTCATCGTCTCGTCGAGCCAGAGCGCGTAGAACGCGTTGCCCAGATCGTAATGGTGCCGGATGTTGCGCCGCGCCTGCGTGGGGCTGTTGGCGCGCAGCCAGAAGCGCAAACGCTCATAGGCGCGCAACATCCTGCGGCCCGGAAACCCGTCGAACAGCACCTCGACCTCCTCATGCACGAAGTCCAGAAGACCCAAGAGGTCTGGCGAGGACCACGCCCCATCGACATAGGCCTCCGAAAACCCCAGATCGCCCTCGCGGATCAGCCGCGCGAAGCAGTCGGGGTCGTGGACCGCGATCTCGGCGGCGAAGCCCGGCTTCGGCCCCTGCGCGCGAAACCGCCGCCCGTCGGGCAGCACGATGTCGAGCCGCCCATGCTCGATCCCGCGCATCATAGCGAAGACCTGCGCGAAGTAGCGTGGCAGATCGGTCTGGCCTTCGGTGCTCGTCAGGATCATCACGCGCGCTCCGTGTCCTGCCGGGGCCGAGGCGCCCCCGCGGGTCCAGATTACCCGAGCCGCGCGGCTTGTCACGCGGTGGCGGTGCCGCGACGCGCCTCAGGCGTCGCGCGCCCTATAGGCCGCGAGCGCCCGGTCGCGCCCCTCGGCCGCGCCGATGATCGGCTCGGGATAGGCCATCTCCGCCGACAGCCCCCAGTGGCGCGGCGCGGCGGCGAGGAAATCCAGCGCGGTCCGAGGCGGCGCGGATTGCCCTTCGGCGATCCACGCGCGAACATAAGCCCCGTCGGGGTCGAACTTCGCAAGCTGGCTCTCGGGGTTGTAGACCCGGAAATAGGGCGCGGCGTCGGGGCCGGAGCCCGCGATCCACTGCCAGCCCAGCGCGTTGTTGGCCGGGTCCCAGTCGATCAGGCAGTCGGCGAACCAGTCGTGGCCGATCTTCCAGTGTGTCATCAGGTGCTTGGTGAGATAGCTGCCGACGATCATCCGCGCGCGGTTGTGCATCCGTCCCGTCGCATAAAGCTCGCGCATCGCGGCATCGACAAAGCGCATCCCCGTGCGGCCCCGCTTCCACGCCGTGGCCTCGGGACTGTCGCCATCCTCGGACCACGGGAACCGGTCCCATTCGGCGCGCCAGTTGCGGGTGATCAGCCGAGGCGTGTGGTGCAGCAGGTGATAGGCGAACTCGCGCCAGATCAACTCCTTGAGAAAAGTCTCGGCCCCTTCGGCCCCCGCCTCACGCGCGGCGAGGGCGGCGCGGTAGCAAGTCCGAATGCCGATCTCGCCATAGGTGAGGTTCTCCGACAGCCCCGAGGTGCCGTCGATGTCGGGCCGGTCGCGGGCGAGGCCGTAATCCTCGATCCGTTCGGCCACGAAGCGGTCGAGCCGCGCGCGCGCCGCCGCCTCCCCGACGGTGAGGTACTGCGCCACCACCGCCCCGCCCCGGTTCATGTCGCGGCCCATGTCCCAATCGTCGAGGCTTTCGCTTGGGGGCCAGCGGTCGGGCGCGGGCAGGCGCGCGGACGCGGGCAAGGGCGCGCCGGGATCGCGACCGCGCAGCGATTTCATGTAGGGCGTATAGACCTTGTAATAGCCGCCGGTCTTGGTCTCCACGCTTTCGGGCTCGAACAGCAGATGGCCGGTGAAGTCGCGGGTCTCGATCCCCTCGGCGTCGAGGCCCTCCATGGTTTCGGCATCGCGCGCCCGCGCCTCGGGGTCGTAGGCGCGGCTCCACCAGACCGCGCGCGCGCCGGTTTCGGCCGCCAGCGCCCGCAGGCTGTCGAGCGCCCTTCCCCGCCGCAGCACCAGCTTCGATCCGATGGCGTCGAGATCGCGCGCGAAGCTTTCGACCGACAGGCCGAGCCGAAAGCGCGGCGCGGCACCCTGTTCGTCGACCACCTCGTCATGAAGAAAGACCGGGATCAGCGGCGCGCCGGTCATCACGGCCTCGCTCAAAAGCGGATGGTCGGCGAGCCGCAGGTCGCGGCGCAGCCAGATCAGGATCGGGGCGGGCATGGTGTCACTCCTCGGGCGCTTTCGTCCCGAGCTAGCGCCGCGCCCGCCCGATCAAGACGCGCCGTCGCGTCGCGTCTCGAACGCGGGGTGCCCGGTCTGTAGCGTCAGCTCCTCGCGGGTGCGCGGCAGGGCGTGCGGGATCTCGGCCTGAATCCACGCCACCAGCCTCTCGCGCATCTCGCAGCGCAGGTCGAAGGCGCGCGGCGCATTGCGCGCCGACACGAGGAGCCGCACCTCCATGACCCGCTCGCGGAAATCGGTGACGGCGAGGTTGAACACGTCTCGGTCCCACAGCGTGCTGGCCTCGGCGATTTCGCGCGCCTTGTCGCGGATGCGGTCCACCGGCGCGGAATGGTCGAGATAGATCAGCACCGTGCCGATCAGCTGCGAATTCTCGCGGGTCCAGTTCTGGAACGGCTGCTCTATGAAGTAGCTCAGCGGCACGATCATCCGCCGCCAGTCCCAGATCCGGATCACCACGTAGGTCGAGGTGATCTCCTCGACATTGCCCCATTCCCCCTCGACGATGAGCGCGTCGTCGATGCGGATCGGCTGCGTCATGGCAAGCTGGATGCCGGCGAAGAGGTTTTTCAGGACCGGCTGCAGCGCCAGGCCGGCGACGATGCCCGCCGCCCCGGCCGAGGCCAGCAGCGACACGCCGTATTGGCGCACCCCCTCGAAGGTCATCAGCGCCGTGGCGATGGTGATAAGCGAGATCATCACCGAGGAGACGCGCAGGAAGATCTTGGTCTGGGTGATGTGCTTACGCGCCATCAAATTGTCTTCGGCATCGAGCGTGAAGCGGCGCAGATGCAGCTTGGCCCAGACGTCGATCACGATGCGCCCGACCCAGCCGATGAGCAGGATCGTCCCGACCAGCACGATATGATGCAGAACCTGTTCGTCCGAGGGCGACAGCGGCGCGACGCTGGCGGCAGGGGCCATGAACAAAAAGATCATCGCAAGGCGGGCGGGCCCGCGCGTCTGCTCCACGAGGTTGCGGCGGAACATCTTGCTGCCTTGCGCCCAGCGGCGCAGGGCCGCGTAGAGACAGGCATGGACGATCACGGCCAGCGCGATCGCCAGCCCCATGTCGATCAGGATCACGGCCCAGGCCGGGAGCCAGCCGAGACCGAAATCGGAAAAGGTCTGAAACAGCATCATGGGGGGATATCATAGGGCGATGTCGCGACTGGAAAGCCCTCGCGCCCGGGAATTTGCCGCAGTGCGGCATATCCTTGCCGAAACGGGCGGCCCCTGCCATGGGGGCCGCCCGGTCATGCGGCGATACGTTGACGCCTCAGGGCGTCGGGTTCCTGCGCTCGTTTCTCAGCGCGATGAAGATCGCGACGCACATCACCAATAGCAGGAAGGCGAATGGAAAGCCCGTGGCCACCGCCATCGCCTGCAGGGCCGCGAGACCGCCGCCCAACAGCAGCGCGATTGCCACGAGGCCCTCGAACACGCACCAGAAGATGCGCTGCGGCAGCGGGCCGTCGACCTTGCCGCCCGAGGTGATGGTGTCGATGACCAGCGAGCCCGAATCCGACGAGGTCACGAAGAACACGATCACCAGCACGACGCCGATCAGAGAGGTGATCGTGGCCAACGGCAGCTGGCTCAGCATCTCGAACAGCTGTACCGGCAGCGCCGCCTCGGCCGCGCCCGTGAAGCTGTCCTGCACCACCTGCGTGATCGCGGTGCCGCCGAAAACGCTCATCCACAGCACGCAGACCATCGACGGCACGAGCAGCACAGCGATCATGAACTCGCGCACGGTACGGCCACGGCTGACGCGGGCGATGAACATGCCGACGAAGGGGGACCAGCTGATCCACCACGCCCAGTAGAAGGCGGTCCAACCTTGGGAGAAGTTGGCGTCCTCGCGCCCGAAGGGCTGGCTCAGCGCCGGGAAGTTGACGACATAGGCCCAGAGCGAGGCGAAGAAGGTGTTGATGATGGTGCCGGTGGGCCCGACGAAGAGCACGAAGAGCAGCAGCAGGAAGGCCAGCACCATGTTGATCTCGGAGGCACGCTTCACGCCGCCGTCGAGACCGGCCATGACCGAGACGGTGGCGATGGCGGTGATGCCGAGGATCAGCAGGATCTTGAGCCCGGCGCCGGAGCGGCCGACCTCGTCGCCCTCGGGGTTCAGCAACGGGTTGTTGTAGCTCAGCCCGAACACCGCGCGGGTGTTCTCGGCGGTGTCACCGGTGCCGAACAGGAAATCCATCCCCGCGACCGCCTGCTCCGCGCCGAAGCCCAGCGAAGTGGCGAGGCCGAACAGCGTGGCGAAGACCGCGACGATGTCGATGATGTGCCCGGTCCAGCCCCAGACGCGTTCACCGAAGATCGGGTAGAAGGCCGAGCGGATGGTGAGCGGCAAGCCCTGGTTGTAGCTGAACAGACCCAGCGCCAGCGCCACCACGGCATACATCGCCCAAGGGTGCAGGCCCCAGTGATAGATCGTCGCCGCCATGCCGAGCTGACGCGCGGCTTCGGCATCGCCCGCCGCACCCGCGAGCGGCGCCCAGCTTTCGGGGCTGCCTGCGCCCTCGGCGAAGGAGGTCGAGAAATGCGACAGCGGCTCGGACACGCCGTAGAACATCAGGCCGATGCCCATACCGGCGGCAAAGAGCATCGCGAACCAGCCCGCATAGCCGTAATCGGGCCGCGCCGCCGCGCCGCCCAGCCGCACCGAGCCCAGCGGGGTCACGATCAGCATCAGGCCGAACAGCACGAAGATGTTGCCCGACAGGATGAAGAACCACGAGAAATCGCCGGTGAGCCAGTCGCGCAGCCCTCCGAACATCGAGGTCGCGGCCTCGGGCACCATGAGCGTGCCGAGCACGAAGGCCACGATCCCGAGACCCGCGATCAGGAACACCGGGTTGTGGATGTCGAGACCGAAGGGCCCGATCTGTGTCTGGATGTTGTCCTGACCGACCTCGTAGTCGGTTTCGTCTATGAGACGCGTGCCGTCTGTCGCGTCTGGATCCGTATCCGGCGTCGTCATCGTCACCCCCAATGCTAGATGTCACACGAAGACCTAGGCCCGAGAGGCCGAGGTCAAGAAAACGTGTGTCTGTCACATCATATCACGGAATGCGACCCCGTGGCGGCATACGTCACGGGGTCAACCGATGCGTGTCGGCGGCCGTGGCTCAGCCGGCGACGTCCACCACGACCCGTCCGCGCACCTGCCCCTTGAGGATTTCGGCCCCCAGATCCGGCAGATCGCCGAGCCGCGCCGGGCGGATCATCGCACGCAGCTTTTCCATCGGCAGGTCGCGTGCGATCCGCTCCCAGGCTTCGACGCGGTTGTCATAGGGCTGCATGACGCTGTCGATGCCCAGAAGGTTCACGCCGCGCAGCAAGAAGGGGATCACCTTGGCGGGCAGGTCCGTCCCCCCCGCAAGGCCCACCGCCGCGACCGAGGCGCCGTAGTTGAGCTGGCCCAGAACGCGCGCCAGCATCGCCCCGCCCACCGCATCGACGCAGCCCGCCCAGCGCTCGCTTTCGAGCGGTTTCTTCGTGGTCTCGTTCAGCTCGGCGCGCGGCACGATCGAGGCCGCGCCCAGATCGCGCAGGTAATCCTCGGTCTCGGGCCGCCCGGTGACGGCCGCGACCTCGTGGCCGAGCGAGGCGAGGATCGCCGTGGCGACCGAGCCCACGCCGCCCGCCGCCCCGGTGACCAGCACCGGCCCCTGCCCGGTTCTGAGCCCATGCGCCTCGAGCGCCATCACCGCGAGCATCGCCGTGAGACCGGCGGTGCCCACCGCCATCGCGTCGCGCGCCGAAAGCGCTTGGGGCAACGGCACCAGCCAGTCGGCCTTGACCCGTGCGCGGGTGGCGTAACCGCCCCAATGCGCCTCGCCCACGCGCCATCCGGTCAGCACCACCTTGTCGCCGGGGGCGTAGCGGTCGTCCTCGGAGGCCTCGACCGTGCCCGCGAAATCGATGCCCGGCACATGCGGATAGCTGCGCACCAGCCCGCCGCCCGGCCCGATGCACAGCCCGTCCTTGTAGTTCAGCGTCGAATACTCGACAGCGACGGTCACCTCGCCCTCGGGCAGACGTGCGTCGTCGAGCTCCTGCACCGAGGCATGGGTCGCGCCCGCCTCGTCCTTTTCGACCAAAAGCGCCTTGAACATGGACATCCTCCCTTGGGCAAACCTGTCTTGCGGGCATGAATGCACGTCCCGAAGGGCGGCGCAATCGCGGGACATTCATGGGACTTGATGCGGCGGGGGGCCGCTTCTAGGCTTCGCGTGCCGCGCGGGAGCCGCGCAACCAACTGGAGCCATTGCATGATCCACCTCCGTCTTCTCGGCGCCGCCTCTCTCGCCGCCCTCGCCACCGCCGCCGCGGCGCAGGATGGCAGCCTCACCGTGCTCGACTATCCGGGATTCGAGGAGCCGTCGTTCCACCCGGCCTACGGCGAGGCGCATGGCGAGCCGACCTATTCCTTCTTCGGCGACGAGGAGGAGGCATTCCAGAAGCTGCGCTCAGGCTTTCGCGCCGACATCACCCATATCTGCGCGGGCTCGGTCACCAAATGGACCGAAAGCGGGCTGATCGCGCCGTGGGACACCTCGAAGGTCGACGCTTGGGAGGATCTCGACCAGAACCTCACCGGCCAGCAGGTCGGCGGCAAGACGGAGGAGGTCTATTTCTTGCCCACCGATTTCGGCTCCACCGCCATCGCCTATAACCCCGAAGAGGTCCCGGCCGAGGACGTGGGCTCGCTCGACGTTTTCACCGACCCGGCCTATGCGGGCCGCGTGGCGTTGCCCGACAATGTCGACGACGCCTACGCGCTGGCCTATCTCGCCACCGGCACGACCGACTGGACGCAGGCAGGCGCAGCCGAATTCGAGGCCGCGACCGCGTGGCTGCGCGAGGTGCATCCCAATCTGCGCACCTATTGGACCGACCCGGCCGAGCTGAGCCAGCTTCTGGCCTCGGGAGAGGTGCTGGTGAGCTGGGCGTGGAACGAGACCTTTCCCGCGATGGTCGAGGAAGGCCGCCCCATCGGCTTTCAGCGCGAGGCGAGCGAGGGTTCCTCGCTTTGGCTGTGCGGCTACGTGAAGATGAAGGACGCGCCCGGTTCGGAGGATCTCGCCTACGACTACGTCAACGCGATGCTGGCCTCGGACGCGGCGATGCCTCTGCTCGAGGCGGGCTTCGGCACCGCCAACGCCGCGGCGCTGGGCGAGATCGACGAGGAAACGCTGACCGCCTCGGGTCTCGAGAAGATCGAAGTGCCGGTGCTGGCGCAGCTGCCGATCTCGAACGCGCTGCGTGAGCAGCACGCCGAGACCTTCGAGATGATCAAGTCGGGCTTCTGAGCCGCCTTGAAAGAACCAACGGGGGCCGTTTTCGTGCGGCCCCTGCTCCGCCGTCGCGCGCTGGCTAGGTCGCGCGCTGGCTAGAGAGGGTCGAAAGGTGGCGCGAGGCGCGGGGCCTCGCGAAGCCGCCCCATGATGTGACAATCGATCAATTCGCCTGCGCGCAGCGCATCACCCCGCTTGGTCCCCTCGATCTCGAAGCCGTGCCGCTCATAGAGCCGGATCGCCGCGAGGTTGTCGGTGTTCACCTCAAGCTCCAGACGCCGCAGCCCGAGCCATTCGTCGGCCAGGTCGAGAAGCGCGCGCAGCATCGCCGTGCCATGGCCCCGGCCGATGTGGTCGTCATGCACGATCAGGAGGATCTCGCCCACATGGGCCCTGCGCCTCTTGCCGCGCAGCAGGCCGCCATGGGCGACGATCTCGCGCGTCGCCCCCGTATCGCAGATTTCGCCGACGAGCAGGTGATCGTCCCCGGTCGCTGCCAGCCGCTGTTCGAGCCGTGCGCGGGGCCCGAAGGGCAACTGCAGCGTGCCGTGCCGCACACCGGGCAGGTTCGCCATCTCGGTAAGTGCAGCGGCGTCGTCCGGTTCGGCCGCGCGGATCGTGAGTGAGGGTATCTGGGTCATCCGGGCAACCTACCGGCGAAATAGGATCGCGGCCACCGGATTGCGGCGAGAGGTTGCCCTGCGCTCCTCTAATCCGAACACCCGGCTTTCATGCCACCCCCCCTTTTCAAGCGGCGGCGGCCCGCCTATATTCGCAATGTTCCTTCGGGAACTATGGACATAAACGCGCCTGTAATAAGCGGATCGGACCCGGGGGCGGTACCCGGCGGCTCCACCATACATCCCTCGTTGGGGGCAGATGGGGCCGAAACAGGATCGACGAACGTGTAAAGAGGATGGCTTTGTCTCGGTGAGGTACCACCGATATCGGTCCAAAATTGTACAGTTGCCAACGACAACCGTGCTCCGGCTATGGCTCTGGCTGCTTAAGCAGTCCGGGTTGCCGAAACTTAAGCCCTTGCGCCTAGCAGCGTAAGGCGGGGTTCGCAGGCACCTGGCAACAGAAGCCTGCACTTTCCCCAGTTCATCTTCTCCACGTCATCGCCGGACAAGAATCTTGCTCTGCGTGTGCGCTCCGGTGCAGCATGGGCCATGGCCCGGCTCATGCCCTTTGCCCTTGCCCCTGCTCTCGTCTGCGCGCTCGTGCCCGCGATGTCGCGGGCCTGCGAGACGGCGCTGGTGCTCGCCATGGATGTGTCGAACTCGGTCGACGAGGCCGAATACAGGCTCCAGATCGACGGGCTGGCCGATGCGCTGGCCGACCCCGTCGTGGTCGAGGCGGTGCTCATGGGAAAGGTCGCGATGGCGGTGCTGCAATGGTCCGACGCAGGCCAGCAGATCGTCGTCACCGACTGGATCCAGCCGGCTGACCGCGCGGCCCTCGACAACTTCTCCGGCCGGGTCAGGGCGACGCCGCGCGCCTTCGTGATGGGCGGCACAGCCCCCGCCGAGGCGCTGCACGCAGCGCTGCAACTGATCGAGCGGGCCCCCGATTGCCATCGCCTCGTGATCGACGTGTCCGGCGACGGCACGCCCAATGACGGCGGCGATGTGGGGACTGCCCGCCGACGTGCCGAAGCGATGGGCGTCACGATCAACGGCCTCGCGATCGAAAGCCTCGGCCAAGCGATCACCGGCTTTTACAGGCGACACGTCGCCACCCGCGACGGCTTCGTGCTCACCGCGCGCGGACATCGCGATTTCCCCCGGGCGATCCGTCTCAAGCTGCGCCGCGAGCTTGTCCGGGTGGTCGGGGAGACACGGGGGCGGTGACAGGCGGGCCGGGCGGTGTGCCGCCCCCTTTCATCCGCCTCCGAATCCCTTATGCTTGCCTCGACCGCGAAAGGATGACGTAACGTGACCCGCCCTGCCCACCGTTCGATCGATTACGGAAACCTGATGCATCGGGCGATGCGCGGGCTGATTCAGGAGGTGCTCACCCGCATCTCCACGGAGGGGCTGCCTGGAAAGCACCACTTCTTCATCACCTTCGACACGATGCATCCCGACGTGGAGATCGCCGACTGGCTCTCCGACCGCTATCCGGGCGAGATGACCATCGTGATCCAGCATTGGTTCGACAATCTCACCGTCACCGACGAGGGATTCTCGATCACGCTCAACTTCGGCGACAGCCCCGAGCCGCTCTACATCCCCTTCGATGCGATCCGCACTTTCGTCGACCCCTCGGTCGAGTTCGGCCTGCGCTTCGAGAACCAGGAGGGGGACGACGAGGAGGAAGAGGAGGACGAAGAGGCGCCGATGCAGGAGATGGCCGAACCCGAGGAAGATGCCCCCAAAAAGGGCGACGCGCAGGTCGTCAGCCTCGACAGCTTTCGCAAGTCCTGAGCCGCGCGGCCCTTCGCAATTAGGCAATTGCCCCGGAGGGGGCCCACGCGGTAGATGGCATGCGACGGCATACCAGGGAGACCGCGATGAGCCAGACCAGCCCCACCCGCACCGAATCCGACAGCTTCGGCCCGCTCGAGGTCCGCGCGGACCGCTACTGGGGGGCGCAGACGCAGCGCTCGATCCTGAACTTCCCGATCGGCTGGGAAAAGCAGCCCGTGGCCATCGTGCGCGCGCTGGGCGTCATCAAGCAGGCCTGCGCCGAGGCCAACAAGGACCGCGGCAAGCTCGACGCGAAGATCGCCGACGCGATGATCGCGGCGGCCTCGGAAGTCGTGGAGGGCAAGCTCGACGATCACTTCCCCCTCGTCGTCTGGCAGACCGGCTCGGGCACCCAGTCGAACATGAACGCCAACGAGGTGATCTCGAACCGCGCCATCGAGATGCTGGGCGGCACCATCGGCTCCAAGGACCCGGTGCATCCCAACGACCACGTCAACATGGGCCAGTCCTCGAACGACACCTTCCCCACCGCGATGCACATCGCCGTGGCCACCACCGCGCGCGACGTGACGCTGCCGGGGCTGGAGAAGCTGCACGCCGAGCTGGCCGCGAAGGCCGGCGCGTTCAAGGACATCATCAAGATCGGCCGCACCCATACGATGGATGCGACCCCGCTGACGCTGGGACAGGAGTTCGGCGGCTACGCGCATCAGGTCGCGATGGGGATCCGCCGCGTCAAGGCGGCACTGCCCGCGATTTACGAGCTGGCGCAGGGCGGCACCGCCGTGGGCACCGGGCTCAACACGCCGAAAGGCTGGGGCGAGACGGTCGCGGCCAACATGGCCGAGATTACAGGCCTGCCCTTCGTCACCGCGCCCAACAAGTTCGAGGCCCTGGCCGCGCATGACGCGATGGTCGAGATGTCGGGCGCGCTGCGCACGGTCGCGGCCTCGCTGTTCAAGATCGCCAACGACATCCGCCTGCTCGGCTCGGGCCCGCGCTGCGGTCTGGGCGAGCTGATGCTGCCCGAGAACGAGCCCGGTTCCTCGATCATGCCCGGCAAGGTCAACCCGACCCAGTGCGAGGCGCTGACGCAGGTCTGCGCGCATGTGATGGGCAACGACGCCGCCGTGGGCTTCGCCGGATCGCAGGGGCATTTCGAGCTCAACGTCTACAAGCCGATGATGGCCTACAACGTGCTGCAATCCATGCAGCTCATCGGGGACGCCAGCACCGCCTTCACCGACAACTGCGTCGCGGGCATCGAGGCCAACGAGGAGCGGATCAACAAGCTGATGCGCGAAAGCCTGATGCTCGTCACCGCGCTGGCGCCAACCATCGGCTATGACAACGCCACCACGGTTGCCAAGACAGCACACAAGAATGGCACCACCCTCAAGGAGGAGGCGATCAACCTCGGCTTCGTCGATGCCGAGACCTTCGACCGCGTGGTGCGCCCCGAGGAGATGATCGGCCCGAAATGAAGCCGGTGAACCTGAACCAGTTCAGGAAGCAGAAGGCGCGGGCCGAGAACAGGGCCCGCGCCGACGCCAATGCCGCGAAGTTCGGTCGCAGCAAGGCCGAGAAGGCGCGCGATGCAGCCGAGGCCGATGCGGCGGCAAGGCGGCTCGACGGGCACCGCCGCGACGATGAGTGACGGCCGTCCCGTCAAGCGGTCCCTGACGCTCAGGGGGCACCGCACCAGCGTATCATTGGAAGACGTGTTCTGGCGTGCCTTCCGGGACATCGCGGCCGCCGAGGGCACGACGATCAACGGACTTGCCGCCGAGATCGACGCGGGCCGGGGCGATGTCGGGCTGGCGTCGGCGATCCGGGTCTTCGTGCTGCGGCGGTTCATGAATCGTTGAGGGGCGCGGTTATCGCGCCATCGAGAATGCCCGGCAGGTCGTGATCTTCTGCAACCGCGATCCGGTCCGGCCTTTTGCACTGACACGTTCCTTCGAAGGAACGTGCAGACTTTTTCGATGAGGTCTGGCTAATCCCGCGCCATCACGCGCAACCTGATCCCGGCTTTGGACCGCACCGTCAGATGCGCCACCGGCACCGGAACGTCGCCCACCACCGGCTCGAACCGGTAGCGCGCCAGCAAGGCTGCCAGCAGCACCGCCGCCTCGGCCATGGCAAACCCCGCGCCGGGGCAGACACGCGGCCCGGCGCTGAACGGCAGGAAGGCCCGCCGGGCGCTGTCTTTCGTATCGGCCCGTCCCCAGCGGTCGGGATCGAAGCCGTCGGGATCGTCCCAGAACCGCTCGTGCCGGTGCAGGTGCCATGGCGAAAGCACCACCTGCGTGCCGCGGCGCAGATCCCTGTCGCGGAACCGCTCGGGCCTCGTGGTCTCGCGCACCATCATCGGGACCGGCGGATAGAGGCGCAGCGCCTCACGCGTGCAGTCGCGGATGAGCTTCAGCTTGGAAAGCCCTGCGAACTCGCCTGAAAACGCCGCTGCCTCCTGTGCCGCGCGCTTCTGAATCTGCGGATGCGTGGCCAGAAGGTAAAGCGTCCAGCCCAATGTCGCGGCGCTGGTCTCGTGGCCGGCCAAAAAGAAGATCGCCACCTGATCGACCATCTCATCGGGCGAAAACCGCTCCCCCGTCTCGGGATCGGGCGTGGTCATGATCTTGGTGGCGAGGTCGCGCGGCGCCTCGCCCGCCGCGATCGCCTCGGCCCGCGCCGCCACCAGCCCTGCGATAAGTCCCCTGATGCGTCGCGCGGTGCGACGGGTCGCACGCGAATGCAGGCGCGGCATCCAGCGCGGCCCCTTCACGAAGGCCGCGAGGTTCAAAAGCGGCTGGCTTCGCTGATGCGCATGGAATTCCCGATATGTGGCTTGCGCCGTCTCGTGTTCGATCGGGATCGAGAACAACGTGCGAAAGATCACGTCGGCGGCGGCGTGGCTCGCCTGTTCCTCGATCTCGACCGGGCGCCCGTCCGCCAGCGGGGCGAGCCGCGCCGCCGCCGCCGCGCCTGCCGCGTGCATCTCGGCGAAGCTGTCCCTGAGCTTGCCGCCCTCGAAGGCCGGGTCGATGATCCGCCGCTGCCGCTCCCATGTTGCGCCGTTGGTGAGGAACACCGAGTCTCCCAGAAGCGGGCGCAGCCCCGCGCCGATCCGGTCGGATTTGGGAAAGTCGCGCGGGCGTTCGTTCAGCACGCGGCGCAGCAATGCGGGATCGTTAATCAGCACCGAGCGAAAAAACGGCGTGCGGAACTCGGCCATCCAGGCACGGTAGAGCCGCGCGGGCTGGGCCGAGAGGATATCGGCCCGAAACAGCCGCAGGTGCCGCCACAGCGATACGCGCGGCGCGCGGGCGACGGGCTTGGGCGGAAGCGTCATGCAGTGACGGCGACATGCGGCGACAGGGGCCGGCGGATGGCCTGCCGCGACGGCGCGCGATCCGCGAAACGCGCGGCCAGCGTCAGCGGCCCGGCGGTGACGCGGAAATAATCGTAATCGCCCGGCCGGTCGAAGGCGCAGAGATACTGAAAATGCAGCCGGAAGAACCGCCAGCGCAGCGCGTGCCAGCGCTCGGGGCTCAGCGTGCGGGTGAAGGCGGCCGAGATCACCAGGGGCCAGCGCTGATCCTCGGGGGCGACACCCGACACCGCCACCGGGTCGCATAAAGCAAAGGCGCAGCCGTCGCCCGGCGCCGTCACATCGAGCCATGTCAGCTCCTCGCGTGCCGAGAGATAGGCCAGATCGGCGCGCAGGCGGCGGGCTTCGGGCAGGAACGACATCATCGGCACCACCTGCCCCAGCGACATGAAACCCAAGGCCGGGCCGCCCGCGGGCTTGCGCCCGACGCGGATCAGGTCCGACAGCACCGAAACCGCCAGATGCGCGCCAGAGGAGTGGCCCACCACGAGCACCTCGTCCACATCCTCGCACAGGGCCGCGGCGATGTGATTCTCGAACAGCGCCAGCCGAGCTTCGAGCGCCGCAGGATTGGCCCCTCCCCACCGCGCGGCAAAGGCGTAGTCGTGCATCAAATAATAGGCAAAGACGCGGCGGTCATGGCGTTTGCACCACACCAGCACGGCGCAGGTCACACCCGCCAGCACCGGCCAGTAGGCCACCCAGCCCGGCAGGCCCGCCCAGCGCCCGAGCGTCGCCGCGAGGCCGCCCGCGAGCGTCCCCAGAGCCAGCCCCAGCCCAAGCTGCATCAGCAGCATCACCACCGGGTAGAGCGCCGCGATCACCGGCCCCTTGCGCAGCCGCATCAGCCGCCCCAGCGCGCCGCTCGACATGTAGGTCCAGGCGGTGCGTAGAAGCTGGCCATAGGTGGCGAGGACGCCGCCCTGCATCTGTTCGCGCACGATGTCGGACCAGACCAGCACCTCGAACTCGGTTTGCACCTCGCCGCCTTCGATCCGGGCCGCGACGTCCCAACCGAAGCGGCGGCCGCGCGCGGGCGAGAGCGACAGATCGAAGCCGGACAGATCGGCCTGCGCGGCCCCTTCGGTTCGATACAGCTCGCGGTAGCGGCGCGGGTGTATAGGATCGAAGCCGGGGATGTAGAACACCCGCCGACGGCGCACCCGCCGCATCGATGATCCGTCCATGACCGTTCCCCTTTCGGCCCCAGACTAGAGGAGGAAGCGGGCCACCATAAGGCCGAATGCGGGCCTCAGCCGAGCGCCGCGAGCGAGGGAAAGGTTTCGAGCAGCCAGAAGCTGAAATCCGAGAACTGCCCGGTCAGCATCATCAGGCCCACGGTCCACAGGAGCAGCCCCGAGGTCCGCTCGATCCGACCCATGTGCCGCTTCATCCATGCCATCGCGCCCCCCAGCCGGGGAAAGAAGGCCGCGACCAGCAGGAAGGGAATGCCGAGACCGGCGGCATAGACCGCCAGCAGCGCCGCGCCGCGCGCCACGTCGGCCTCGGTCGCCGCCAGCCCGAGGATGGTGCCGAGGATCGGCCCGAGGCAGGGCGTCCAGCCGAAGGCGAAAGCGAGGCCCAGCACATAGGCCCCGAAGGCCGAGCCGCCGCGATCACCCCCCGAGATCCGCGCCTCGCGGTCGAGAAAGGGGATGCGGATGACGCCGGCGAAATGCGCGCCGAAGATCATGATGGTGATCCCGGCGATGACGTTGAACCAGTCCTGAAACTGCAGGAAGGCCCGCCCCAACGCCGAAAAGGCGACGCCAAGCAGCAGGAACACCGTCGAAAGGCCGAGAACGAAGAACAGCGCCGCCGTCATCACCCGCCTGCGGTCGGTCTTGGCGGCCGAGAGATCGGTGACCGATACGCCGCCCATATAGGCGAGGTACGGAGGCACGATCGGCAGCACGCAAGGGCTCAGAAAGGACAAGAGCCCCGCCGTGAGCGCGATCATCATCGCGGGCAGCAATGTCGCGTCGAGGATCATCTCGGCTGAGAACATGGGGCAGACTCCTTTGATCGCAGGAGGGTATCAGTCGCCGGACAGGGCGTCACCAGCGCCGCTCTCACGTGGTCGTGCGACATTGTGTCGGCCCCGCGCGGGAAGGCTCAGACGCCGGGCAGAACCCATAGCGCCTCGCGCGGGAGCCGCCAGCGGATGTCCTGCCCCGGCGTGGCGCCGCGCGCCGCCCCCGCGCGCATCAGCGCCTCGAACCTGAGCCCCGAACCTTCGGCGGTGATCCGGGTCAGCAGCCCTTCGAAGCGGGTCTCGATCACCCGCAGGGTCACCGCGTTCTCGCCCTCGCCCGGCTCGATCGCCTCGGGGCGGAGCGTCAGGCAGCCCTCGCCCTCGGGTGCGGCCTCGGGCAGCGCGAGCCGCCCCAGCGCGCAGTCGAAGACGCCTTCCGATGAGCGACCGGGAATGAAGTTGCAGCCGCCGAAAAAGCGCGCCACCTCCAGATCGGCGGGCCGGTTCCACAGCGCGGCACCCGTGCCGATCTGGTGGATCCGCCCGCCCAGCATCAAGGCGACCCGGTCGCCCAGCACGGCCGCCTCCTCCTGATCATGGGTGACGACCAGCGTGGTGATCCCGGTCTCGCGCTGCAGCCGCCCGATCAGCGCGCGCATCTCGCCGCGCAGATGCGCGTCGAGCGAGGAGAGCGGCTCGTCGAGCAGCAAGAGGCCGGGCTTCAGGACCAGCGCGCGGGCCAGCGCCACCCGCTGCCGCTGCCCGCCCGACAGCTCGTGCGGACGGCGGTGGCCCAACCCTTCTAGCTGCACCTGTTCGAGCGCCTCGGCCACACGCATCGCGATCTCGCGTTTCGGGCGACGCTGCATGCGCAGGCCGAAGCCGACATTGGCGGTCACGTCCATATGCGCGAAAAGCTGCCCCGACTGGAACACCAGCACCGCCTCGCGCCGCTCGGGCGGCAGGTGCAGCACCGATGCCCCGTCGAAGCGGACCTCGCCCGCATCGGGCGCGATCAGCCCGGCGATGACGCGTAGCGCCGTGGTCTTGCCACAGCCCGAAGGGCCGAGCAGCGCCAGCATCTCGCCGTCCGCCACCTCAAGCGAGAGCGCGTCGAGCGTCGCACGCTCCGCGCCCGGATGGCGCAGGTGCAGATCGTTCAGCGTCAATCGCGTCACCGCGTCCCTCCAATGGCCATGCCGCGCCCCGTGAGCTGTCGCGCCACGAGGGCGAGGATCACGAGGCCGGGCGCGAGGCTCAGCATCGCGAGCACACCGGCCTGATCGTTGCGCCCCGCGCCCGCCTGCGCATAGAGCAGCAAGGGCAGCGTCACCACCCGGCCCCCGCCGATGGTCAGCGTCAGGATGTATTGCGACCACGACACGAGAAAGGCGAAGAGCCCGGCCACGACGATGCCGGGCGCGATGGCGGGCAGCATGACGTGCCACAGCACCTGCAAGGGCCGCGCACCCAGACTGCGCGCCTGTGCCTCGGCCTCGGCGTCGTAATTGGTAAAAACCCCCGACATCACGAAGATCACGTAAGGCAGCGTCGGCACCAGATGCACCAGCACCACGCCCAGCGCGGAGTTGGTCAGCCCCAACCGCAGGAACACGCCGTGGATGCCGAGCCCAACCGCGATGCCCGGCACGATCACAGGCGCGAGCAGCGCCAGCTCGACCAGCACCTTGCCGCGAAAACGATAGAGCCCGAGCGCGCGGCCCGCCGGGATGCCCAAGCCCAGCGCCAGCGCCGAGGCGGCCAGCGCGATCAGCGTCGTGGACACGAGCGCGCCGGGGATCTCCGAGCGCGGCGCAAAGGCCTGCATCCATGGTGCGAAGGTCCAGTTGGCGGGCAGGATCTGCGGAAAGAACCAGCCGCGTGCCACCGACCACAGCGCCAGCGGCAGCAGCGGCGCGATCAGCGCCACGATCAGCACGAGACCGAGCGCGACCCGCGCCCGCGTGCTCATTCCCGCCCCGCAAAGGCGGCGCGGATCAGCACCGCCGAGACCAGCGCGATCAGCATCGCAATCGCCATCGCCTCGGGGCGCGCGGCGAGGTCGGGGTCGGTGAAACGCTGCCACGCCAGCACCGGCAGCGCCGTCGGCGCGCTCTGACCCAAGAGCACCGGCACCTCCCATGCGCCAAAGGAAAAGGCGAAGACGATGGCTCCGGCGCGGATCAGCGCGGGCCACAGCAGCGGCAGCAGCACCAGCCGCATCGCCCCGAAGGGCGAGGCCCCCAGGCTCCGCGCAGCGCTTTCGGGGTCGTCGCCCAGACTTTGCATGTTGGCCAAGAGGATCAGCCCGATGAAGGGCACCTCTTTCCAGACGTAGTGGGCGATGATGCCGATGGCGAAGCGGTCCTGCGTCAGCGCCGGAAATCCGGCGGGGCCGTCGATCAGCCCGGCGCCCGCCGAGAGCCGCGCGAGGAAGCCCGATTGCGACAGGAGCCACAGGATGCCCAGCGCGCCCACGGCGTGCGGAATGGTGAGGTTGATCTGGAACAGCAGCCGCGCCATCCCCTGCCCCGGAAAGCGGCGGCGCAGCAGCAACGCGGCCCCCAGCCCGATGACACAGGAAAGCGCGGTCGAAGCGAAGGCGATCCACAGCGACAGCCCGAGCGAACGCCAGACCCGCCCCTCCGACAGCACGGCGATCCACGCGTCTAGGCCGGCATCCCCGCGCCCCATGCCGAAAGAGCCCGCGAGACCCAGCACGAGGCCGCCGCCGAACAGCACCGCGATCACGCAGAGCGCGGGCGCGAGCGACAGCCATGGATGCCCGCGCCCGATCACCTCAATTGCCGACGTTGTCGATCCAGCCATCCTCGATCGCCGAGGTCCAGTCGGCCTGCAGCTCCGGCAGCGCCGCCTGACCCAGATCCTCGATCGACACGACCGAAGGATGCCGCTCCAGCGCGGCAAAGCCCGCCTGCACCTCGTCCGACGCGCGATCCGGCTCGATCACCGTGGCAGCACCCCAGACTTCGGCCTGCGCCTTCTCGAGCTGCGCCTCGCCCGAGAGCAGCAGGTTCTGCGTCACCATGGCGGCGGCCTTGTTCGCGGCGTTGACCGGGATCACCATGTAGTTGGTGTTGGCCAGCGTGCCGTCACGCAGCCCGTAGGAGCGCGCGGTTTCGGGGAAAATGCCGTTCACCACCGCCGTGCCGACCTCGGCCGGGTCGTAGGTGAAGAAAAGGTCCACCTCCTGATTGGCGAACATCTGCTGAAGCTGGGTGATCGAAGTCGGGTAGGTCGTGCCCTCGCGCCACAGATGCGGCTCGATCCCGTTCAGGATCTCCCATGTCTCGTCGGCCACCTCGTCGAACCCGGCCTGATCGAAGGGGCCGATCAACGCGTCCGGGCCGCCCGCCACATGGGTGAAGACGTGGCGCACGAAGGCCGCGCCGGTGAAATCGGGCGGCGCGGGATAGGCAAATCGGCCCGGATTGGCCGCGATCCAGTCGAGCAGTTCGGGGATCGAGCGTGGCCGCGCGTCGGTGCGCGCGGTGTCGTGGGCAAAGGCGAACTGCACCCGGCTCCACGGCACCTCGCAGCCCTCCACAGGCGTGCCGAAATCATTGGCGATGGCGGGGTTGTCGAAGTTGACGAGTTCCGCATTGGGCAGCTTCTCGACATAGCCGCACCAGGCGAGGTCGCCCTGCTTCATGGTGCGGAAATTCTCGCCGTTGATCCAGATCATGTCGACCGCGCCCGTCGTCGCGCCCGCCTCGACCTCGCCCAGAACGATGTTCACCGCCTCGGCGGTGTCGGAGAGAGGCACACGGTTGAGCGTGATGTCGTACTCGTCTTCGAGCAGGCCGCCGATGTAGTCCGAGACATAGGCGTTGATGTTGTCGGCCCCGCCCCACATGAAGACGTTGACCTCGCCGCCGCGCGCCGTCTCGACGATCTCGTCCCAGCTCATTTCGAGCAGCGCATCGCCCTCCTGCGCATGGGCCATTCCGCCCGCGAGGATCAGCGCGCCGCCAAGCCCTGCCATCATCCGCTTCATGCCGTTCTCCCGTCGATGCCGCCGGGTCGTGCCGCCCGGTCTCCCTGCCCGGGGTTTGCCCTTGCGGCGGTGATGGCGCAACACACCAATATGTCAGTCCCTTGCAACATCGAAAGGTTTCAGTGGTCGGCGGACAGGCGCATCGGGTTGATCCGGCGGCGCGGAGCCTCGCCGGCCCCGGCGATCTCCCCGGTCTCGGGGTCGAGCGCGGCATACCACGCGGCCAGCGCCTCGATCTCCTCCTCCTCCAGTTCCTGCGCCGCGACGCGCATCAGATTGTAAGCCTCGGTCCCGCCGCGCACCCCGTCGCGCCAGAGCCGCAGCTGCGTGATGAGATAGGCCTCGTCCTGCCCGGCCAGCGGCGGGAACGGGAACCTCCCCTCCAGATCCTCGCCGCCGAAACCCGCGAGATCGCGCGGCCCCGGCCCATGGCAGGCGGTGCAGGCCGGCACGTCGTCGCTGCCCGCGCGCGCCAGCTCTTCGCCGAGCGTCAGCGTCTCGGGCGCGGCAGCACCGGTCGTCTTCGGCTCCGCCTCGTGCCCGGCGAACCATTCGGCCAGCGCGCGCAATTCATCGGGCGACATCTCCGAGGCCGCGTGCTGCATGATGCCGCTTTCGCGCCGCCCCTCGCGGTAGGCGATGAGGGCAGCCTCAATGTAATCTGCCTCGAAGATGTCGAGCCGGGGCACATGCGCCTCCGTTTCCCCATGGCAGCCCGCGCACCACCCCGCACCTTCGGGGGCGTCCAGCGCCTCGCGCGCGGTGATCTCGGCCTGCCGCCCGGGCGTGATGGCGCCGTTCTGGATCGCGCGCAGATAGGCCACGGCGGCCCAGACGTCATCCTCGCGCGATGAGGGCCATTGCGGCATGCCGGACATCTTCACGCCCTCGTAGACGATCCAGTGCAGCTCCTCCTGGCTCCATGTGCCCACGGCCCCGGTGATGTGCGGCGGCTCGGGGTTCATGCCGCGCATGGTGGCCGTGCGCTCGCGCCCCGGCACTGCATGACACATGGCGCAGGCCGTCTCGAAATGCCGCGCACCCAGTTCGATCAGCGCCGGGTCGTCGAGGTTCGGGGCGGGCGTCTCGGGGGCGCCGGAATAGAGATCGACCGCATTGCGATAGGTCGTGTGCAGCGCCCAGTAGGTGGGCGGCAGGTGTCCCGCCCGCGCCGACACGTTGTAGAGCCCGAAGGCGATGGTGGCGCCGCCCGCCACCGCCCCCGCCACGGCGAGCGCGCCCAGCGTGTAGAGAACCGTTCTCGTCCGCTGCTTCATGCCGCGGCCTCCTTTTCCTTCACCGCGCGGGAGGTGAGCCACAGCCCCGCCACGAGATAGACCGGCGTGCCGATGCCGAGCATGATCATCCCGCCCAGCTGCTGGCCCGACAGGTTCGGCATCAACCCGCACCACGCCGCATAGAGATCGCGCGGCGCGAGGATCAAGAGCGCGCCCAGAAGCGTCATGTGCATCGATGTGAGCAAAAGCCCCCCCGCCCCGGCGAGCGGATGGCCCGCGCGCAGGCAGCCCGACCAGACCAGCAGCCCCGCGAGCAGGAAGCTCGCCTGCTCGGCCACGAACCACCCCCCCGCGCCATAGGCCAGCCCATGCGCGCGCGGCAGGTGCCACGCCCAGACCACCGCGAATTCGAGAGCAGCGGCGGCGAGCGGACCCAGTGCCATGGCCCGACCCAGCGCGGGCCAGCCGATGACCAGAAGCGGTGCTGCCAGCGCCACGATGGTCATGTGCCGCAGCATGTGCCCCGCGAAGGCCGAGCCGAGCCACATCGACAGCGGCGCGACCCAGATCGCCGCCAGCAGCCCGGTCCCGAGGATCAGCGGCACCGGCTTCACCGGCAGGTTCCCAGCACGATCAGCGGCAGCGTGTCGTAGACGACGCCGATGAACGACACGACCGCCAGCAGAAAGCCCGCATGGCCGAGGAACTGGTGCCGGTCCTCGGCGCTGCCCTCGGGGTTCGAAAATTCACCGGTGCCGCGCACATCCCAGCGCAGATAGGCGCGCCAGCCGATCCACGCGATCGCGGCGAGCATCACCAGCGTCATCGCGATCAGCCCCGCGCGCAGAACACCCATCGAGGCCACGGGTTCGAACTTGAAGCAATAGACCGAGACGGCGGCATAGCTGATCGCGAAATGGAACGCCCAGATGGTCGGCGCGAAGGCGATGCGCCATAGGCTCTCGCGCTCCTCGCCGAACTCGTGCTCGTCCTGCCGCGAGTGCGATGGCCGGTCGTGGTGGTTGCTGCTCATGCCGCCCTCCTCACATCAGCCGGGGCACGAGGCCCATCATCGCGCCGGTCACCAACGCGGTGAGGCCCATGAAGTGCCAGAACAGCGTGACGTTCCACAGATCCGCGTCGTAGCGCGGGGTGAGCTTGCCGAAGAGCGACCCGGCGAGGCAGTAGAGTTGCATGATCGTGGCAAGAAGCCCATGCGCCACGACCCAGACCATCAGCGCCCACATCATCGCCGGATAGACATGCGCCGTCGGATCGAGATCCATGACTGACAGCACGAAGCCGCCCATCCCCGCCAGCGTCAGCACAGGCGCCAGCGCGAGAGCGCCGCGCGCCAGCCCGACGCGCCGCGCCCGGTTGAGGCTCCGCGCGCCGCGCGTCAGCGCCCATGACGCCGCAAAGGCCGCCGTGGCCAGCGCCACGAGATAGCCGCTCGCATGCTCGGCCCCCGGCGGCGGGAAGGCGGTGTTCGAGGTCCAGTAGAAGAACACGCCGAAGACGAGGCTCGCAAAGGCCGTGGAATCGCCCAGCATGGTGATCCAGACCGCCCACCAGCCCACCGCCTGCGGGCCCGCCGCATAGGTCGGCAGGCTCAGGCCGAGGCCGACATCCTTCATGTCCTTCTCGGGCGGCCGCGCGGTCGAGGTCCAGAGCCAGTAGAGGATGCAGACCACCGCGAAGGCCGCCGAGACGATGGCCGGACCATAAATGTGGAAGGTCGGAAGGATGAAGGCGCCGCCGGTGAAGACTGCGGCCCAGATGGTGACATAGGCCGGTCCCGTGACCCGCTGCACCTGGATGGGCCGCGCGTCGATCACGCTGGTCACGATGGTCTCGCGCAGGCCCTCCTCGGCATCGGGAAGGTAGTAGCGCCCGGCATCCATGCGCTCCACGAGCTTGGGCTGGTCCCAGAGCGGGTAGCGCGAGGTGATGTGCGGGATCGAGCGGACACCCCACTTGGTCTCGGGGACCTCGTGGCTCCACTCCAACGTGCCGCCGCCCCACGGGTTACGCTCGATCTGAGGCTGGTCCTTCTTGGGGCGCACAATGTCCCATGCGAAGACCGCGAAGCCCGCGGCGACGATGAACGACCCTACGGTCGAGATCTGGTTGAGCCAGTCGATGCCGAGCCCCTGCGGGTAGGTATAGACCCGGCGCGGCATCCCCAGAAGCCCGGTGAGGTGCATCGGCAGGAAGGTGATGTTGAAGCCGGTGAAGATCAGCCAGAAGGACCAGCGCCCGAGCCGCTCGGACAGCATCTTTTTCCGGAAGAACGGGAAGAAGTAATAGACCCCCGCGATCACCGGAAACACCATGCCGCCGAACAGCGTGTAATGCAGGTGCGCCACGATGAAGTAGGTGTCGTGCACCTGCCAGTCGAAGGGCGCGACGGCGACCATCACGCCGGTCAGGCCACCGGCGGTGAAGATCGCCAGCGCCCCCGCGATCCACAGCATAGGCAGCGTCATCTTCACCCGCCCCGCGATCAGCGTGGCGACAAAGGCGAAAAGCTGGATCCCGGTGGGGATGACGACGGCTTCGGAGGCGGCCGAGAAGAAACCTAGGCTGATATTCGGCAGGCCGGTGGTGAACATGTGGTGCACCCAGAGCCCGAAGCTCAGGAACCCCGTCCCCACCGCCGACAGCACGATCCAAGAGTAGCCCAGGATCGGGCGCCGCGCGACCGTGGGCACGATCATCGCCGCGATGGCGATGGAGGGCAGGAAGATGATGTAGACCTCCGGATGGCCGAAAATCCAGAACAGGTGCTGCCACAGCATCGGGTCGCCGCCGCGCGTGTGATCGAAGAAAGGCCAGTCGAAAGAGCGCTCCAACTCGAACAGGAAATCGCCCGCGATCAGCGGCGGGAAGGCGAAGAGGATCATGCCGCCGACCACCAGCACGTACCACGCATAGAGCGGCATGACGTTGACACGCATGCCGGGCGGTCGGCATTTCAGTGCGCCGACGATCAACTCCACTGCGGCGGCGATCGAGGCCACCTCGATGAACGACAGACCCAGAAGCCAGATGTCGGAGCCGATGCCAAGCTCGATCGTGGCCAGCGGCGGATACATGAACCAGCCCGCCTTGGGCGCGGCCGAAAACAGGATCGAGCCGATCACGAAGATACCGCCGATCAGGAAGGCCCAGTAGCCATAGGCCGAGAGCCGCGGGAACGGCATGTCGCGCGCGCCCAGGAAAGCGGGCAGAATCAGGATCGAGATCGCTTCGAACATCGGCACCGCGAAGAGGAACATCATCGCCGAGCCGTGCATCGTGAAGAGTTGGTTGAACATGTCGGCCGAGATCAGATCGTTCTCGGGCACCCAAAGCTGCAACCGCATCAAAAGCGCCATCACGCCCGCGATCAGCATGAAGGTGAAGGCGGTCATGGTGTACCACACCCCCACTTCGGAGTTGTTGACCGCCGTCCAGTAACGCCAGCCCTCGGGCGTCTTCCAGACCTTTCGCAAGTTTTCCTTCTGCCGCTCCTGCACCTCCTCGGGCACCGGCTCGTTCAGCATCTCTTCGGTCGGCGGATAGATCCCCTCGGGCATCAGATCGCCTGCGGGGATGTGGTGGTCGGTCATTCGAGGCCCTCGAGATAGGCGGCGATCGCGCCGATCTGCGCGTCTGTGAGGTGATCATAGGCGGGCATCTCGGCGCCGGGCTTCCACGCGCCGGGGTTGGCGACCCATTTGGCGAAATCCTCCGTAGAGGTGCCCAGCCGCCCGGCGGCGAGCGAATGGCGCGAGCCGACATGGGTGAGATCGGGGCCCACCCGCCCCACCGCGGGCGTGCCGCGCACCGCATGGCAAGCGCCGCAGCCTTGGGCCAGGAACAGCGCGGCACCGCGCCGGGCGGCCTCGCCTTGGGGGGCGGCGGCATCGGCCGCCTCGGCATTGAGCCATGCGGCAAAGGCGTCGGGCTCCATCACCTCGGCCTCGAAGGCCATCCACGCATGGCTTTCGCCGCAGAACTCGGCGCATTGGCCGCGATAGATGCCGGGGCGTTCGGGGCCGAGGGTCATCTCGTTGACCCGGCCGGGGAACATGTCCATCTTGCCGCCCAAGCTCGGCACCCAGAACGAATGGATCACCTTCTTGCTGTCGAGAAGGAAGGTCGAGCGCACGCCCGCCGGAAGCCGGATCTCGTTGGCGGTGGTCACCGTCGAGCCGTCGTCACGCTCGTATTCGACGCGCCACCACCACTGCTCCCCGGTCACGCGGATCACCGGCCCGTCGCCGGTGGCGCGCAGGTCGGGCATGATTGTGAGGCCATAGACCAGAAGCGCGCCGAGCGTGACGGTCGGAAAAGCGATGCCGCCGAGGATCACCAGCCAGTTGGCGAGCTTTTGCGAATGCGGCGCCGGGCTGCGGCGCGTGGCCCAGTAGAACAGCCCGTTCATGCCGAACCAGAGCACCACCGCGCCGATCAGCATGACGACGAAGAGATCGTTCAGGATGCGCGCATCCGCACCGCCATCGACAAGCACCGATTGCCGCCCCTCGCAGGCAGCGAGCAACAGCGGAGAGGCAAGAAGCAGCCGCGACAGGCCGGGCGGCAGGGATCTTGGGGCGCGGGGGTCGCGGGTCATGCATCGTCCGTGGAAAAGGCCCGTCGGCCGGGGTCACGACAATGAGAGTGCGCGCGGCGTTGCGGTCAACCTCGCAACATCGTTAAAGACATACGCGACGGGAGAAAGTCGGGCGCGCATGCGGTGTGTCCTTCGCCACCCCTTATTCGAAGATGACCCATGCTTGACCTGATCCGCCCCATCCACGCCTTCGCCATCGCCTGCATCGCCCTCGCGCTGGGCGTGGCGGCCGGTCTGGCGCTGGGCGATCTCGACAACCAGTTCCGCGAAAGCGGCATCGTCACCTATACCTCCGCGGCACTTCTGGCGCTGACGGCGGCGACGAGCCTGCGCATCGGCCGGTTGCGTCGGGACGGGGCTGGATTGTCATGGCGCGACCCGCGCATCGTCTGGGTGGCGATCGGGCTGGGCTTCATCTGGCTGGCGCTCGACGATCTCGCCCAGATCCACGAGAACCTCGACCGGCTGCTGCACCGTCTTGCCGGCATCGAGGAGACGCCTTTCACCGACCGGCTGGACGACGTGATCATCCTTGCCTACGGGTTCATCGGCGCGGGTGTCATGTGGGTCTGCCGCTCGGAGCTGCGGCGCTTTCCGCAGATGCTGGGCTGGCTCGGCATCGGCGCGGCGCTTCTGGTGCTTCAGGTGGCGCTCGACATGCTGCTCAATGACGAAGCCTGGGTGCTGTTTACGGGCTTTTCCACCGCCCGGCCCGATCTCGCACATGATCTGGGCGAAATCGCCGAGGAGAGCGTCAAGCTTCTGGCCGAGGCCGCGTTCCTGAGCGGGTTCATAAGGGTGCGACAGGGCCTCGCGGCCTAGACGCCGCGCTTGTTGCCCCAGATCAGCACGTGCAGCTGCGGCAGCACGCGCGCCTCGAACCAGCCATCGGCGAGCGTGCGGCTCACCAGCCAGTCCATGCGATCGGTGATGCCGTCCATGTCGATCTCGGCATCCTCGGCCTCGGGCGGCGGCGGGGTGTGGTTGCCCGGCTGGAGATAGACCGGCAGCGCGGGATAACGCGCGGCCACGTCGCGGGCCCAGAGGTAATCGGTCTCGTCGAACACCACGATCTTGAGGATCGCCTCGGCCTCGCCCGCCGCCTTCAGGCAGTCGTCGAAGCGGTCCCAGTCGGGCGTCTCCCCCGATGACGGCGGCTTGGGAGAGAGCACCAGCGGCTCCAGCCGCGAAAACCAGTTGCGCGCCACCGAGCCTTGGGTTTCGAGTGCAAAGCGGTAACCCGAGGCCCGCCCCCTCTCGATCAGCGGGCCGCAATCCTGGATCGCCGGATTGCCGCCCGAGATGGTGACGGTGAGGGGCCGCCCGCCGGAGAGCGCGGTGATGCGCTCCCAGACGGCCTCGGTCTCCATCGCGGCCCATGTGTGGCGGTATTCGCTTTCGACCGCGTGCAGACTGTCGCACCACGAGCAGCGGTAGTCGCAGCCGCCAAGCCGCACGAAGACCGTCGCCTGCCCGATCAGCGCGCCCTCCCCCTGGATCGTCGGGCCGAAGATCTCCGAGACGCGCAGAAGGCTCACGGCCGGTACTCCGCCCATGTCTTGGGCGTCTCGGAGATGCGCACCGCGCTCACCTGATCCCAACGGGCTCGCGCCCAGTCGAAAATCGCACGGGCCAGCACCTCGGAGGTCACGCCGTCATGGCCGAAGACCTCGTTGAGATGGCGGTGATCGAGATGATCGTCGATCCAGCGCTTGAGCGGATCGAGCGCCCGGTAGTCGAGCACGAAGCCGTTTTCGTCGAGCGTCTCGGCCCGAAGCTCCACCTCGGCGATGTAGTTGTGCCCGTGCAGCCGCGCGCAGGGGTGATCCCCCGGCAGGCCGCAGAGTTGGTGGGAGGCCGAGAAGTGGAATTCCTTGGTGATCGTGTACATCACTTCGCCCCCCGCGCGACGGCCTCGAGCCAGAAATCGGGATCGGCATAGTCGGTCGGGTCCTCGACACCCGCGAGGTGGAACGCCTCGCGCCGCTCGACGCAGGTGCCACAGCGGCCGCAATGCTTGTCACCACCCTTGTAGCACGACCACGTCTCGGCGAATGGCGTGCCGTGCCTTGCTCCCTCGGTCACGATCGCGGATTTCGGCTCGCGCACGAAGGGGGTGTAGAGCGTCACGTCGGCATACCCGTCGAGCGCCTGCTTCTGCATGGCGTCGAAAGCTTCGGTGAAGGCCGGGCGGCAGTCGGGGTAGATGAAGTGATCACCCCCATGCACCGCCGTCGCCACCGCGTCGGCCTTCTGTGCCGCCGCCAGCCCGAAGGCCACGGCGAGCATGATCGCGTTGCGGTTGGGCACGACGGTCGTTTTCATCGTCTCTTCGGCGTAATGCCCGTCGGGCACCTCGACATCGTCGGTAAGCGCCGAGCCCGACAGATGCGCACCGATCGAGCGCATGTCGATCAGGTGAAACGGCACGCCGAGGCGGTCGGCCGCAGCGCGGGCGAAGTCCAGCTCCTTGGAATGGCGCTGACCGTAGTCGAAGGAGATGAGGCCCGCGAGTTCGTTCTCGGCGGCGACCTTGTGGGCGAGCGACACGCTATCGAGCCCGCCAGAGCAGATTACATAGGTTTTCATCAGATCCGTCCTTGTTTTGACCGGGTAGGCTGCGACCGGTGCCCGGACCATTCCGGGCGACCCCCTCTAGCGCATCCCGGTCGGACGGAAAAGGTCAGCCCTCAGGCACGTTCTCGCGCAACTCTTCGAGCCAGACCGCCGCGCTCGCATCCGACGGCGCGCGCCAGTCGCCGCGCGGAGAAAGCGACCCGCCCGCCGAGACCTTGGGCCCGTTCGGCATGGCCGAGCGCTTGAACTGCGCAAAGCCGAAGAAGCGGGACACGAAGACCTCTAACCATTTGCGGATCTCGGGCAGGTCGTAGGCCTTGCGCTTTTCCTCAGGAAAATCGATCGGCCAGAGCCCCTTCCCGGCGTCGTGCCACGCATGCCAGGCGAGGAAGGCCACCTTGGAGGGCGGTAGCCCGTAGCGCATGGTGTGGAACAGGAAAAAATCGTGCAGCGCATAGGGCCCGATCCGGTCCTCGGTCGATTGCAGCTCCTCCTCCTCGGACTGCGGCACCAGTTCGGGCGAGATCTCGGTGTCGAGGATCGCCTGCAGCACGTCGGTCGTGGCCTGCTCCTCGAACTGGCCCGAACGGATCGACCAGCGGATCAGGTACTGGATCAGCGTCTTGGGCACGCCGGAATTGACGTTGTAATGGCTCATCTGGTCGCCGACGCCATAGGTGCACCAGCCCAGCGCCAATTCGCTCAGATCCCCCGTTCCGACGACGATGCCACCATTCTGGTTGGCGAGCCTGAACAAATAATCGGTCCGAAGCCCTGCCTGCACGTTCTCGAAGGTCACGTCATAGACCGGCTCGCCGCCCGAAAACGGGTGATCCATATCGCCCAGCATCTGCCGCGCGGCGGGACGGATGTCGATCTCGGCCGCCTGCACCCCCATCGCGCGCATCAGCTTCCACGCGTTGGACTTGGTCGCGTCGCCGGTGGCGAAGCCAGGCATGGTGTAGCCAAGGATCGTGTCGCGCGGCAGGCCCAAGCGGTCGCAGGCTTTGGCGGCCACGATCAGCGCATGGGTGCTGTCGAGCCCGCCGGAAATGCCGATCACCAGCTTGGGGTTGCCGATCGACTCCATCCGGCACCGCAGCCCCTCGACCTGGATGTTGAATGCCTCGTAGCAGTCAAGATCGAGATGGCTTTCGCGGTTGGGCACGTAAGGATAGCGGCGGATCGGGCGCAGGAGCCCCGCATCCTCGAAATGCGGCTGATGCGCGAAGCGTATGCGCCGGAAGGCCGGAGCCTGCCCCTTGCCCGCATCGTTGAAGGTGCCGGTGCGCATCCGCTCGTTGAGGAGCCGCTGCGTATCCACGTCGGCCATGCACAGTTCCGGCTCCACGTCGAAGCGCCCCGATTGCGCCAGCAGGTCGCCCATCTCGTAGATCGCCCCCTGCCCGTCCCAGCTCAGATCGGTGGTGCTCTCACCGGGTCCGGCGGCGGAATAGGCATAGGCCGCGAAGCTGCGCATGCCGTGGCTGCGGCACAGCACGTGGCGGTCGTCGGATTTGCCGATCACGATGTTCGAGGCCGAGAGGTTGGTGAGGATCAGCGCGCCCTCGGTCGCGGCGGCGCTCGACGGCGGCACGGGGGCCCAGAAATCCTCGCAGATCTCGGTATGGAAGATCAGCCCCGGCAGATCCTCGGCCTCGAAGATCAGGTCGGTGCCGAAGGGCACCTCCTTTCCCCCGAGCCGCATCATGCGGTCGGTCACGCCGCGCCCCTCGGCGAACCAGCGCTTTTCGTAGAACTCGCGATAGTTCGGCAGGAAGCTCTTGGGAACGATGCCCAGTATATGCCCGCGCGAGATCACCACTGCACAGTTGTAAAGCCGCCCCTCGTGGCGCAGCGGCGCGCCCACGAGCAGCGCAGGCGCAAGCTTGGTGCTCGCCTCGACGATCAGGGCCAGCGCCGCCTCGACCGCGTCGAGAAGCGCGGTCTGCATGTGCAGATCGTCGATCGCATAGGAAGAGACGCAAAGCTCGGGGAACACCACGAGATCGGCCTTGGCATCATGCGCGCGCCGCGCCTCGGCGATCACCGCATCGCGGTTGAACGACACGTCGGCGGGCCGCACGCGCGGCGTCGCCGTGGCGACACGGACGAACCCGTGCCGGTGCAGGGAGTGAAAGGCGTCTGGCCCCTTGCGCATGATCGTCACCTCGTCATCCTGTGCAATTCCGGGGCGACCATGCCGCCCCTTCGGGTGCGATGCCAGCCCCCCGTGGCTTGCGGTCAACCGCCACCGCCTCCGCCGCCGAGCATCCCGAACCCGACCGCGACCGCCACCACGCTCAGCACGAAGCCCAAACCCATCAGCAGCCCGTCGCGCAGCGTCATCCCCAGCCCGAAAGCCGCGATCGCCGCCATCGGCGCGGTGGAGGCGAATGGCACGAGTTCGAGCGGCGGCACGGTCAGGCACAACACCAACACCGCGACGCCCGCGATCCGCGATGCCTTGGGTCCGGTCAGCGCCTCGAGCCGCCCGTGAAACCAACGATCGAGCCAACGGCCGATGCCGCGCAGCTTGTCCGAAGCCTTGACGAGCTTGTCGCCCGAGACCGAGCGGTGTTCGAGAAACCCCGGCAGCCACATCTCATCGCGCTGCATCACGATCTGCACCGCGAAGATCGCAATGATCAGCGCCAGAAGCGTCGGCACACCGGGCACACCGCCGATGGGCGAAATCTCGATCAGGGCGGGGACAAAGAGAAACGGACCGAAGCCGCGATCCCCCAGGGCAGCGGTCACATCGCCGACCGTGGCACGGTCGTCGTCGCGGCCTTCCTGCTTCAATTGGTCGAGGATGTCCTCGACCGCATGTTGGTTCTGCCCCATCGCCGCGTCTCCAGACCTGACCTTCCAGGGCAGCAACCCCGTCGGCGCGACGTCGTTCCAAGCGAAAGCGTTCAATCGCGCGTGGTTATCGACCGGGAGTCCTCGGAGCCGGGCAGATCGGAGCTGCGGCGCGGGCTCCTTGTCGCCGGGAGCGGGTCCGCCAGAAGCCGTTCGCGCAGGGCGCGGGCGTGGCGGCGGGCCTCGGGACGGGTGCGCGCGGCGGCGTCGAGGATCTCGAGCGCTCCGGCGGGGGCCGTGCCGGGCCGGATGCCCGGCGGCAGCATGGCGAGGATCTCGCGCAGCCGGGCCGCGCGCGGCGGGCCGTCGCCCGCTTCGGGCGCGATCACCAACGCCGCCAGACCCGCACGGCGCGCCGCGCGCATCATGAGGGCCACGCTTCGGGCCGGGGCGTCCCGCCGAAGCGGCAGCAGCGCCGTCACCGGCCCTTCGAGCACCATCGAGACGGCCCCGGCCATGGCCAGAGCCGCGCGCAGGTCCGGCCCGGCCTCGAAGGCTTCGACCTGCGTCGCGTCGATTCCCGCCGCTCCCTTCAGCGTTCCATGGCCGAAGACATGGCGGTTCGCCGCGTCGATCCGCTCGGGCGCAAAGCCTAGGCGTTCCAGCAGCTCCATGCCGTGACCGGCGACATCCTCGGGCGCGAGGCCGAACCGGTCGGTGCAGAACGCACGACCCAGACGCCAAGGCGTGATCACCGCCCGAAGGTCGCGCGCCTCGGACAGCGCCGCCTCGATCCGGGCGATCTGCGCGGCGTCGAGACCGCAGGCCCGCAGGTTCGCATGGTCGATCCCCGGTGCCGCCGCGAGGCTGCCATGGCCCGCGACATGGCGCAGCAGCGCCGCGAGCCGGTCGGGGCCGTGGCCCTGCGCCGCGAGGCCCGCCGCCAGCTCCGGTGCGGTGGCGCGGCGATGGCCGCCGCCGGGGGTCTCGGTTTCGACCGTCAGCGCGCGGGCGGGGGCGAGCGGGTCCGGCCCGCTGCCCAAAATCGCCGCCGCATCGCCCAAGGGCGCGACCACGAGGCGCGGCGCCCGCGGCGCGTCTGGCGACTTCACAAGCCCCTCTCGCAGGGCGATGGTCCGCGAAAGCACGGGCTTCGCGGCGGCAACGGAGGCCGCCATGTCTTGCAGCCGCGCGAGACCACGGGCTCCCGCCGACGCGTCAAAGCCGAGCCCCAGATCCGCCGCCGCCCTCAGGCGCGCGGCCTCGGCGAGCGCCGCCATCGCCGCGCCCATGGCCCGACCTTCGTGCGTGGCGGGCCCGAGGCCGAGGCGCATCAGCGCGCCGCCCAGACCGGCGAGGCCCAGATCGCCCTGCCCCGCATCGACCGCGAGGGCCAGCGTCCAGACCCGCACCGCACCGACCAGCGCGTCGACGTCGACGGCCCCGTCGATCACGAAACGGCCAAGATCGAGCACCACGCGCGGCGCGACCGTGGCCTTGCCGAACCGCAGCTCCAGCGGAGCGCCGTCGCACGCGGCCTGCACCAGCCGCATGGCGTGCTGCGGCAGCGCCGCGCCCATGTCGATCGCGAGTGGCAGCGACGGTGCTGGAGACGGCGTCCGAGGTGCCTGCGCCGACAACATCCAAGGTGCTGCCACCGCGATCCGCCGGGCGATCATGTGGCGCATCTCGTCGGCCCAGGCGGTCGCATCGGCCGGGTCGTCAATCCGGCCCTGCGCCTCGGCCCGCATCCGAAGCCGCAGCACCAGCCGGTCCGCCACCTGCCGCAGATCGACGGCGGCGTCTGAGACCTGCGCGGCGAGGCCGTGGGCGGCGCGGTTGGGCCAATCGCCCGGCACGTCACTGCAGCGGCCATCCGACAGCGTCACCTGCCGCATCGACAGGCCGGCCAGCGGGTCCCGCCCCGCAATGCTATAGCGCCGTTCGATCTGCATGACGTGTTCCCGTGTCGGACCTCTGATCGGGAGCCTTTGGGCCGCCCGGTGCCGCATGACCCTGTGCAGCATGGCGGGCACGGTCAACGCGCCAGGAGGGGCCGTCCGACGAATCTCAGGGCCATTCTTGCGGGGGCGGTTTTTGCCCACCGTAGTTCGCGTTTCTCCCACAGAGTTTTCCACAGGGTTGTGCGGCCTGCGGCGAGCACTCGAAGGCCCATGCCACACTGGCGGCGCGCCACCTTGGCCTGCGCGTCGTCGCGCGCTTGACCACGGGGCATCGCGGTTATCCACAAGAGGTGTGAATCGGGGACTGGAATTGTCCACTTCGGGCCGTGGCGGCACTGCAACAGGGGCTATCGGGAACCTGTCTTGCACCGTGGTGGAACCCTAGGAGAGGATTCGTCGAGAACGGCCCCGTCGGGCGACATCGCGCAATTCCTGCGACCGGTCGACCTCGGGGGGATTCGACGTGGGTACAGCGACGCGATCGCGCCTCGCACCGCGGCAAAGGCGCAGCGGGATCAATCGTGACTGGGAGAAATCTGGTCGGGGCGGCAGGATTCGAACCTGCGACCCTCTGTTCCCAAAACAGATGCGCTACCAGGCTGCGCTACGCCCCGAACCGCCGCCCTTCTAGGACGCTCCGCGCCGGGGTGCAAGCGTCCGCGTGACGATCGCGGATCAGTCGCAGGGCGCGGCTGCCGGAACCTCTTCCGAACCGATCGCGGGATGGCGCAGCGTGTCGCCCTCGGTGATGCCGAGGCGGGCCGCCATGCCGCCATTGATCTCCAGCACGTACTGGATATCCGTGCCGCCGGGGATCGGCGTCTCATCGAGCGGCTTGGCGCGGGGATGAATGCTGCGGATCACGCCGTCGGCCCCGGCGAAGATGATATCGAGCGGAATGAGCGTGTTGCGCATCCAGAACGAGACGGCTTGCGGCGCGTCATAGACGAAGAGCATCCCCGCCATGCGCGGCATCTCGGCGCGGTTCATCAGCCCCTGCGCGCGCTCGGCGGCGTCATCCGCGATTTCCACCGCGAAACCCGCCTGCCCCCAGTCGCCGCGCACGGTGACACGGTCGGGCGCGCATCCGCCGGCAAGACCCGCGACCGGCAGGCCGAGCAGCAGCGCCGTCAGCAGCAGCGCCTTCATTCGGGCGACCCGGACGAGGTGTCGGTGTCCGAGGCAGCGTCGGTATCCGTATCGGTGTCGCTCTGCGTGCCCGCATCGACGGACGCGCTCCGCTCCGTGCCGCTCCGGACCCCGCGTACCGCCGCGTCCCAGGGCAGGATTTCGGTGGCCATGCGTCCCCGGCGCCCTTGGATCACCCGTAACGCCACGGCCTCGCCCGGCTCCAGGTCCGAAAGACCCGAGCTGCGCAGCACCTCGACATGCAGGAATATGTCGTCCGACATGCCGAACTGGTTGGCGAAGCCGAAACCCTTGGCCTTGTCGAACCACTTGATCCGCGCAGGTTCGAGCGGGCGGCTGGAGAGATACTCGGCATCGAACTCGGCAAAATCGGCAAGAGGCACCGCCGAGGCGGTCGGCGGCGGGTCGAGCGACAGGATCTCCACGGCCTGCGTGCCGCGCTCCGTGCGCTGGGCCTGAATGCGGATGCGGGCGCCATCGGCGACGGAATTCTGGCCATAGTTCCGCAGCACGTTGGCGTGCAGAAGAATGTCGGCGCCGCCTGCGTCGGGCACGATGAAGCCGAACCCCTTGGCCGGATCGAACCACTTCACGTGACCATCGAGTTCGAAGCGGTCTTCAGCCTGCTTGTCCAGCATTTCGTTCATTTCCGCCTCCAGCGGCCGTCGGCCCAGCCGATCATCTTTTGATGACTGTGCAGCACAGTCGGGAATTCACTACAAGCACCGAATTTCATTTCGCATGAAATTAGGGTCCCAAGCGTAGCACATTGAACGATCCGGCCGGGCCGGATCGCGTCCATTTGTAGCGGTCGTGAAGCCTGTGGGCACCATCGGCCCAGAATTCCATTTCGAGGGGCCGGATGCGAAAGCCGCCCCAGTGGGGCGGGCGCGCGGGATCGGGGCCCAGTTCGGCCCCGAGGCGCGCGACGTCGGCCTCGAGCTGGGCGCGCGAGGCGATCGGACGGCTCTGCGGAGAGGCCCAGGCCCCGATCCGGCTTTCGAGCGCGCGCGAGCGGTAATAGGCGTCGGCCTTCGGCCCGTCCTCGCGCTCCACCAACCCGCGCACCCGGATCTGGCGTCGCAGGGATTTCCAATGCAGCACGAGCGCCGCCTTGCCAGCAGAAGCTATCTGCCGGGCCTTGGCACTTTCGTAATTGGTGAAAAAGAGGAAACCGTCGTCCTCGATATCCTTGATCAGCACGACCCGCACATCGGGAAGCCCGTCAGCATCCACCGTGGCCAGCGCCGCCGCATTCGGATCCGACGGCTCATACTCTCCGGCTTCTTCGAGCCAGCGCCTTGCAATTCCGAATGGATCGTCGCCCGCAAAGATACCTTGGCGGTCGTCCATCATACCATCTCACTCACTCGTACGCCTTCATTCTAACCCGTGATCGATCTAATGCGCCATATGATCATAGGGACCAGTAGTGACGCGGCGTAGGCTGTGGCCTTGATGCCTCTCGACCTATCGCCTACACCGGATCGAAACGGCGCCGGATCGGCAAGAGGAATATTCATGACATCGCAGTTGATGGCGGGAAAACGCGGACTCATCATGGGGCTCGCCAACGACAAGTCGATCGCCTGGGGCATCGCCAAGGCCTGCGCGGGCGCGGGCGCCGAGCTGGCCTTTTCCTATCAGGGCGAGGCGCTCAAGAAGCGGGTCGATCCGCTGGCGGCCGAGGTCGGCTCTGACATCGTGCTGCCCTGCGACGTGGGCGACGAGGACAGCATCGACGCGCTGTTCACCGCGCTGCAGGAAAAATGGGGCAAGCTCGACTTCATCGTCCATGCCATCGGCTTTTCCGACAAGTCCGAGCTGCGCGGCCGTTATGTCGACACTTCGAAGCAGAACTTCCTGATGTCGATGGACATCTCGGTGTGGTCCTTCACCTCGGTGGTCAAGCGCGCGGCACCGATGATGACCGAAGGCGGCTCCTGCCTGACGCTCACCTATTACGGCGCAGAGAAGGTGATGCCGCATTACAACGTCATGGGCGTGGCCAAGGCGGCGCTCGAGGCGAGCGTGCAGTATCTCGCCGAGGATCTGGGCCGCGACGGGGTCCGCGTCAACGCGATCTCGGCCGGCACGATCAAGACGCTCGCGGCCTCCGGCATCGGCGATTTCCGCTACATCATGAAGTGGAACGAGTACAATTCGCCGCTGCGCCGCACGGTCACGCAGGAGGAGGTCGGGAAATCCGCGCTCTACCTCTTGTCGGATCTGGGCAGCGCCGTTACCGGCGAGGTGCACCATGTCGATGCCGGTTACCACGTGATCGGCATGAAGAACCCCGACGCGCCCGACATCACGAGAGGCTGAACCGATGACCGACCGACTGCCGCATGAAAAAGGTTTCCACGTCTCCTGGGACCAGCTGCACCGCGATTCACGGGCGCTGGCCTGGCGGCTCGACGGGCGCGGCCCCGGGGACGAGGGCGCCTGGAAGGCAGTGGTCGGGATCACTCGCGGCGGCATGGCCCCTGCGATGATCGTCGCGCGCGAGCTCGGCATCCGCACCGTCGACACGATCTCGGTCAAATCCTACGAGCATCAGGACCAGTCGGGCGCCAAGGTGCTCAAATCCCCCGACGCCGGGATCATGGGTGACGGCACCGGCATCCTCGTGGTGGATGATCTGGTCGATACCGGCCGCACGCTGGAGCTGGTGCGCAAGCTCTATCCACAAGCGCATTTCGCCACCGTCTACGCCAAGCCGATGGGCAACAGCCAGGTCGACACCTATGTCACCGAGGTGAGCCAGGACACCTGGATCTTCTTCCCGTGGGACATGGCGCTGCAATATGTCGAGCCCTATCGCGGCAAGGACTGAGCCGCGCCGCTGCATCTCCAAAAGGCCCCGCCCGACCGGCGGGGCCTTTCGCGTTTTGCTTGGCCGCGATTGCGCCCGCCCGGTCCCGCGTCTAGCGTCCGCCCGGACAGACAAGGGAGGCCCCATGAGCGACACGCGCACCGCATCGACCTTTTCGCCGCCGGTGATGGAGGCCCGTCGCTGGATCGAGGGGGTGACGTTCCCGGCCGAGCGCCCGCTCATCAATGTCAGCCAGGCCGCGCCGGTCGATCCGCCGCCCGAGCCGCTGCGCCGGGCCATGGCCGACATCGTGATGGAGGATGCGAGCGCGCATCTTTATGGCCCGGTGCTGGGCCTGCCGGAACTGCGCGCCGAGATCGCGGCGACATGGCGGCGCGAGTATCGCGGCGAGGTCGCGCCCGAACAGGTGGCGATCACCTCTGGCTGCAACCAGGCCTATTGCGCCGCCATCGCCGCCCTTTGCGGCGAAGGCTCGGAGGTGATCCTGCCCAGCCCGTGGTACTTCAACCACCGCATGTGGAACGACATGGCGGGCGTGCGCACCGTGCCGCTGGAGACCGGCCCCGACCTTCTGCCCGACCCCGAGCGCGCCGCCGCGCTGATCACCCCCGCGACGCGGGCCATCGTGCTGGTCAGCCCCAACAACCCTGGCGGCGTCGAATACCCCGCCGCCCTCCTCGCCGCGTACCGCGACCTGTGCCGCGCCCACGGCCTCGCGCTGATCCTCGACGAGACCTACCGCGATTTCGACAGCCGCGAAGGCCCGGCACATGATCTCTTCGCCGATCCCGGCTGGGCCGAGGTGCTGGTGCAGCTCTATTCCTTCTCCAAGGCCTACCGCCTCACCGGCCACCGCATCGGCGCGGTCACCGCGAGCACCGCGCGGATCGCGCAGATGGAGCGGTTTCTCGACACGGTGACGATCTGTCCCACCAGCCTCGGCCAGAAGGCCGCGCTTTGGGGGATGCGGAAACTGGGCGACTGGCTCGCGGGCGAACGGGCCGAGATCATCGCCCGGCGCGCCGCCATGGAGACGAGCTTTTCGCGGCTCGCCGACAGGGGCTGGCGGCTGATGGGCTGCGGCGCCTATTTCGGCTGGATCGAGCACCCCTTCGATGAGGCCTCCGACGCGCTGGCGCGGCGGCTTGTGCGCGACGCGGGCGTGCTGCTGCTGCCCGGTACGATGTTCACGCCCCATGGCGCGCAGGCGGGCCGCCGGCAGCTGCGCATCGCCTTCGCCAATGTCGATGCCGCGGGCATCTCGGATCTCGAAGCGCGGCTTGGCGCCCTGCCCGGCTGAGCCATCGGCTTGCGCGGCCCTGCCCGCTTGCCTATTCAGCCTTAGACGCCGAATGGGCGCGCGACAGGGAGACCGCAATGGCATCGAGCAAGGGCAACCGCGTATTCGTCTGGATCATCCTGATCCTGCTCTTCGTGGGATTGATCGGGTTCGGCGCGACGGGGCTCTCGGGCAACGCGACCCGGCTCGGCACCGTGGGCGACAAGGAGCTCGAGGTGCAGAGCTATGCCAACGCGCTGCAGTCGCGCATCCGCGCGCTCGAGAGCCAGACCGGCTCGGCGGTGAGCATGGCGCAGGCCCAGCAGCTCGGCCTCGATCGCGCGGTTCTGGGCCAGCTCGTCACCGAACGGGTGATGGACGAGGCCGCCGACGGGCTCGGCCTGTCGGTCGGCGACGCGGCGGTGCGCGATCAGGTGCTCGCCATCCCCGCGTTTCAGGGGTTGAGCGGCAATTTCGACCGCGACACCTACCGCGAGGCACTGAGCCGCAACGGGCTGACGGTCGCCGAATTCGAGGAAAGCCTGCGCGAAGGCGCGGCGCGTGGCCTCCTGCAATCCGCGGTGGTCGCCGGCGTCACGGCCTCGGACACCCATGTCGAGACGCTGATCGACTTTCTGATGGCGCGGCGCGACATCACATGGGCGCCCGTCTCCCTGAGCGACACCGCCGCAGCCCCCGAGGAGGACGGACGCCCCCGCGTGCTCCTACCCGAGATCGCGCTCGACGCCGAGATCCCCGCGCCCACCGAGGCCGAGATCGAGGCCCGCTATGCCGCCGCGCCCGAGGCCTATACCGCGCCCGAGATCCGCGAGATCAGCTATGTCTGGCTGCGCCCCGAGGACGTGGCCGACGACCTCGAGGTTGGCGAGGAGGAGGTGCGCGCGCTCTATGATCAGCGCATCGCCGAATACGTGCAGGAGGAGCGCCGTCTGGTCGAGCGCCTGATTTATCCCGATGCCGAGGCCGCGACTGAGGCGCTGGCCCGGCTCGAGGCCGATGAAGCGAGCTTCGAGGATCTGGTGTCGGCGCGGGGTCTGACGCTGCAGGCGGTGGACCTGGGCGACGTGGCGCGCGGCGACCTGCGCGCTGCCGCCGATGCGGTGTTCGCCGCTCAGGCCGGCGATGTGGTCGGTCCGCTCGAAACCGATCTCGGCCCGGCGCTGTTTCGCGTCAACGCCGTGCTCGCCGCCGAAGAGGTGACCTTCGAGGAGGCCGCCCCCGACCTGCGTGACGAATTGGCCCGCGCCCGCGCCCGGCGCGAGATCGACCGCCGCTCCGACGAGATCACCGATCTCATGGCTGGCGGCGCCGCGCTCGAGGATCTCGCTGAGCGCAGCGGCATGCTGCTCGACCAGATCGAGTGGACCACCGAGACCACCGGCGGCATCACCGATTACGCGCCCTTCCGCGAGGCGGCGGCGGCGGCGCGGGAAGGCGCCTTCCCCGAGCTGATGGCCTTCGAGGATGGCGGCGTCTTCGCCCTGCGCCTCGACGCGGTGACCGCGCCCGCGCTGCGTCCGCTCGACGAGGTGCGCGACGAGGTGATCGCCGATGTCGAGGCCGAGACGCGGGCGCGGCTGCGCGCCGAGCGCGCCGAGGCGCTGGCCGCCCGCATCGCGGCGGGCGAAAGCTTCGAGGCCGCGGGGCTGGCGCCCAAGGCCGCCGCCAACCTCACCCGCCGCTCCTTCGTCGAGGGCACCTTGCCCGCCTTCATCCGCGACGTCTTTGCCCTAGAAGAGGGCGAGACGCGCGCCATCACCGGCGAGGGTTTCGCCGCCGTGGTGCGGCTCGATGCGACCCATCCGCCCGCCGAGGACGACGAGGGCGTCGTGGCCGAGCGTCAGGCGATCAAGGAGCGCCTCGGCACCGGCCTCGCGCAGGACATCTACGCCGCCTTCGCCACCGCCGTGCAGTCCCAGACCGAGATTCGCATCGACGATGCCGCCGTTCAGGCGGTCCACAGCTCCTTCAGGTAACGCCAATGCTCAGCCCCGATTTCGAGACGTTCCGCCAAGGCTTCGAGACAGGCGCGAACCAGGTCGTCTGGACCCGGCTCGCCGCCGATCTCGACACGCCGGTCTCGCTGATGCTCAAGCTCGCCAACGCCGGAAAGCACGCCTTCATCCTCGAAAGCGTGACGGGCGGCGAAGCGCGGGGCCGCTATTCGATCATCGGCATGAACCCCGACCTGATCTGGGATTGCCGCGGCGCCCAAAGCCGCGTCAACCGCGCCGCACGCTATGACGAGGACGCGTTTGAGGCGCTCGACGGCCACCCGCTCGACACGCTGCGCGCGCTTCTGGCCGAAAGCCGGATCGACCTGCCCGAGGACCTGCCCGCCGCCTCGGCCGGGCTGTTCGGCTATCTGGGCTACGACATGATCCGGCTGGTCGAAAGGCTGCCCCATGTGAACCCCGACCCGCTCGGCTTGCCCGATGCGGTGATGATGCGCCCCACCGTGGTGGCGGTGCTCGACGGGGTGAAGGGCGAGGTGATCCTCGTGGCGCCGGTCTGGCAGGGTCAGGGCCAGTCGGCCCGCGCCGCCTTCGCCCAGGCCGCCGAACGCGTCACCGAGGCGATGCGCGCGCTCGACCGGCCGGTGCCGCAGGAGGCGCGCGCCTTACAAGCCCCCGCGCCGCTGTCCGAGCCGGTGTCGAACTTCACCCATGAGGGCTATCTCGCCGCCGTGGAGAAGGCCAAGGAATACATCCGCGCGGGCGACATTTTCCAGGTGGTCCCGGCGCAGCGCTGGACGCAGGATTTCCCCGAGCCGCCCTTTGCGCTCTACCGGAGCCTGCGCCGCACCAACCCCTCGCCCTTCATGTTCTACTTCAATTTCGGCGGCTATCAGGTGGTGGGGGCCAGCCCCGAGATCCTCGTGCGGGTCATGGGCGGCGAGGTGACGATCCGCCCCATCGCGGGCACGCGGCCGCGCGGTGCCACCCCCGAGGAGGACCGCGCCCACGAGGAAAGCCTTCTGGCCGACGCCAAGGAGCTTTCAGAGCATCTGATGCTGCTCGATCTGGGGCGCAACGACGTGGGCCGCGTGGCCAAACCGGGCACCGTGCGCCCGACCGAACGCTTCATCATCGAGCGCTATTCCCACGTGATGCACATCGTGTCGAACGTGGTGGGCGAGCTGCGCGAGGATCAGGACGCGCTCTCGGCGCTGCTGGCCGGGCTTCCGGCGGGCACGGTGTCAGGCGCGCCCAAGGTGCGGGCGATGGAGATCATCGACGAGCTGGAGCCCGAAAAGCGCGGCGTCTATGGCGGCGGCTTGGGCTATTTCAGCGCCAATGGCGACATGGACATGTGCATCGCCCTGCGCACCGCGGTGGTGCAGGACGCCAAGCTCTACATCCAGGCGGGCGGCGGCGTGGTCCATGACAGCGACCCCGAGGCCGAGTACCAGGAGACGGTGCACAAGTCGAACGCGCTGAGACGCGCGGCGGCGGACGCCACGATGTTCCGCCCCGAGGGCAATGGCTGAGACGGCGAAGGGCGGGGGATATCCCCGCCCTTCGCTATTCCTCTGCGGGCCGCGCTCAGCGGCGGCGCAGCAACGCGTCGAGACTCCACGGTCCCGGGCCCGCGACGAAGATGTAGAGGAACACGAAGCAATACAGGATCGCCGCGTCACCGCCGTTCAGGGTTGGAGACAGGTTGCCCGGCGCGTGGAACATCCAGTACGCTATCGCCATCATGCCCGAGAGCACGAAGGCCACGGGGCGGGTGAACAGGCCCAGCAGCAACAGCACCCCGCCCACCAGTTCGAGCAGGCCGCCCACGCCCATCAGCGAGGCCAGCGGCGGCTGTTGGTCGGTCGGCGGAAAGGCGAGGATCTTCTGGCTGCCATGCAGCGTGAAGATGAGCGCGCTGACGATGCGCAGCACGCTGAGCTTTTCCGGGGCGCGGGCGGAGAGGCCGGGGCCTGTACGATCATGATCTGAGCTCCAATCGAAAAGGGGCGGGATAGCCAAAGCCATGTCCCACCCCTCTCACCGGGCCAAATCACCGCATCCGTGCGCCAGCGCGCACAAGCATCACTTGGCTGGACCGGTGCCCTGCATCTGCAACAGCGCGCTGAGCGGCGCAGGCGCGACGCCGTCGCGATCGGCGCGGTTGCCCCACAAGGTGAGCGCGGTGATCGTTTCGGGGTTGAGATCACCCAACAGCGCCACCGATCCCTGCTGGCGGGCCCGGAACGCCGCCTGATCGAGAAAGCGCCGGATCACCCGGTCGTCCTGCCCCACCTCGCCGAGATCGCGGTAGATCTCGATCGCGGGTACGCCGGCCCCGCGCGCCTGCCGCAGCGGCGTCGCCAGACCGGCCGAGAGCGCCGCGAGGCCGCGCCCGTCCCGCGCCAGCCACTCCAGCGCCTGCGTCGTCACAGCCTTGTCGGCGGTCAGACCGGCGCCGCCCGCATCGAGCAGCGCCACCGTTTCCGGCAGGGTGGCAAAGGCCGAACGGTAGGCCACCTCGACATCCGAAGGCGTGGCCCCGGCGGGCAGCCGCGTCATCGCGGCGATCTCGTAGCCCGCGGCGCGCCAGCGATCCGCACGCGCCCCGGCCTGCGCCATTTCGGGGTCGAGTGCGATGGTGACGGGAAATGGGATGCTCGAGGCCGCGGTGACCGGATCGTCGAGCGTGCCGTCATCGACCAGCACCACCGAGACGCGCGGCGCCCCGGCCTCGGCCAGATCGGGGGCCGCGAAGCGCAGCAGCGCCGGGGCGTCATCGGCCATCTGGGGTGCGGGGGCCTGCGGCTCCGCCCCCCCCGCGCCGGGCCGACGGACCATGACGGTGGCGTCATCCTGAAACCCGGCGGCGCGTCCGGGCAGCTCCGGTGTCGCGGGCTCCGGCAGAACCGTGATCGTGCCCGCCGCCGACCCGGGCAGCCGTTCGGGGCGCGTTGGCGGCGACGGCACACGCGGCGCCGCGCCATCCGCCGTGACGGAGGGCTCCGTCGCATCGGCCTCGGCTTCGGCCACGCGATCTGCCTCCGTTGCGGGTGTGTCGCCTGGCTCTGCCTCGTCCTCCGGCACCGTCGCCTTCTCCATCCCGGCATCGCCCGGCGTCTCGTCGATGACCTCGCGCGGGGTGTCGGAGGGGGCGGGGGGCGGTTCGGTCGCGACGGTGATGTCGGCCTCGTTGGCGGGGATCTCGATCACCCGCGACTGCGGCCCCGGCAGCACCGGTTCTTCTGAGCCAGCATCGAGACGCGGCAGCGCGGGAGGCACGGGACCGGCGGCGGGGGTCTCGATCGCGTCATCCGCGCGGGGCCGCAGCATCGGCACGGTATCGGCCGTGGGCGTGTCGCCGCGCCCCGATGGCACGTCGGCACGCGGCGTGCGCGGCAGGGCGTCGGCGCCCGGGTCCGGTCGCGGCGCGCTCGGGGCCTCGCTGATCGGCGTCTGCGCGGCCGGGGCCGAAGGAGCCTCGCTGCTGACCGGCGGGGCGATGTCGCCCACGGGCCCGGTCGAGGATTCGGTCGAGGTTTCGGCGGACCCGTCCCCGAGCCGCGGCAGCGGATCGGCCTCGCCCGCCTCCGGCAGGGCGGCGGGCGCGGTGCCGGGGGACGGCAGGTCCGTATCCGCCTCGGTCTCGGTGCCCGCGGGCGATGCGCCCCCCCCGCCCTCACTCGTGATCGCCTGCGTCCCCGGGATCTGCCCAAGCGGCTCGGGCAACGCCGCGCGCTCGCGCGGTGGCTCGCCGATCAAGGAGGCGATGGCCAAGGCCCCCGCCGAGACGATCAGACCCCAGAGTCCGCCGATGATGAACCCAGATCCCACGTTTCCTGCCCCGCTGCGCCGTTTGCCGGCATTCGCCTCAGACCCGGACCTTGACGTTTCCCGCCCTGCGGTCCCATTTATGGCCCGACCTTACCAAGGGACCACCGTCGAACGGTAGCCCCGAATTTGCACCGAACCGCCCCGGCCGGAGGGACCATGCTTCTGTTGATCGACAACTACGACAGCTTCACCTGGAACCTGGTTCACTACTTCGGCGAGCTCGGGGCCGAGGTCGTGGTCAAGCGCAACGACGAGATCGACGTCGAGACGGCGATGGCCATGGCACCCGAGAGCATCGTGCTCTCGCCCGGTCCCTGCGACCCAGATCAGGCGGGCATCTGCCTCGCCCTCACCCGTGCCGCCGCCGAAACCGCGACACCCCTCCTGGGCGTCTGCCTCGGCCACCAGACCATCGGGCAGGCCTTTGGCGGCAAGGTCGTGCGCTGCCACGAGATCGTGCACGGCAAGACCGCCGAGATGCTGCACGAGGGCGCAGGCGTCTTCGCGGGGCTGCCCTCGCCGTTCAAGGCGACGCGCTACCATTCGCTGGTGGTCGAGCGCGACAGCCTGCCCGACAGCCTCGAAGTGACCGCCGCGCTGGCCGATGGCACGATCATGGGGCTGCGGCACCGCGACCTGCCGATCGAAGGGGTGCAGTTCCACCCCGAGAGCATCGCCTCCGAGCATGGTCACCAGATGCTCAAGAACTTCCTCGACCGGTTGCCCGGCCATGCGCCCGGCACCCCGGTGGCGGCATGAGCGATCGGCTCAAGCCGCTGATCGCCGCCGCGTTGACCGGGCCGCTGACACGCGATCAGGCCGAGGCGGCCTTCGGCATCCTGTTCGACGGAGACGCCACGCCCGCGCAGATGGCCGCGTTCCTCGTGACGCTGCGGATGCGCGGCGAGACGGTCTCAGAGATCGCCGCCGCCGCGAGCGTGATGCGCGCGCGCTGCCTCAAGGTGCGGGCCCCCGAGGGCGCGATCGACATCGTGGGCACGGGCGGCGACGGCAAGAACACGCTCAACATCTCGACCGCAACGGCCTTCGTGGTGGCGGGCGCGGGCGTGCCGGTGGCCAAGCACGGCAACCGCAACCTTTCCTCGAAATCCGGCACGGCGGATGCGCTGGGCCAGATGGGCGTCGAGGTGATGGTCGGGGTCGAGGTCGTCGAGCGCGCGCTGCGCGAGGCGGGGATCGGCTTCATGATGGCGCCGATGCACCATCCGGCGATGAAGCATGTGGGCCCGATCCGCGCCGAGATCGGCATTCGCACGCTGTTCAACATCCTCGGCCCGCTCACCAACCCGGCGGGCGTCAAGCGCCAGCTCACCGGCGCCTACGACGCGTCGCTCATCGAGCCGATGGCCGAGACACTGGGCCAGCTCGGCTCGCAGCGGGCTTGGCTGGTGCATGGCGGCGACGGCACGGACGAGCTGTCGATCTGCGGACCGTCGCAGGTGGCCGCGCTCGAGGATGGCCGGGTCGAAAGCTTCGAGATCAGCCCCTCCGACGCGGGCCTGCCCGAGCACCCCTTCGAGGCGATCCTGGGCGGCACCCCGCAGGATAACGGTCGCGCGCTGGCGGCGCTGCTCGACGGGGCGCCGGGGGCCTATCGCGACGCGGTGCTGCTCAACGCCGCCGCAGCTCTTCTGGTGGCGGGCCGGGTCGAGGATCTGCGCACCGGGGCCGAAATGGCCGCATCGAGCATCGATTCGGGCGCCGCGCGCCGTGCCATCGACCGTCTGGCAGCGATCACCTCGGGGCGCGCGTGAGCGCATTGCCCGAGGCTTGGGCCGACCTGCCGTTTTTCAGTGCCGAATGGCCCGCCTTGCGCGACCGTCTCGACGCCCTTCCCGCCGTCATGCCCGCGGCGGAGCGGCGGTTTCGGGCGCTCGAGCTGACGCCGCCAGAGGCGGTGCGCGTTGTGATTCTCGGACAGGACCCCTATCCGACGCCCGGTCACGCCACCGGCCTCGCCTTTTCCGTGCCCTCCGAGCTGACCAAGCTGCCGCCGTCGCTGCGTAACATCTTCAAGGAGATGCGCGAGGATATCGGCTGCGCGCCCGAGACGGGCGATCTCACCCATTGGGCGCGACAGGGGGTGCTTTTGTTGAACACCGCGCTGTCGGTCGAGCCGGGGGCGGCGGGCGGTCATGCCCGTTGGGGCTGGGACGCGCTGGTGCGTCAGGTGCTCGAGCGGGTCGCGGCGCGCCCTTGCGCCTTTCTCCTTTGGGGCAACCACGCGCAGAAGGTCGCGGCCCCCTTCATCGCCCCCTCCCATGGCCCCGATCATCTCGTGATCGAAACGGCGCATCCCTCGCCGCTTTCGGCACGGCGCGGGTTTTTCGGCTCCCGCCCCTTCGGGCGCATCGACACATGGCTCGACCGACGCGGCGCGCCCGCGATCGACTGGTGCGGCCCCCTCTCCTGAACGCTTTCCAAGCCCCCATTCCCCCGGTAGAACCTTCACATGGATATTCTCGACAAGATCAAGGCCTACAAGCTCGAAGAGGTCGCGGCCCGCAAGGCGGAGCTGCCCCTCTCGGACATCGAGGCCCGCGCCGCGCAGGCCCCCGCCCCCCGCGGCTTTGCCGCCCGTCTCACCGAAGCGGCGCGCGAGGGCTATGGCCTTATCGCCGAGGTCAAGAAGGCGAGCCCCTCGAAGGGCCTGATCCGCGCCGATTTCGATCCCCCCGCCCTCGCACGCGCCTATGAGGACGGCGGCGCAGCCTGCCTGTCGGTGCTCACCGACGCACCGTCGTTCCAGGGCGCGGACGAATACCTCGTGCAGGCGCGCGAGGCGACGTCGCTGCCGGTGCTGCGCAAGGATTTCCTCTATGATCCGTGGCAGGTGGCCGAGAGCCGGTCGCTCGGGGCCGACTGCATCCTGATCATCATGGCCAGCGTGTCGGACGCGCAGGCGCGCGAGCTCGAGGATGCGGCGGCCCGCTGGGGCATGGACGCGCTGATCGAGGTGCATGACCGCGCCGAGCTCGAGCGCGCGGCAGAGCTGAACTCAAAGATGATCGGCATCAACAACCGCGATCTGCGGACCTTTGAGACCTCGCTCGACGTGACCCGCAAGCTTGCCAAGCATGTGCCTGTCGATCGGATGATCGTCGCCGAGAGCGGTCTGTCGACGCCCGCCGATCTCGCCGAGGTCGCCCGTTACGGCGTGCGCAGCTTCCTCATCGGCGAAAGCCTGATGCGGCAAGAGGACGTGACCGCGGCCACGCGAACGATCCTCGCCAACCCGCTGACGGCTCCGGGCGGCGCGTGATGCCGCTCACCCATTTCGACGAGGGTGGCCGCGCCCACATGGTCGATGTCACCGACAAGCAGGTGACCGACCGGCTCGCCGTGGCGACGGGCGCCGTGCGCATGCAGGTCGGAACGCTGGCGCTGGTGCGCGAGGGGCGCGCGGGCAAGGGCGACGTACTCGGCACCGCGCGGCTCGCCGGGATCATGGCGGCCAAGAGGACCGCCGATCTGATCCCGCTGTGCCACCCGCTGCCGCTGTCGAAGGTGACAATCGAACTTGAGCCGGACGAGGCCCTGCCCGGCGTGCGGATCACCGCGACCGTGCGCACCACCGGCCGCACCGGCGTCGAGATGGAAGCGCTGACCGCCGTGTCCGTCGCGGCGCTGACGATCTACGACATGCTCAAGGCCGCCGAAAAGGGCATGGAGATCGAGGGCATCCGCCTCGCGCTCAAGGAAGGCGGCAAGTCGGGGCGCTGGGAGGCGTGATCTCCGTCGCGCAGGCCCTCGATCGGCTCTTTGCCCTCGTCACTCCCCTTCCCGTCGAGGAAGTCGGCCTCACCGCCGGGCTGAACCGCGTGCTGCGCGCGCCCGTCGCGGCGCGGCGCGACCAGCCGCCCTTCTCGGCCTCGGCCATGGATGGCTATGCGATCCGCGACGCGGATTGCCACAAAGCCGCGCGTCTTGCGGTGATCGGCGAGGCCGCCGCCGGTCACGCCTTTGCGGGCCGCGTCGGTCCGGGCGAGGCGCTGCGCATCTTCACCGGCGCGCCGGTGCCCGAGGGCGCGGACCGCGTGGTGATCCAGGAGGACACGACGCGCGAGGGCGAGACGGTCATCCTCGGCGCGGGCATTTCCGACAACCGCAACATCCGCCCCCTCGGGGCCGATTTCCGCACCGGCGACACGCTGGCCGCGCCGCGTCTGCTGCGCCCCGCCGATCTCGCGCTTGCGGCGGCGATGAACGCCGACCGCCTCACCGTGTCGCGCCGCCCCGAGGTCGCGATCATCGCCACGGGCGACGAGCTGGTCGCGCCGGGCGGCGATCCGCGTCCCGACCAGATCATCGCCTCGAACGCCTACGGGCTGCACGGCATCGTGGCGCAGGCGGGCGGTGTGCCACGGCTGCTGCCGATCGCGGGCGACAGCATGGGGGCGCTGGCGCAGGCCTTCGATCTGGCACGCGGCGCCGACATCGTGCTGACCATCGGCGGCGCCTCGGTGGGCGATCATGACCTTGTGGGGGCCGCCGCCGAACAGGCCGGAATGGAGCGCGCCTTCTGGAAGGTCGCGCTGCGTCCGGGCAAGCCGCTGATGGCGGGACGCTTCGGGGAGGCGCTGCTTCTGGGCCTGCCGGGCAACCCGGTCTCGTCTATGGTCTGCGCGCAGGTGTTTCTGGTGCCGCTGATCCGGGCGCTGTCGGGCCTTCCCCCCGCCCCGGCCCCGCGCCGCCTCGCGCGGCTCGCCGCGCCGCTGACAGCCAACGGCCCGCGCGAGCACTACCTGCGCGCCATGAGCGGCCCCGAAGGCGTCACCGCCTTTTCCAAGCAGGACAGTTCGCTCCTGTCGGTGCTGGCCGAGGCCGATTGCCTGATCGTGCAGCCCCCGGGCGACTCTACGCGCGATGCGGGAGAGACGGTCGAAGTGATCACGCTTTGAGCGTCTTGACACAAAACGGGAACGTGCGTAGAACGGAGCCCCAACCGTCTGCGCTTGAAAAGGGGCAATCATGCTGACCCGCAAACAGTCCGACCTGCTGGAATTCATCCATCGTCGGATCAAGGCCGACGGCGTTCCGCCCTCCTTCGACGAGATGAAGGACGCGCTCGACCTGCGATCGAAATCCGGCATCCACCGGTTGATCACCGCCCTTGAGGAGCGCGGCTTCATCCGCCGCCTCGCACACCGCGCCCGTGCGCTCGAGATCCTCAAGCTGCCGGAGGCGATGGAGACGCGCCTCGCGAGCGAAAACACCGCCTCCACCGCGCCCGTCGCCGATCCCAAACCCTCCGACATGCCTGCCGAGATCGCGGCCATGGCGATGAACCTACCGGTGATGGGCCGCATCGCCGCGGGTGTGCCGATCTCCGCGATCAGCGAGATCAGCCACGAGATCACGGTGCCCGGCTCGATGCTCGGGCAAGGCAGCCATTACGCGCTCGAGGTGCGGGGCGATTCGATGATTCAGGCCGGGATCAACGACGGCGACGTCGTGGTGATCCGCGAGACCGGCACCGCCGACAATGGCGACATCGTGGTGGCGTTGATCGAGGATCAGGAAGCGACGCTCAAGCGGTTCCGCCGCAATGGCAAGCGCATCGCGCTCGAAGCGGCGAACCCGGCCTATGAGACGCGGATCTACAGCGACGATCAGGTCCGGGTGCAGGGCCGTCTCGTCGGGCTGATCCGCAGCTACTGATCCTTCCCCGACCGGGGCCGCCTAGCGGCCTCTGGTCCAGAGGCGGCGGCCCGCGCGATCGGCCACCGTCTCGATCCGCAGGCCTTCGGGCGCGCGCCATAACGCCAACGCGCCGGTGTCGCGCAGGCGGCGAGCGTCGAACCGCAGGCAGGGGCGCGGCGCGGGATCGGATTGATTGGCGATCAGGATGTCGGCGCCGTCGCAACCGTCGAGCGCCGCGAGCGCGGTCTTGCCCGTGACCTGCACGATCTCGGTCGCCCCGAGCCGTAGCCGCAGCACCCTGTCCCGGCGCGGCAGTGCCACGGGATCGTGCGCCTCGGCCTGCGCCCGCCCGTCGCCGTCATTCTCGAGCCAGACCATGGCGGCAAAGCCGTCGCCCGTGGGCTTGGACAGGGCCCGCCCTTGCGGCGTCATCAGCCCGACCAGCGCGCCGCTATCGCTCACCAGCAGGTCCGGCCTTTCGGCCCGGCTCCACAATCCCACGGCAAGCGCGAGCGGCAGCAAGGCGGCGACACGGCCCCGTCCCCGCCACAGCACCAGCCACAGCCCCCCCGCGGCCACCAGCGCCACCACCGCGCCCGGCGGCGCGATCACCGCCGAACTGGCCCCGTCGAGCGCCGCGATCCGCTCGCTCACCCACAGGATCCAGCGCGAGCCGTAATCGATCATCCACGCGGCGGGCTGATCGAGGCCGAGCGGGCCGGTCACGGCGAGGATCACCGCGCCGGGCATCACCAGCCCACCCATGGCGGGCGTCGCGAGCAGGTTGGCAAGCAGCCCGTAATGCGCGACCCGGTTGAAATGTGCGGCGGCAAAAGGCGCTGTGGCCGAGCCCGCGACAAGGGAGGTGAGCAACAAGAGCGCCACCGGCATCCAGAACCGCGCGAGGCCGCTTGGCCGGTGCCAGCCGCGCGGCAGGCGCCCCATCACCGCGACCAGCGCCAGCACGGCGGCGAACGACATCTGGAAGCCGGGGTTGAGCAGCGTCTCGGGCCGAAGCCCCAGCACGATCATCGCCGCAATGGCGAGGCCCCGCAGGCTCAGTGCGCGTCGATCGGCCAGCACCGCGCCCAAGGAGACGGCGACCATGACGAAGGCGCGTTCGGTCGCCACGTCGCGCCCCGCGAGCGCGAGGTAGAAGGCGGCGGCGGGAAGCGCCGCGGCGGCGGCGATCTTGCGCGCGTTCAACCGTAGCGCCAGCGGCGGCACGGCGGCGATGCCCGCGCGCACCAGCCAGAACACGAAGCCCGCCAGCATCGCCATGTGCATGCCCGAGATCGAGACGAGGTGGTACAGGTTGGATTCGCGCATCGCGTCATTGGCCTCGCGCCCGAGCCCCGAGCGGTCGCCCGTCGCCACCGCCGCCGCGAAACCGCCCGCCTCGCCGCCGACCCGCGCCCGGATCGCCGCGCTGAGCCGGACCCGGACGCGGGCGAGCCACGCGCCATCGGCCCCTTCGCTCGACGCCAGCAGCAGCGGCACCCGCGTGTAGCCGACCGCCCCGAGCCGGATGAACCACGCATGGCGGCGAAAATCGAAGCCCCCCGGCTCCGCCGGACCCGGCGGCGGCGACAGGTGACCGGTTGTCATCACCCGCGCCCCGGGGGCAAGCGGCGCCACCACTTCGCCATGCAGCGACACGCGCACCCGCTCCGGCGTGCGCCTTACATCGTCGAGCCGCACCCGGTCGAGCGTGATCCGCAGCACGTCGCTCTGGGCGCGGTCGATATCGACGATCCGCCCCTCGATCGGGCCGTAATAGCGAAACCCGAGCACCGGCGCGGACAGGCTGTGCGCCCGCGCGCCCGCCAGCAGCACGCCGAGGCAGACGAGAAGCCCACCCGCCGCCAGCGCGCAGATGGCATGGCGCCGCAAGCCCACCCGCAGTGCGAGGCAAAGCGACGCCGCCCCCGTTGCGATCCCATAGGCCGGTGCTCCCGGCTCCGTGCCTTGGGCGAACCACCAGGCGATCCCGACGCCGAGACAGACCGGCGCCCAGCAGGCCAGCTGCCCGCGCTGCCGCGCCAGCGCGGCCTCCAGAAAGGCCAGAGGCGTCGGGGCCGCCCCCTTGCGCCACGCTTGTTTCCGCGCCCCGACCTGAGTATCCCCCATGCAAGCAAGGCTGCGCGCAGCATGGTTAGCGAAAGGTTAAATCTCCCCCAAATGTCCCAGACCCCGGTCGTCACCCGCTTCGCCCCCTCGCCCACCGGCGCGCTGCATATCGGCGGCGCACGCACCGCGCTGTTCAACTGGCTCTATGCCCGTGGCCGCGGCGGCAAGTTCCTGTTGCGGATCGAGGACACCGACCGCGCCCGCTCCACCTCCGAGAACACCCAAGCGATCCTCGACGGGCTGACATGGCTCGGTCTCGACTGGGACGGCGAGCCGATCAGCCAGGCCGAGGGCGCCGAGCGTCACGCAGAGGTGGCGCGCCGGATGCTGGCCGATGGCACGGCCTACAAGTGCTTTGCCACCCAGGAGGAGATCGAGGCCTTTCGCGAGAAGGCGCGCGCGGCGGGCGGCTCGACGCTCTATCGCTCGCCCTGGCGCGACGTGTCCGAGGCCGATCACCCCGACGCGCCCTTCGTGATCCGCATCAAGGCCCCGCGCGAGGGCGCGAGCACGATCCATGACGAGGTGCAGGGCGAGATCACCATCGGCAACGACCAACTCGACGACATGGTGCTTTTGCGCTCGGACGGCTCGCCGGTCTACATGCTCGCCGTGGTGGTTGACGATCATGACATGGGCGTGACCCATGTGATCCGGGGCGACGACCACATGACCAACGCCTTCCGGCAGGCGATGATCTATCGCGCCATGGGATGGGATCTGCCGGTCTTCGCGCATGTGCCGTTGATCTTCGGACCCGACGGCAAGAAGCTTTCGAAGCGCCACGGCGCGACGGGTGCTGCCGAATACCAGCAGATGGGCTACCCGGCGGCGGGGATGCGCAACTACCTCACGCGGCTCGGCTGGAGCCATGGCGACGCCGAGTTTTTTTCGGATGCCGAGGCGCGCGAATGGTTCGATCTGAAGGGGATCGGCAAGTCGCCCGCCCGCTTCGACACCAAGAAGCTCGAGAACCTGTGCCGCCAGCACATCGCCGCCTCGGACGATGCCGCGCTGCTGCATGAACTCGAGGCTTTTCTCGACGCGACCGGACAGCTGCCACTGACAGACGCGCAGCGCGACGGGCTACGCGCGGCGATGCCGCATCTCAAGGACCGGGCCAAGATCTTCCCCGAACTCCTTGAAAAGGCGCATTTCGTCTTGACCGAAAGGCCGATCGCGCCGGATGAAAAATTGGCCAAGAGCCTCGATGATGTATCCCGTGGTATACTGGCAGAATTGACGCCGCAGCTGCAAACTGCTAGCTGGGAGCGTGACGCGCTGGAGGGGGTCGTGACCGCTCTTGCCGAGACTCATGGGCTCGGTCTGGGGAAAATAGCGGGGCCTTTGCGCGCCGCGTTGGCGGGGCGCATGGTCAGCCCCAGCGTATTCGACATGATGTTGGTGCTCGGCCGCGACGAAAGCGTGGCGCGGATCGGGGACGCGGCAGCCTGACACTGGCCCGCCTGTTTCCCGCCGCTATGTTGCACCGCGGCATCGAGAGATCAGAGCGCCACGCCGCGACCTGTGCGGCGGCGGGAAAACGAAGGGGACCTGAATGGCCGAAACGACCAAGACCGCGAAGCTGACGATCGACGGCAATAGCTACGATCTGGCGATGTACGCCCCCACCGACGGGCCCGAGGTCATCGACATCCGCAAGCTCTATGCGCAGGCGGGCGTCTTCACCTATGATCCGGGCTTTACCTCGACCGCGGCCTGCGACAGCACCATCACCTATATCGATGGCGAAGCGGGCGTGCTGCTGCATCGGGGCTACCCGATCGACCAGCTCGCCAAGCAGTCGCATTACCTCGAGGTGTGCTACCTGCTGCTCTACGGCGAGCTGCCCTCGGCGGCGCAGCTCGAGGAGTTCGAGACGCTGGTGACGCGTCACACGATGATCCACGAGCAGATGCACAACTTCTTCCGTGGCTTCCGCCGCGACGCGCATCCGATGGCCACCATGGTCGGCGTGGTCGGCGCGATGTCCGCCTTCTACCACGACAGCACCGACATCAATGACGAGCATCAGCGCGAGGTCGCCTCGATCCGCCTGATCGCCAAGATGCCAACCATCGCGGCGATGGCCTACAAATATTCGATCGGCCAGCCCTTCGTGTATCCGCGCAACGATCTCGACTATGCGTCGAACTTCCTGCGCATGTGCTTCTCGGTCCCGGCCGAGGAATACGAGGTGAACCCGATCCTCGCCCGCGCGATGGACCGGATCTTCACCCTGCACGCCGATCACGAGCAGAACGCCTCGACCTCGACCGTGCGTCTGGCCTCCTCCTCGGGCGCCAACCCGTTTGCCTGCATCGCCGCCGGCATCGCCTGCCTCTGGGGCCCCGCCCATGGCGGCGCCAACCAGGCCTGCCTCGAGATGCTGCGCGAGATCGGCACGCCGGACCGGATCCCCGAATTCATCGAGCGCGCCAAGGACAAGAACGATCCGTTCCGCCTGATGGGCTTCGGCCACAGGGTCTACAAGAACTTCGACCCGCGCGCGAAGGTGATGAAGGAAAGCGCCGACGAGGTGCTCGAGCTTTTGGGCATCGAGAACAACCCGACGCTGCAGGTCGCCAAGGAGCTTGAGCGCGTGGCGCTGGAGGATCCCTACTTCGCCGAAAAGAAGCTCTACCCGAACGTCGACTTCTATTCCGGCATCATCCTTGATGCGATGGGCTTCCCCACCTCGATGTTCACGCCGATCTTCGCGCTCGCGCGGACCGTCGGCTGGGTCTCGCAGTGGAAGGAGCAGCTCGCCGATCCGCAGCTCAAGATCGGCCGCCCGCGCCAGCTTTATCTTGGTGCCGCCGCGCGCAACTACGTAGATATCGAAACGCGCTGATCCGGCCACGGCCGACAGGACAAGGGACAGGCCCGGCGGCAACGCCGGGCCCGTTCGCGTCTAGGGCCTCTCTTGCCGGATCGCGCGGGATTCGCAGTGATGTGCTCGCCGCAATTTCGCCATGATTGCCGCTTGGCACGACAGTAAAGTCAGGAGCCGGACCGATCCGCATCAATCCCTACCGAAGAAGCAGTATTGTTTCGCCAAAGACCCGTCTGAGAGGCATGCCCCGGGAAACCGATGTCTCGAAAGAGCTTCCGATTTCCTGAAGAAACGAAAGTGACAGAATATTAAGGATAGGAAGCCTATACTTTGGAGACCTATCCTTTGGGCTAAGCCATTGGAGAAAAAGGGCATTTTCCGGAAGGGAGATCGCCCTGCCACGGAGATGCCGCAATTCGGGGAGATACAGATTACGTTGAGTTCGACCAGTGCCAGTTTCATCCCAGCGGAAGGATCCCCCCATGCCCGCCCATATCGCAGTGCAATCGACCCCCACCCCCGAGAGCGTTCATGCCATTTTCGGCGATGAAGTCCGTATCCGACTGGTGCTGCACGAGACGGCGGACGGTGCGCTGTCGCTCGGGTTGGAGATGGCAGAAGGCGAGGGTCAGGGCCTCGGGATCGCGGCGCTGGCGTTCGATTTCGCCGATCACGACCTTTTAGGACAGCTGAGCCTCGCCGGAACGCATCTGCGAAAGCAGAGCTTCGGCGCAGGCAAGGTGTACGGGGTGGGCCGTGGCGGTCGCGGTCATGATTGCGGCGCGCGTCTGGGCCGTGCGACCGCGATCGGGGTAGCCGCCCCGCGCGAGACCCGACTGACGCTGGCCCATGACCGGATGACGCTGACGCTCGACGATCTCGCCAATTGCGCCTTTTCGCTGCAGCTCGTGCCGACGGCCGCCAACCATATCCGCTGCGAGAGTTTCATCATCGAGGGCCGTTTCCCTGCACGTCCCGCCTCGGGCCGGACGGCAGGGACCTCGGCGGACGGCTCGGTCTTTGGCGGCGTGCTCGACGAGATCCTGCCGCTGATGTCGCGGCTGACAGGCCACCGGTCCAACGCCGCCTGAGGCGTCAGCGCCCCTCGAACCGGGGGGCGCGCTTTTCGATGAAGGCCACGACCCCCTCCTTGAAATCACGGCTGCGCCCGCAGACGCCCTGCAGGCGCGCCTCGAGGGCGAGCTGCGCCTCGAACCCGTTCTCGGGGCTGGCGCGCATCGCCTCGCGCAGCTGGCGGTAGGTTTCGGTCGGCCCCTGCGCCAGCTGCGCCGCCCGTGCCTGACAGCGCTCTTCGAAATCGGCCTCGGGCGCGGCTTCGTAGATCATGCCCCATTCGGCCGCCTGACGCGCGGGAATCCGGTCGGCAAAGAGCATCGCCCCCATCGCACGGGCCGATCCCACCTGCCGGGGCAACGTCCATGTCCCGCCCGCATCGGGGATGAGGCCGATCCGGGTGAAGGCCTGGGTGAAATGCGCGGCCTCCGAGGCGATCACCACGTCGCAGGCCAGCGCCAGGTTGGCCCCCGCCCCCGCCGCCGCGCCGTTCACCGCCGCAATGCTCGGCACCGGGAGGTCCCGCAGCGCCAGCAGCATCGGCACGTATTCGTCGCGCAGCACGCGTTCGAGATCGGTGGCGTTGGCGTTGCCTGTATCGCCCAGATCCTGACCCGAGCAGAAGGCCCGTCCCGCGCCGGTCAGCACCAGCACCCGCGCCGAAGCGTCGAGGTTGCGCAGCGCATGGGTGATCTCGGCCCGCATCTGGGTGTTGAGCGCGTTCATCACCGCCGGACGGTCGAGCGTGAGCCGCGCCACGCCCGCATCCACCGCGAGACCGATCGTCTGGTAGTCCATCAAAGCTCTCCCCCTCGGTTCACCGACGAGCCTACAGCGACGCGCCCACGAACCAAGCGCGACCGAGCGTCAGGGCTTCAGGATGTCCCTGAGCCGCGCCTCTTCGTCCTCGGTGAGGCGATCCTCGGGGCCGGAGGCGCGCCGCCGGATCGACACGAAGGCGACGCCGCCCGCGAGGATGAGCAGGCCGGGGGCCGCAAGCCACAGGATCAGGTTCGCGCCAGAGGCGTCGGGTTTGAGCAGCACGTATTCGCCGTAGCGGTCGACCACGGCCTGCACGGCTTCTGCGTCGCTGTCGCCCGCCACCAGCCGCTCGCGCACCATGAGGCGCAGATCGCGGCTGACGCCGGCGTTGCTTTCGTCGATGCTCTCGTTGCGGCAAACCGGGCAGCGCAGCCCCGCGCTGATGTCACGCGCGCGCGCCTCGAGCGCGGGATCGTCGAGCACCTCGTCGGGCTCCACCGCGAAGGCGGGTGCGGCCACGAGGGCGAGAAGGAGCGCGAGGCGTCTCATTCCGCCGCCACCGGCGCCGGGCTCGCGCGCCGGGCCCCCGCCGCCACGCGCATCCGTCGGTCCGACAGCGACACCACGCCGCCCAGCGCCATCAGGATCGAGCCGCCCCAGATCCATGCCGCCATCGGTTTGACATGGCTGCGCACGGCCCAGCCGCCGCCCTCCTGCGGATCGCCGATCACGACGTAGAGGTCGCGCCAGATGCCGCCATCGATCCCGGCCTCGGTCGTCGGCATGCCCGCCACCGGGTAGAACCGCTTTTCGGGATGCAGCGTCGCGATCTCGGCCCCGCTTGCGCGCAGGGTCATGTCGCCCATGGTGGTGACATAGTTCGGCCCGCGGGTCTCGCGCACCGCGTCGAGCGTGATCTCGTAGCGCCCGAGGCTCCAGCTGTCGCCGATCTCGGCGACGCGGATGTCCTCCTGCTGCCACGCCAGCAGCCCGGCGATGCCGATGATGGTGACACCGAGACCGCCATGCGCGAGGCCCCGGCCCGAATCGGCGCGCGGGAGGCGGCGCAGGCGGGCCAGACGGGCGCGCGTGGTGCCACGCCCGCTGCGCGACCACAGATCGATCCCGGCACCGCCTATGACCCAGCCCCCGAGTGCCAAGCCGAGCGGCCCCAGCGCCGATCGCCCCGAGCCCAAGGCATAGCCGAGCAGCAGGAGCGCGCCTGCGAGCGCCGCGGCGGGCCAGAGCTGACGCAGCACCCGGACCCCGGTCGCGCGCTTCCACGCCAGCAACGTGCCGAATGGCAGCAGCAGCGCCAGCGCCACGAAGAATGGCGTGAAGGCCGCGTCGAAGAAGGGCGGTCCGACCGAGAGCACGCGCCCGAAGGCCATCTCGGCGACAAGCGGCCACAGCGTGCCGACGAAGACCACCATCGCCGCCACGGCGAGCAGCACGTTGTTGGCCACGAGCGCGCTTTCGCGGCTCACCAGACCGAACACACCCTTGGCCTCCATCGCATGCGCGCGGGCGGCATAGAGCGTCAGCGCGCCGCCGGTGAAGACGGCGAGGATCATCAGGATGAAGATGCCGCGCTCGGGGTCATTGGCAAAGGCGTGAACCGAAGTGAGCACGCCGGAGCGCACGATGAAGGTGCCGAGGAGCGAGAAGCTGAAGGCGAGAATCGCCAGCAGCACGGTCCAGCTTTTGAGCGCCTCGCGCTTTTCAGTGACAATGGCCGAGTGCAGCAGCGCCGCCGCCAGAAGCCATGGCATGAAGCTCGCATTCTCGACCGGGTCCCAGAACCAGAAGCCACCCCAGCCCAGCTCGTAATAGGCCCACCAAGAGCCCAGCGCGATGCCGACGGTGAGAAACAGCCACGCCGCCAGCGTCCATGGCCGGACCCAACGCGCCCATGCCGCATCCACCCGCCCCTCGATCAGCGCGGCGACCGCGAAGGAAAAGGACATCGAGAGGCCGACATAACCGAGATAGAGAAACGGCGGATGGAAGGCGAGGCCGGGGTCCTGCAGCAGCGGGTTCAGGTCTTGGCCGTCGAAGGGCGGCACCGCCATACGCAGGAACGGGTTCGAGGTGAAGAGCAGGAAGGCATAGAAGGCGACGCCGATCGAGGCCTGCACCGCCAGCACGCGAGCGCGCAGCCGCTCGGGCAGGTTGCCGCCGAACCATGCGGCGCTGGCGCCGAAGCCCGACAGGATCAGCAGCCATAAAAGCAGCGAGCCCTCGTGATTGCCCCAGACGCCGCTCACTTTGTAGAGCATCGGTTTCAGCGAATGAGAGTTGGCCACCACCAGCGCCACCGAAAAATCCGAGGTGACGAAGGCCACCGTCAGCGCCCCGAAGGCGAAGGCGGTCAGCGCGAATTGCGCGGTGGCGGCGGGCTCGGCCACGCCCATCCAGCCGCGCCAGCCCTTTTGTGCGCCGATGAGCGGCACCACCATCTGCACGATGGCGGTCGCAAAAGCCAGAATCAGGGCGAAATGTCCAAGTTCGATCAACATGGACAAGGTTGTAACCGATCCGCCCGCCCCGCGCTATCTCAGGCGCGGGACGGATCGTCGCTCCCGCGCCGGAAGGTGGTCACGCCTGCGTGCGCCGCCAATCCTCAAGCGCCGCGTTGACGTCGCCAGTGCCCGACGGTCGCGGCAGCGACCGTGGCAGAGGCGCGGCGATGGGTTCGGGGCCGGGAGCGGGCGGCGCGGCGGGCCGCAAAGCGCGAATCCGAACCAGCGCCTCGGCCATGTCGCGTTCAAAGCTCTGGCCATGCGCCTGCATCCGCGCCCCGAAATAGAAGCTGACGATCGCGCCCATCAGCCACCACAGCGGCTCGGGCACCAGGGCCAGCCCCTCCATCCGCGCCATGAACCAGACCGGATCGGCCATCGCCGCGCCGATGAGACCGATCGTGCCGAAGGCCATTGCGGGACGCGGCAGCCGGTTCAGCCCGTCGACGAAGCGGTCCCAGCCGCCGCGCCTTTCATGCGCCATCTCGGCGGCGAATTGCGCCAGCACATCCGCGCGATGCCCCGAGGCGCGTTCGGCCCCTGCCTCGGCGTTCTCGCGGAACGCCTCGACCGTCTCGACCACGACGTTGCGGCGCGCGCCGAACAGCGTGGCCACGATCCCCCCGATCAGCCCCATGCCGCCACCCTTTTGCGATGCTGTGCCTCGGTGAGCCGGTATTTCGGTGAGATGAAGCTCTCGGCGCGGGTGATCCATCCGCCCTTGCCGCCGTCGCGCCTGCGCGCGTATTTGCGGCTCGCCGGTCGGCGATCCGCGAGGTTGTAGTAATAGTTGCGCCGGGCGATGCCGTAGGCGTCCGCCAGATGATCGGGCGCCGCCGCCTGTGCCCGCGCGGCCGCCGCGACGGTCTGGGGTCCGATGATGCCGTCGATCGCGACGGGAATGCGCATCGCCACCAGCAGGTGCTGCAGGATCTTGACCGCGTTGGCGCCGGAATTGACATACATGTCGAAGGCCGAGGCCCGCAGCCTTTCGGGCAGCGCGTCGATGCGCGGCCGCTTGTAGTAATGCTCGATGAATATATCGGTGGCCTGCGCCCGGCTCAGGCGCCTGAGATCGGCCGTGGTGATCCGGCCATCGCCATCGAGATCATAGCCCAGCCGCCGCAGCGTGCCGATGGTGACGCCCATGTTCGTCGCCCCGCCCGGATCGTCCGGGTCGTCGACATAGCCGCCCTCGCGCATGACGATCTCGGCCGCGATCTCTTCCACGCTCTTCATGTCTCACCCTCCGTAACCCCGGGGGAAAGAATGCCGAGAGACGGTTAATTCGACGCGGGCACTGCGTTCGGTGCCTTGTAGACGCCCTGTTCCTGCAGCGCGTCGATCACCTCTTTCGGCATGTAGCTCTCATCGTGCTTGGCGAGGATCTCGATCGCCTCGAACCGCTCACCGGTCCAGCGGCCCTGCCCCACCATGCCCTGTCCCTCTTCAAAGAGGTCGGGCAGGATGCCGGTATAGCTCACCGGGACCGAGGCCGCGCCGTCAGTGACCGAGAATGTCACCGTCTCGCCCTGCCCGCGAAGGAGCGTGCCCTCCTCGACCAGACCGCCGAGGCGGAACACCTCGGTGGGCGCGGGCGGCTCGGCCACGAGCTGCGCGGGCGAGCGGAAGAAATTGATGCCATCGCGCATCGCATAGCCGATGATGCCGGTGGCCAGCACCTGCGCCACGCCGGCGAGCACGAGGATCTGGATCCTCCGGGTCTTCTTGAGGCCGCGCATCAGGGAAACACCGGGGCCAGCATCAGCCCCTCCGTCTCGGGCAGGCCGAGCATCAGGTTGGCGTTCTGCAGCGCCTGACCCGAAGAGCCCTTGCATAAATTGTCGAGCGTCGAGACGACGAGCGTGCGGCCCGAGACCCGGTCGCCCGCAACCCCCATATGGCAGAAGTTCGACCCCTGCACATGGCTCATCCCCGGCAGCTTGCCGAAGGGCAGCACGCGCAGGAACGGCTCGGCCTCGTAGCGCGATTGCAAAGCTGCATGAATGGCTTGCGGATCACCCTTGACGTAGCACGAGGCGAGGATGCCACGGTTCACCGGCACGAGATGCGGGGTGAAGAGGATGCGCACGTCGCGCCCTGCAATCCGGGAGAACTCCTGATCGAACTCGCCCAGATGCCGATGCGTGCCGCCTGCCGAATAGGCCAGAACATCCTCGCTCCGCTCGGCAAAGAGCATGTTCTCCTTGAGCGAGCGACCGGCCCCCGAGACACCGTTCTTGAGATCGCAGACGATGTCGTCGAGGTCGATCAGCCCCTTCTCGATCAGCGGGCGCAGCGCGAATTGCACGGTGGCGGCGTTGCAGCCGGTGCCCGCAACGAGCCGCGCGCCCGCGATTTCGTCGCGATAGAACTCGGTCAGGCCGTAGACCGCTTCGGCTTGCAGATCCATCGCGGCATGCGGCTTTCCGTACCATTTCTCGTATTCGCCATCGTTCCGGAGCCGGAAATCAGCCGAGAGGTCGACGATCTTCAGATCCTTCGGCAGATCCGCGATCACCGACTGGCTCATCGCATGCGGCAGCGCGCAAAAGGCGATGTCGATGGCCGAGAAGTCGATCTCGTCGATGGTACAAAGCCGGGGCAGTTCGAGATGGCCCAGATGCGGGAACACCTCGCCCATCGCCATGCCGGCCTTGCGGTCGCCCGACAGTGCCGAGACCTCGATGCCGGGATGGGTGGCGATCAGGCGGACAAGCTCGGCGCCGGTATAGCCCGAGGCTCCGAGGATGGCGGCGGAATGGGTCATGTGGGGCTCCTTGCCGGAGAGGGAATGGGACGGACGCGGCGCTCAGGCCGGGATGAACTCGATCTTGCGGCGCAGGAACTGCGTGGCGCGGTTCGACACGTTTCTCGGGTTGCCGGTGGTCAGGAACAAGCTCTCGGTACCGGGGCCGACCATCTCGGGGCGACGGTCAAGGTAATCCGCGAGGCTCTCGGCCACGAGGCTGGCCTGGCTGAAGACACGCACATTGTCGCCCAGCGCGTCCTGGAATATCTCTTCCATCAGCGGGTAATGCGTGCAGCCGAGGATCGCAGCGTCGGGTTCGGGCATCTTGCGCTTGAGCGCATCGACATGGCTGCGCACCAGCGCCTCGGCGAGGATCAGGTCGCCCTCCTCGATCGCGTCGACCACGCCGCCGCAGGCCTGCGCCTCGACATCGACGCCGATGGCGCGGAAGGCCAGCTCGCGCTGGAACGCACGGCTGCGCACGGTGGCGGGGGTGGCAAAGAGCGCCACGTGCCTCACGCCGACCTCGCGCGGCGGGGAGTTGTCGCCCCAATGCCGCTCCGTCAGCGCCTCGATCAGCGGCACGAAGACGCCCAGGACCCGCTTGCCCTTGGGCACCCAGCCCTCCTGCATCCGGCGAAGTGCTGCGGCCGAGGCGGTGTTGCAGGCGAGGATCACCAGATCGCAGCCCGCATCGAACAGCCGCTCGGTCGCCTGCGTGGTCAGATCATAGATGTCGTCGGCGGTTCGCACGCCGTAGGGCGCGTGGGCGTTGTCGCCGAAATAGACGAGCGGCACCTGCGGCAGGCGCTTTTCGATCGCGCCCAGCACCGTGAGCCCGCCCAACCCGCTATCGAAGATCCCGACCGCCATCGCGCCACCTTGCTCATTTGCCTTGTAGGGCCCGAGACATACGAGGCTTTGCGGGGGAAATCCATCGGTGCTTTGGCGTGCCGCCTGCGACCGGGATGCGCCGAGCGGCGCGACGCCGCGTTTCGATGCGCGAACCGGTGAGAATTTCGGCAATTTTCATATTTTGCCGTTATGCTGCGCGCGGTCGGACTCGTCATGTCGCGAAATATCGTGCAGGCGCTTTGCAAGGACCACCTCCCGCCATAGATGGCGCGACGCAACGGACAAGTCAGGACGGGCAGACGATGGACTGGGACAAGCTGCGAATTTTTCATGCGGTGGCGGATGCGGGCAGCCTCACCCACGCGGGCGATTCGCTGCATCTGAGCCAGTCGGCGGTAAGTCGGCAGATCCGGTCGCTGGAGGAGCAGCTCAACACCACGCTGTTCCACCGCCACGCGCGCGGGCTGATCCTCACCGAGCAGGGCGAATTGCTGTTCGACGCGACCCGCGCCATGAACAAGCGGCTCGAGGCCGCCTCGGCGCGCATCCGCGACAGCGAGGAGGAGGTGTTCGGCGAGATCAAGATCACCACACCGATCGGCTTCGGAACGCTGTGGCTCGCGCCGCGCCTGCCCAAGCTCTACGAGCGCTATCCCGATCTCAAGATCGACCTGATCCTCGAGGAGCGCGTGCTCGACCTGCCGATGCGCGAGGCCGATGTCGCGATCCGCATGAAGGAGCCGAGCCAGGCCGACCTGATCCGCAAGCGGCTGATGAACGTGCGGATGCGGCTCTATGCGACGCAGGACTATCTCGACAAGAGAGGGGCCATCGACCGGGTCGAGGATTTCGAGAACCATCGCCTGATCTGCCAGAACCCGAGTTCGGCTCAGGTCGCGGCGGGGGCCACGATGGTACAGCAGCTTCTGGCCCACAACATTCCGTCCCTGCTTACCGTCAACAACTATTTCGGCGTGCTGCAGGCGGTGCTCAACAACCTCGGCGTCGGCGTGCTGCCCAACTATCTCAACGAGCATTTCCCAGGACTGGTGCGGGTGCTGCCCGATCATGAATCCGGCGAGGTCCCCGTGTTTCTCGCCTATCCCGAGGAACTGCGCCAATCCAAGCGCGTCGCCGCGTTCCGCGATTTCGTTCAGGAAGAGGTGCAGGCGCATAGGCGCAAGCTCCGCGAACAGGTCGCGGATTAGGCAGGTTGCCTAAAAACAGCCATGCGCATGACGCATGGCGGCCTTGACTGCAAGTCGGGGCATTTGAACTTGATCGTTCACTTCCTGCTATATATCTCGGCAATTGAAGCCGATGGTGCTTTGCGGCGCATCGCTTCATACCTCCCTGTTGGACTTGCCGGGCCATTGTGCCCGGCTTTTTTTTGGCCCGACACCGAATCGCTCTCGCGCTCACGGCCCTCTGCAAGGCGTCGGTGAAAGCCGAAGTCGCCTTGGTGGCCGGGCCCCCTGCCCTCGACGAAACGGTCGAAACCCGCTTTCCCCTGCGGCGCCCCGCTTGTATGACGCGCGCGACCAGCAGGAGAGCGCCCGCATGTCCGACCCCCAGATCACCGACGACCTCATCGCCGCGCACGGGCTCAAGCCTGACGAATACGCGCGCATCCTCGAGATCATCGGCCGTGCGCCGAGCTTTACCGAGCTTGGCATCTTTTCGGCGATGTGGAACGAGCACTGCTCCTACAAATCCTCGAAGAAATGGCTGCGCACTCTGCCGACCGAAGGACCGCAAGTGATCTGCGGCCCCGGCGAGAATGCGGGCGTGGTCGATATCGGGGATGGTCAGGCCGTGGTCTTCAAGATGGAGAGCCACAACCACCCGAGCTACATCGAACCCTATCAGGGGGCGGCGACCGGCGTGGGCGGCATCCTGCGCGACGTGTTCACCATGGGCGCGCGGCCTATCGCGGCGATGAACGCGCTGAGCTTCGGCAGCCTCGACCACCCCAAGACCCGCAGCCTCGTATCGGGCGTCGTCTCGGGCGTCGGCGGCTATGGCAACTGCTTCGGTGTGCCGAATGTCGGCGGCGAGGTGCGGTTCCACCCCAGCTACAACGGCAACTGCCTCGTCAACGCCTTTGCCGCCGGTCTCGCCGATGCGGATGCGATCTTCTATTCGGCCGCGAGCGGCGTCGGCATGCCGGTGGTTTATCTTGGCGCGAAAACGGGACGCGACGGCGTCGGCGGCGCGACTATGGCCTCGGCCGAGTTCGACGACACGATCGAGGACAAGCGTCCCACCGTGCAGGTCGGCGATCCCTTCACCGAAAAGCGGTTGATGGAAGCCTGCTTGGAACTGATGGCCTCGGGCGCAGTGATCTCGATTCAGGACATGGGCGCCGCCGGTCTTACCTGTTCGGCGGTGGAGATGGGCGACAAGGGCAATCTTGGCATCCGGCTCGACCTCGACCGCGTGCCCTGCCGCGAGAAGGCGATGACCGCCTATGAAATGATGCTCTCGGAGAGCCAGGAGCGGATGCTCATGGTGCTACGCCCCGAAAAGGAGACGCAGGCCCGCGCGATCTTCGACAAGTGGGACCTCGACTTCGCCATCGTCGGCGAGACGATCCCCGAGGACCGGTTCCTGATCGTGCATGGCGACGAGGTGAAGGCCGACCTGCCGCTCAAGGCGCTGTCGGGCACTGCGCCGGAATACGACCGCCCTTGGGTCGAGACCCCGGCCCCGACGGCACTGGGTCCGGTCGATGAGATCGACGCGATCGAGGGGCTGCGCGCGCTGATCGGCTCGACCAACCACGCCCACAAGGCCTGGGTCTGGGAGCAGTACGATCACATGGTGATGGGCGACACGGCGCGCGCCCCGGGTGCGGGATCGGGACTGGTGCGGGTGCACGGCACCGACAAGACGCTGGCCTTCACCTCGGACGTGACGCCGCGCTACGTCTTTGCCAACCCCTATGAGGGTGGCAAGCAGGCGGTGGCCGAAGCGTGGCGCAACCTGATCGCCACGGGGGCCAAGCCGCTCGCCGCGACCGACAACCTGAACTTCGGCAACCCCGAAAAGCCCGAGATCATGGGTCAGCTCGTCGGCGCCATCAAGGGCATTGGCGAAGCCTGCGAAGCGCTCGACTTCCCGATCGTGTCGGGCAACGTCTCGCTCTACAACGAGACCGACGGCACCGGCATCCTGCCCACCCCCACCATCGGCGGCGTCGGGCTGATCGAAACCTCCGACCGCGCCATCGGCACCGAGCCTCGCGAGGGCGACGTGGCGCTGGTGCTGGGCACCACCGAGGGGCATCTGGGCCGCTCGGCGCTGCTGTGGGAAATGCTGGGCCGCGACGAGGGCGACGCCCCGCATGTCGATCTGGCGACCGAAATGGCGCATGGCCTCTTCGTGCGCGACAATCACGCGGCGATCCGCGCCTGCACCGACCTTTCGGATGGTGGCCTCGCACTCGCCGCCTTCGAGATGGCCGAGGGAGCGGGGCTGGGTGTCGAGATCGGCGTCACCGGCACCGCCGCGCTCTTTGGCGAGGATCAGGGCCGCTACCTGATCGCCGCCGATGAGCAGAGCGCCGCCATGCTGGAGGCTGCCGCCGGCTCCGCCGGCCTGCCGCTGGCGCGGATCGGCCGCTTTGGCGGAACGAAAGTCAGCTTCGGTGGCGCCACCGCGCCGCTGGCCGAGCTGTCGAAGCTCTACCGCACCGCCTTCGAGAGCGCGCTGCACATCCCCGCGGCCGAGGCCGAGCTGGCGGTCTGAGGCGGCAGCGCCCCCTGCCCCGGCGGCGGCCTTGCGTGCCGCCGGGTCGCCGCCTACATCTGATGCGAAACACAAAGGCGAGGACGACCGACATGGCGATGAGCGCACAGGAAATCGAGGATCTGCTCCGCGAGACCTTTCCAGAGGCGAAGATCGTCATCACCGACCTTGCCGGAGACGGCAACCATTACGCCGCCGAAGTGATCGACGAGAGCTTTCGCGGCCAGAACCGGGTGCAGCAGCAGCGCGCCGTCTATGCAGCACTCAAGGGCCGTATGGACGGCCCCTCGGGTGATCTGCACGCGCTGGCGCTGACCACCAAGGCGCCCGACTGACCATTCCCCCGCAAAGGACACCGACCATGACCGCGCAGGACACCACCGACGCCAACGCCCGCATCGAGGAGCTCGTTACCTCGAACGACGTCGTGCTCTTCATGAAGGGCACCAAGACCATGCCGCAATGCGGCTTTTCGAGCCGCGTCGCCGGCGTGCTCAACTTCATGGGCCTCGAGTTTCGCGACGTGAACGTGCTTGAGGACAACGACATCCGTCAGGGCATCAAGGACTACTCCGAGTGGCCGACGATCCCGCAGCTCTATGTGAAGGGCGAATTTGTCGGCGGCTGCGACATCATCACCGAGATGACGCTCTCGGGCGAGCTGGACCAGCTTCTCGAAAAGAACGGCGTGACCTTCGACAAGGACGCCGCCGACAAGATCCGCGAAGCCAACAAGGGCTGATCCGCGGACCCTTGCGACGACAAAGGCCGTGCCTTCGGGCGCGGCCTTTTGCATGTGCCGAAGGGGGCGTCGTGCGCTCAGACGCCCGCCTTCTCGACCCTCTCGGCCAGCGCCTCGGCCCGCGCCGTCATCTCGGCAAGCATCTCGATCAGCCCGTGCGGGATCACCGGCACCTCGACCTCGACCTTATGCGGCTCGGTGCGCATCTTGTTCAGCGTGGCCTCCGTCTGGCTCAGCCGCCGTTCGACCTGCCCGACATAGCTCTCGGCCTGCCGCAGCCGATCCTCGAGCCCCGCCGCGCGGTCGGCCAGCATCAGCCCGGCCATCAGCAGCATCTTGCTCTCGGGCATGCGCCCGGCCTGGCTCGCCAGCCCGGAGGCCTCCTCGTCAAGCAGCTTGGCGGCGGCGGTGAGATAGGGCTCCTCGCCCGACTGGCAGGCGACGGTAAAGGCGCGCCCGCCGATGGTAACCTCGACCTGCGGCATCACTCGCGCTCCTCGACCAGCGGTTTCAGTTCGGACAGCACCGCGCCGAGCTCGGCCACCTCGGCGTCGCGCTCGGCGCGCAACGCCTCCAGCTCGGCGGCCATGGCGCGGTCGATCAGCTCGGGATCGGCCAGCTCGGCCTCCATCGCCTCGCGCAGCTCACCCGCGACCTCACGCAGTTCGGCATTGGAATGGCGCAGCGCCTGAAGCTGCCCGTCGAGCTCGGCCATCTGGGCGTTCTGCGCTTCGATTCGCGCCTCGAAGGCGGCGAGCCGGTTGTCCTGCTCCTCTCGCAGGGCCTTGAGCCGATCCTCGAGCTCGACATTCGCCTGCTGCTGCGCGTCGAGCTCGGCTCCGAGCGCGCCGTCATCGCCGCGCGGCCCGGCGTTCTCGATCAGGTCGAGCCCTTGGCCGATCCGGTCCAGCGCCGCGGAAAGGCGGCTCTCCAATTCGGTGATGTCGGTCATCGCGCCCCTGCCTGCCCTGCCCCGTCGCCGCCTCGGTCGGCCGGGGGGCCGTCCGAATCGCGCCGGGCTTCGGAAAACCTAGACCACGCCTCCGCGACCCGCAAACCGCGCCGCGCCAGACACATGGCTCCGCCCGTCCGCTTGAACTCGCCCGCGGCCCCTGTCAATACCATGCGCAACGAGGGGCCGCGGCCGCGCCCCCGATGCAAACCGGAGGTTACCCATGGACATCGCCGCCCTGCGCGACAAGCATCCCGAGCACTGGAGGAAGGCTGCGGCCATCCGCACCCTGACCCTCGACGCCGTTGCCGCCGCCAATTCGGGCCACTCCGGCATGCCGATGGGCATGGCCGACGTCGCGACCGTGCTGTTCGACAAGCATATGAAATTCGACCCCAAGGCGCCGACCTGGGCCGACCGCGACCGCTTCATCCTTTCGGTGGGCCACGGCTCGATGCTACTCTATTCGGTGCTGCATCTGACCGGCTATGAGGAAGTGCCGCTCGAAGAGATCAAGAACTTCCGCCAGTGGGGCTCCAAGACCGCCGGTCATCCCGAGAGCGAGTATCTCGACGCCGTCGAGACCACCACCGGCCCGCTCGGCCAGGGCATCGCCAACTCGGTGGGCTTTGCCATCGCCGAAGAGATGCTGCGCGCGAAATACGGCCCCAAGATCATCGATCACTACACTTGGGTGATGGCCGGTGACGGCTGCCTCATGGAGGGCGTGAGCCAGGAGGCGATCGCGCTTGCGGGCATGCAGAAGCTCTCCAAGCTCGTCGTGTTCTTCGACGACAACGGCATCACCATCGACGGCAAGGTGTCGATCGCCGACATCACCGATCAGGCCAAGCGCTTCGAGGCCTCGGGCTGGCACGTGCAGTCGATCGACGGGCACGACCCCGAGGCAATCGACGCGGCCATCGAGGCCGCCAAGGCCGACCCGCGCCCCTCGATGATCGCCTGCAAGACGCATATCGCGCTCGGCTCCTCGGCGCAGGACACCGCCAAGGGCCACGGCGCGCTGACCGATGAGAAGCTGATCGCCGACACCAAGGCCGCCTATGGCTGGGAGCACGGCGCCTTCGAGATCCCCGGCGACGTCAAAGCGCAGTGGGAGGCGATGGGCGCGCGCGGCGCCAAGGCGCATGACGAGTGGCGCGAGCGTTTCGACGCGCTCTCCGAGCGCAAGCGCATGGAATTCGAGCGCGCCTTCGCCGGCGAAGCGCCCAAGGCGCTGGCCGCCAAGATCCGCGCCTTCAAGAAGGAGACCGTGGAGAACGCCAAATCGGTCGCCTCGCGCAAATCCTCCGAGATGGTGCTCAACGTCGTCAACGGCGTGATGACCGAGACCGTGGGCGGTTCGGCCGACCTGACGGGCTCGAACAACACCCGTTCGGGCGACATGGAGGTGTTCTCGCCGGAGAACCGCTCGGGCCGCTATATCCATTACGGCATCCGCGAGCATGGCATGGCCGCGGCGATGAACGGCATCGCGCTGCATGGCGGTCTGCGCCCATACGGCGGCACCTTCATGGCCTTCACCGACTATGCGCGCGGCGCGATGCGCCTCTCGGCGCTGATGCATCAGCCGGTGGTCTACGTGATGACGCATGACAGCATCGGTCTGGGCGAGGACGGCCCGACCCACCAGCCGGTCGAACACCTGTCGATGCTGCGTGCGACGCCGAACACCTACGTGTTCCGTCCCGCCGACACCGTCGAGACCGCCGAGGCGTGGGAGATCGCGCTGTCGACCTCCGACCGCCCCTCGGTGCTGGCGCTGAGCCGCCAGAACCTGATGCCGGTCCGCGACGAGCACAAGTCGAAGAACCTCACCGAGCAGGGCGCCTACGTGCTGCGCGAAGCGGGCGAGAAGCGCCGCGCGATCCTCATGGCCTCGGGCTCCGAGGTCGAGATCGCGATCAAGGCGCGCGACATCCTCGAGGCCGAGGGCATCGGCACCCGCGTCGTCTCCGTGCCTTGCATGGAGCTTTTCGCCGCGCAGGACGAGAGCTACCGCAAGCGCGTGCTGCCCGCGGGCCCGGTCCGCGTGGCAGTCGAGGCCGGCGTGCGCCAGAGCTGGGACCGGCTGCTTTTGGGCGAGCGCGGCCGCGAGCCCAAGGCGGGCTTCGTCGGCATGGAGGGGTTCGGCGCATCCGCTCCGGCCGAGACGCTCTACGAGAAGTTCGGCATCACCGCCGAGGCCGTGGCCGCGAAGGTGAAATCGCTGCTCTGAGCGGGCGTCGTTTCGAGAACAAGGGGGCGGTCTTCGGGCCGCCCCTTTTGCATGCGGCCTTGGCAGATCGCGCTTCGGCGATCGGCGCGATTTCGTGTTATGCTGCGGCCCGGCGGGACCCTCTCGTCAGGGAGTACGATCATGGCCGAGGCCCCCCGCTTCTTCACCGGCGACATTCCCCGTCATTACGACGAGGGCCTCGGGCCATGGATCTTCGCGGATGCCGCAAGCGACCTTGCCCGCCGCGCCGCCGCGCTGGCGCCCGCCTCGGTATTGGAGAGCGCCGCCGGCACCGGCATCCTGAGCCGCCGCCTGCGCGATGCCCTTCCCGCCTCGGCCCGCCTCGTCGTCACCGACCTCAGCCCGGCGATGCTCGATGTGGCGCGGACCAAATTTGCCGCGGACGAAGCGGTCGACGTCGCGCAGGCAGACGCCATGTCCCTGCCCTTTCCCGGGGCGAGCTTCGATCTTGTGGTCTGCCAGTTCGGGGTGATGTTCTTTCCCGACAAGGTAGACGCCTTTCGCGAGGCCGCGCGGGTGCTGCGGCCCGGTGGGCATCTGTTGTTCAACAGCTGGGCTTTGATGCGCGACAATGCCTTCGCGCAGGTCGCCCAAGCGGTCTCGGAGCAGGTGTTTCCCGAAGATCCGCCCGGCTTTTACACGTACCCTTTTTCCTATGGCGATCCGGCGCAGGCGCTGTCGGACTTGTCGCAGGCGGGTCTTGTCGCGGGACACGCGGAGCTCTGCCTGCGCCGCGAGGTCACCGACCCTGAGGGGTTCGCGCGCGGTCTCGTCCAGGGCAACCCGATCATCGCCGAGCTGGCCGAGCGCGGCATCGCCCCCGACACCGTCGTCTCCGCGATGCGCGAGGAGCTGGAGGCACGCCTCGGCACGCCGCCGGTGCTCGACCTCAAGGCGCATGTGTTCACGGCGCGCAAGCCCGAAACCGCCCGATAGAGCGCCTAGTCGAGCCGCACCGCGATCCGCCCCGCCCCCGCGACGGCCAGTGCGAGGCAGCCGCCCGCGATGGCCCAGTTCTTGACGAAGATCGTCATCTGCCACGGGTCCCCCGGCAAGAAATGGAACGCGGAGGTGACGACGCAATAAAGCGCCAGCGACAGCGCCAGCGGCCGCACCGCCACGCCGAAGGCCAGCGCCAGACCGGCGGCGGCATTGTAGGCCAGCGCGGGCCAGACGAGCAGGCCCGGCAGGTGCCACCCGCTCAGCAGACCGATCACCTGCTGGGGGTCGAAGGCCTTTTGCAGCGCGCCGCCGACAAACAGCGCGGCGATCAGGAGGCGACCAAGCAGCAACAGCCAGTCGTCGGCGCGCAGTCGCGACACCGTTACCGCCTGCGCATCGGGGATCTTGCGGTCTAGGCTGGCCTGCATGAGCACCTCCTTCGCCCTCGCCCTGTTCGCGGCCATTCTAGCCGCCCTTGTCGCCGATCACTACTGGTTCGAGGGTCAGGTTTCGCTCACTCTTGGCCGCGCGGGGCTCGATCTGTTGCGCTGGCTCGCCGTTTGGCGCTAACGGCAGCGCTCACGCCCGGCCTTGGCGGCGATCTTTGGTTGACGCCGGGCCACAAATGCCGATCTTGGCGCCGAACCCAAGCCCGGCAATTCCCGAGGAGACCCCCATGGCTGTCAAGGTAGCAATCAACGGCTTCGGCCGCATCGGACGCAACGTCCTGCGCGGCATCATCGAATCCGGCCGCACCGATATCGAGGTCGTGGCCATCAACGACCTCGGCCCTGTCGAGACCAACGCCCACCTGCTGCGCTATGACAGCGTGCATGGCCGTTTCCCGCACGAGGTGAAGACCACCGAGGACACGATCGACGTCGGCCGCGGCCCGATCCGCGTCACCGCGATCCGCGACCCCAAGGAGCTGCCCTGGTCGGACGTCGACGTCGCGCTCGAATGCACCGGCATCTTCGTGAGCCACGAAAAGGCCGCGATGCATCTCGAGAACGGCTCCAAGCGCGTGCTCGTCTCCGCGCCCTGCTCGGGCGCCGAGAAGACCATCGTCTACGGCGTCAACCACGAGACGCTGGTGCCCGAGGACAAGGTGATCTCGAACGCGTCGTGCACCACCAACTGCCTCGCGCCGGTGGCCAAGGTCCTCAACGACGCCATCGGCATCGACAAGGGCTTCATGACGACGATCCACAGCTATACCGGCGACCAGCCGACGCTGGACACGATGCACAAGGATCTCTACCGCGCCCGCGCTGCGGCGCTCTCGATGATCCCGACCTCGACCGGTGCCGCCAAGGCGGTGGGCCTCGCCCTGCCCGAGCTCAACGGCAAGCTCGACGGCGTCGCGATCCGCGTCCCCACCCCGAACGTCTCGGTCGTGGACCTGACCTTCGTCGCGTCGCGCGAAACCAGCGTCGAGGAGATCAACGACCTGATCCGCAAGGCTGCCGGCGAAGGCCCGCTCAAGGGCATCCTCGGCTTCACCGACGACCAGCTGGTCAGCTCGGACTTCAACCACGACCCGCATTCCTCGGTGTTCCACACCGATCAGACCAAGGTCATGGACGGCACGATGTGCCGCATCCTGACGTGGTACGACAACGAGTGGGGCTTCTCGAACCGCATGGCCGATACCGCCGTTGCGATGGGCAAGCTCGGCTGATCGCCCGCCCTTGCCCCGATGCGAAAGGCCGCCCTTGGGGGCGGCCTTTATTCATTGGCAAAGTCGGAACCCGCCGCGCCGCGATTTCACGTCGAGATGCAGGTGATCGGCATGGGCCGCGTCCGATCCCGGCCCGAGCACGGTGGTGAACTCCAGACAGGCGCTGGCGCGCACGGCGTCCTGAAACGCCTCGGCCATGGTGCCCTCGCGCTCGCGCGGTTCGACCGCGACATCCGCGCCATCGGCAAAGCCGAAGGCCATGATATCCACCGCGTTGCCGAAGGCATGTTCGGACATGGTGTCGGAATCCGAACTGCGGCCACGACAATTATAGACCGTGCCTTGCCGGATTTCGGTCAACGCGCCGCGCCCGAGCCTCTCGGCGGCGGGCTGGCCGAAATCGCGGGTCCAGCGCGCCAGCGCCAGCGCCGTCTCACAGCGCATCGGCGCCGGCGGGGTCAGGGCCACACCGGGCAGAACTTCGCTGAGCGTCACCGGATGGACGATGCCGCAATCGGCGACATCGGGATCGTCGACCGCGGCCCCGGTTTCATAGACCGCTCCCAGCGCGTCCAGCTCCGCCATGCAGGCCGTACGCGCGGCCTCGGTCGCGGCCAGACGTTCGGGCATCGGCGGCACCTCGTCGCGGGCCAGCCCAGCCTCCGGGATCTCGGTCTCGGTCTCGGTCTCGGTCTCGGTCTCGGTCTCGGTCTCGGTGAATTCCTCCCGTTCCCGCTCCGCGTCCACTCCCACGTCGTCCTCCGAAGCAGACGTCTCAGGCCTCGCTTCCGGCGTCGGCACGGTCTGGGGCGCACCCTCCAGAGTGTCGCTCCCCTGTCCGTCCGCCGCATCGGTGACGGGGGCGAGGTCCGCCGGTCGCGCGGGCGGCGTCGGCACCTGCGTCGGTGTCGTCTCCTGCGCCGTCATCGGCACGGCGAGGAAGGCCAGCACCGGCGCGAGGATCAGCGCCCTCATTCCACGAACTCGACGGTCACGCCGCTCGACACCAGATGCGCCAGCTCCTCCGCATCCCAGTTGGTCATGCGTACGCAGCCATGGCTCGCCGCGTTGAACAGCGAATCCGGCTTGGAGGTGCCGTGCAGCCCATAGGTCGGCTTGCTAAGGTCGATCCAGACAGATCCTACAGGGCCGTTGGGGCCGGGCGGCAGGATCAGCACCTCGTCATTGTCGCCCTGCTGGAAGTTGATGTCAGGGTTGTAGGTGTAGGTCGGGTCCAGCGCCACGGCGACCACCTCGACCGTGCCGGAGGGCGACGGCGTCTGCGACGATCCGATGGTGACGGGGTAGTTCAGAATCATCCGGCCATCGGCGTCGAAGCCCGCAAGGCGGCTCGTGTCCTTGCGCACTTCGATGCGCGCCACTTTCGTCTCAAGCCGGGGGCCGGGATCGGTGACGGTGATGGTGGTCCCCGTCTGCCATGCCGCCTGCGCGTTGAGCGCCTTGAGGAAGTCCTCGGACATGTGGAAACGCTCGGCCAGCTTTTCGGTGACGCTAGTGTAGCCGAGTTGGTCGAGCTCGGCGAGTTCGGCATAGTCGTCTGGCAGCGGCGCGCTCAGCCCCGACATGTCGTTCTCGGTGATCGTGTAGCTTTGCAGCATCGGCACGGAGAGATTGGCGGTGAGCGCGTCCCACACCTGCTGATCAAGCTGCCCATCGGCGGCAAAGCCCTCGCGCGTCTCGAAGGCGGCGATGGCGCTCTCGCTCATCCCGCCCTTCCAACCGTCGATGATGCCGGGCGAGACATGCGCGCGGTCGAGCAGCACCTGCACCTTGACGGTGAGGGCCGATTGGCCGTCGAGGAGCGTGCCGCCTTCATAAGTCGCGGCCTCGATCGCCTCGGGGCTGGGGAGGCCCTTGGCCGGATCGGCCTGCATCGCGGCCTCGTCGGGCGCAGGAACTACGGTCGGAACCTCGACCGAGGGGCCGAAGCCGCCGCCTGACTGGTCCGGCACACCCTGCTGAGCCTCGACCGGTCGCGCGCCGCTGTTTTCGAGAAGCCGCAGCGTTTCGGGCTGGGCCGAGGACCCGCGCGGAGTCGGCTCGGGGAGCGGTTCGGGGGATGCGGCGGGGGCCGGTTCAGACTGTGCTGCCGGGGAGGACGGCGCCTCGCTCGCGCTGTCGGGGGAAGTGGTCCCGCCGGAGGTGTCCGAAGACGCGGCCCCGCCGGAGGTGTCTGCGGGCGATGCGCCGCCTGAGGCGTCGGAGGGCGGGCTTTGCAGGATCTCGCGAGTGTCGGCCGCGATGTCCGCGCCGCTTTCCTGCGATTGCTGCGCGAGCGCGCCACCGGCCGCGAGGGCGAAGACGGACAGGGAAAGGCGGGTCAGGGTTCGGCTCATCGGGCGCTCCTCGAAACGGGTTCGAAGGCCAACGCCCCAAGCCCGCCCGGAGGTCCGCGCCTCAAAGTTCGAGCCGGATCTTCAACGCGTCCTCGACGCCGGAGGGCACGAAGGACGACACGTCGCCGCCCAGCCGCGCGATCTCCTTGACCAGCTTGGAGGCGATGGCCTGGTGGCGCGCCTCGGCCATGAGAAAGACCGTCTCGACCGACTTGTCGAGCATCCGGTTCATGCCGACCATCTGGTATTCGTATTCGAAATCCGCCACCGCGCGCAGGCCGCGGATGATCATCTGCGCGCCCACGTCGCGCGCCGCGTCGATCAGCAGGTTCTCGAAGGGATGCACCACGATCTGGGAGCCGCAGGCGGCGGCGATCGGCGCGGTCTCGGCCTCGATCATCGCCACCCGTTCATCGAGCGAAAACAGCGGCCCCTTGTCGCGGTTGATCGCCACGCCGATCACCAGCCGGTCGACCAACGTGCAGGCGCGGCGGATGATGTCGGTGTGGCCGAGTGTGACCGGATCAAAGGTTCCGGGGTAGAGCCCGATGCGCATGACGTCTCCTCGCCGCATGTTCGCGCGCCACACGACATCACGGCGGCGCGAGATGCAAGACCCCGCGCCGCACGGGCACGGCTCGGCATGACCGCCGGGCTCAGTGGCCCATGATCATCCCTTCAAGCGCATCCTTCTCCATCGACAGCTCTGACAGCCGTGCCTTGACCACGTCGCCGATCGAGATCAGCCCGATCATCTCCTCGCCATCGACCACGGGGATATGGCGGAACCGGCCTTCGGTCATCCGTGCGAGCACGTGATCGGCAACCTCCTCGCGGTGGCAGGTGACCGGATCGGCGGTCATCATCGCCGCGACCTTCTCCTCGAGGCAGTCCGGCCCGCGCCGACCGATCTCGCGCACGATGTCGCGCTCCGAGATGATGCCCTGCGCGCGCTTGCCGTCCTGAGAGACCACGAGGGCGCCGATGCGCTTGTTCGACAGCTGCCGCGCGGCCTCGGCCACCGTGGTGTCGGGCGTCACGGTGGCGACGGTATCATTGGCCTTGGATTTCAGGATCTGTTGCACGAGCATGGACGCCCTCCTCTGCTGGCGCCCCCGATCTGCGGGGGCCGTGAGTCAACCGTCGCGCTCCGCGCTCCCCCCTGTCAAGCATTCCGCTTCGAGACGCGCGACCTCCGCACGCATCGCGGCCATCAGCGCCGCGGCAAAGCGCGACAGCCGCGCCGAGCGGCGGTCGGCGGCGTGGCGCACGAGCCAGAAGGCGCGGGTGAGCGACAGCTCTCGGGTGAGGACACGGACCAGTTCCGGCGCGAAGGGCAGCGCGAAGTCATGCACAATGCCGATCCCCGCATGGCGTAGCATCTGCAGCTGAACCGACACCGAGTTCGAGGCCAGTGGCACGCCCCGCGCGCCCAGATCCCCGAGATAATCGAGTTCGCGGTCGAAGATCATGTCGGGGATGTAGCCGACGAGAGGCCTGTCCCCGAGCGCCGCGAGGCTTTGCGGCGCGGGCGCGTCACGGCGTTGCGCGAGGCTCAGCCGGTAGTCGGTGATCTTCTGCACGGTGAGCCGCCCGGTTTCCGGCGGGCTTACGGTGATGGCTATGTCGGCCTCGCGCTTGGAGAGGTTCACCACGCGGGGCAGCGCCAGGATCTGCACTTCGAGGTCCGGGTTCTGCCCTTGGATCGCCGCGCAGACCTGCGGCAGGATGAAGTTGGCGCAACCATCCGGCGCACCGATGCGGATCTGTCCCGCGAGGCCGCGCTCCTGCGGCCCCGCCTCTCCCGCCAGCGCCAGCGCCGCCTCGGCGCGCGCCGCATGCACCTGAAGCCGTTCGCCCCGCCCGGTCAGCGCGTATCCCTGCGGGCTCTTGACGAAAAGCGCCGCGCCCAAACGTTCCTCAAGCCGCGCGATGCGCCGCCCGAGCGTCGCGGGGTCCATCCTGAGGCCGGGTGCCGCCGCCGAGAGGCTTTCGGCCCGCGCCACGGCGAGAAAGACACGAATGTCGTCCCAGTTCTCCACGCACATCCCTTCATCTTGCAAAAATGCAAAACCGTTTTGGCATCCTGCCGCTTCTACAGGCATTTCCGCAAGGCTATACCTGCTTTTGACAGTTATCGTTTTCGGAGGACCGGACATGCAGAACCTGACCCATTACATCGGCGGCGCACATGCCGAGGGCCGCTCGGGCCGTTACGCCGACGTCTTCAACCCCGCCACCGGCGAGGTGCAGTCGCGCGCGCCGCTGGCTTCGCGCGAGGAGATCGACCTCGCCGTCGAGACCGCGCAGAAGGCCCAGCCCGGCTGGGCCGCGACCAACCCGCAGCGCCGCGCCCGGGTGATGATGGAGTTCGTGCGTCTGCTGAACCGCGACATGGACAAGCTGGCCGAAGCGCTGTCGCGCGAGCATGGCAAGACCATCCCCGACGCCAAGGGCGACGTGCAGCGCGGCCTCGAGGTGGTCGAGTTCTGCATCGGCGCGCCGCATCTGCTCAAGGGCGAATACACTGATGGCGCGGGCCCCGGCATCGACATGTATTCGATGCGCCAGCCTCTCGGCGTTTCGGCGGGCATCACGCCGTTCAACTTCCCGGCCATGATCCCGATGTGGATGTTCGCCCCCGCCATCGCCTGCGGCAACGCCTTCATCCTCAAGCCGTCGGAGCGCGCGCCCTCGGTACCGATGATGCTCGCCGAGCTGATGGAAGAGGCCGGACTGCCCAAGGGCATCCTGCAGGTCGTCAACGGCGACAAGGACGCGGTGGACGCGATCCTCGAGCATGAGGGCATCGCCTCGGTCGGCTTCGTCGGCTCCACCCCGATCGCGGAATATATCTATGGCAAGGGCTGCGCCCATGGCAAGCGCGTGCAGTGCTTTGGCGGTGCCAAGAACCACATGATCATCATGCCCGACGCGGACATGGAAAAGGCCGCCGACGCGTTGGTCGGCGCGGGCTACGGTGCCGCCGGCGAACGCTGCATGGCGATCTCGGTCGCGGTTCCGGTGGGCGACGAGACCGCCGATCGACTGATCGCGGCGCTCAAGCCCCGGATCGAAAGCCTCAAGGTCGGGCCCTACACCTCGGGCGACGACGTGGATTTCGGCCCGGTCATCACCGCCGCCGCCAAGGAGAACATCCTCAAGCTGGTGCAGTCGGGCGTGGATGCGGGCGCGGAACTGGTCGTCGACGGGCGTGATTTCGGCCTGCAGGGCTACGAGAACGGGTTTTTCGTCGGCGCGCATCTGTTCGACCGCGTGACGCCGGACATGGAGATCTATAGCAAGGAGATCTTCGGCCCGGTCCTGTCGACCGTGCGCGCGGGCTCCTACGAGGAGGCGCTCAAGCTCGCCATGGATCACGAGATGGGCAACGGCACCGCGATCTTCACCCGCGATGGCGACGCGGCGCGCGACTTCGCCAACCGCGTGAACGTGGGCATGGTCGGCATTAACGTGCCGATCCCGGTGCCGCTGGCCTATCACAGCTTCGGCGGTTGGAAGAAATCGGCCTTCGGCGATCTGAACCAGCACGGCACCGACAGCTTCAAGTTCTACACCAAGACCAAGACGGTCACCGCGCGCTGGCCGTCGGGCATCAAGGATGGCGGCGAGTTCAACTTCAAGCCGATGGACTGACCCGTCACGGCAATGTGGCTCGACAGGGGGCGGCGTCCGCGCGACGCTGCCCCCATCGCGTATTTCGCGCGAGGAGGCCGCATCATGCCGACGCGCCGACGCTTTCTCCTTCGCGGGCTGGCCGCCACCGCCGCCCTGCCGCTTTGGGTTCTCGCGGCGCGGGCGGGTGGCCTCGCTGCCGCCGCCACTACGTCCATTGCCCCACCCGCCACGCCGCGCGGCGCGCCGCCCCCACGGCCCGCCATGGGCAGGCTCCACGAGGTCGAGATCAAAGGGTTCGCCTTTCTGCCCGCCGCCCTGACGATCGCGGCGGGCGACATGGTAATCTTCACCAACGCCGATCTGGCGCCCCACACCGCCACCTCCGAAACCGGGCTGTTCGATAGCGGGCGCCTCGGCCGCGGCCAATCGGTGCGCATGTCCTTTGCCACGCCCGGCACCTACCCCTATCTCTGCACGCTCCATCCGAAAATGCGCGGCACGATCACCGTCGCCTGACGCGTCTCGGACCCGTAACGCGACGCGCCGCGTTGGCCCCGGCAACAAGCCGGAGGGCCGCGCCCATGTCAGATCCCGCCTTTTCCCTCGGAATCGAGGAGGAATATCTCGTCGTCGATGCCGAAACGATGGACCTCGCCGCCGTGCCGGACGAAATGCTCGCCGCCGCCAAGAAACGGCTCGGCGATCAGGTTAGCCCCGAGTTCCGCGACTGCCAGATCGAGATCGGCACATCGGTCGCCGCCGACATCGCCGAGGCGCGCGCCGATCTTGCGCATCTGCGCGGCGGTCTGGCCGAGGTGGCTGATGATCACGGCCTCGCGCTCGTCGCCGTGTCGTGCCACCCGTGGGGCGACCCTGAGAGCCAGGGCACAGGCCATGCCGCCCGCTACGACAAGATCGCCGAGGATATCGGCGGCATCGCGCGCCGGCTGATGACCTGTGGCATGCATGTGCATGTGGGGCTTGGCGAGGATCACGAGCTGCGCGCCGACCTGATGGCGCAGGCGAGCTACTTTCTGCCCTTCGTACTGGCGCTCTCGGCCTCGTCGCCCTACTGGCGCGGCGAAGACACGCGGCTGTCGTCCTGGCGGCTCAACATCTTCGACCAGTGCCCGCGTTCGGGCCTGCCGCCCCGCATCGAAAGCTGGGCCGAATATCGCAAGATGGTCGATGCGCTGGTCAGCGCCGGGATCATCGAAGACGCCTCGAAGATCTGGTGGGATCTGCGCCCCTCGGAGGCATGGCCGACGCTGGAGACCCGGATCGCCGACGTGATGCCGCGCATGGAAGAGGCGCTGTCGGTCGCGGCCTTCGTGCAATGCGTGATGCGGATGCTGCATCGGCTCAAGACCGAGAACAAGCGTTGGCGCGTCTATGAGCGGTTCCTGATCGAGGAGAACCGCTGGCGCGCGCAGCGCTACGGCACCGAGGGCACGCTTCTCGACCTTGGCCGGAACCAGTTGCGCCCCATGCAGGAACTCCTGGGCGAACTCGAGGAGATGATGGAGCCCGACGCGCGGGCGCTAGGCTGTCTCGATGAGCTGCGCGGCACCCGCCGGATCGCACAGCAGGGGTCTTCGGCGACGCGGCAGCGCCGCGCCTATGATGCTGCGATCAGCGCGGGGGCCGAACCGCGCGAGGCGCTTCGCAAGATGCTGCGCGGCGTGTCGGCCGAATTTCTGGAAGGGGTGGAGCGCGGAGTTTCGCCGTCGTGATCGCAGCGCGGGGAACGGCCCATAGGTTTGCGGTGTTGTCTGGTCAAATCCGTTACTGGAGTGCAGCACCATGAAGACCATCCTTGGCCTCGGCACCGCGCTGACCCTCGCATTCGCCCCCATGGCCGTCGACGCCAAGCCCAAGTTCAAGGTGCGCGGCAACGCCGCCGTGGCGCAGCTTCTCAACGGTGCAGTCGCCGCGAACGCCAAGCAGGTGCGCAAGGTTGAAAAGGAGCTGCGCAAGGCCGCGCGCAAGGCGGGCGTCCCGCTGGGCGTCGCCACCACGGTCGCCGTCGCCGCTGGTGGCGGCGCGGCCGCAGCGCAGGCCGCCCGACCGGCACCGGTCCGTTTTGCCCCCGAACAGGTGAACCTGCGCCCGCGCCTGCGCCCCGAGAACATCGGTTACGCCAGCCTCGACGAGGCGCCCGCGACACCACCGGTGACCACGATACAGGACGGTGCGCGGGTCGTGACCTCGTCGCTTGCCGCCGAAGCAGCGACGGCCCTCGCCTCGCGCCGCGTCACCTCCACCAACTCGGTCGAGATCGCCGATACGACGGTGACAACAACCGGACCGAAGACGGTTCAGGTCGAGACTGACCGTGTGTCCACCGATCCGGTTCTGGCCGAGGCTGACAGGATCGAGACGTCCAGCGAGGTTCAGCCTGTCTCGCTCGAAGCCGATGCCAGCAACGGATCGACCCTTTTCGGTGGCCCGACCGGGTACTGAGCCCCCTGACCGGACCACATCGAGAAAAGGCCGCCCCGAGGGGCGGCCTTTTTGTTTTGGCACGGTCCTATTCGGCCGCGATCTTGCGCGGTTTCAGCATCGGCTTGAGATAGCGGCCCGTATGGCTCGCCTCGACCTCGCCCACCTCTTCGGGCGTGCCCGTGGCCACCACGGTACCACCGCCATCGCCGCCCTCGGGACCGATGTCGATGATCCAATCGGCGGTCTTCACCACGTCGAGATTGTGCTCGATCACGACGACGGTGTTGCCGCTTTCGACCAGTTCGTGCAGCACCTCAAGAAGTTTGCGCACATCCTCGAAATGCAGGCCGGTGGTCGGCTCGTCGAGGATATAGAGCGTGCGGCCCGTCGAGCGGCGGGCCAGTTCCTTGGAAAGCTTCACCCGCTGCGCCTCGCCGCCCGAAAGCGTCGTCGCCTGCTGGCCGACCTTGATATAGTTCAGACCAACGCGGCACAGCGCGTCCATCTTCTCGCGGATCGAGGGCACCGCTTTGAAGAACTCCTGCGCGTCCTCGACCGTCATGTCGAGCACATCGGCGATACTCTTGCCCTTGAACTTCACCTCCAGCGTTTCGCGGTTGTAGCGCGCGCCCTTGCAGGTTTCGCAGGTGACATAGACGTCCGGCAGGAAGTGCATCTCGATCTTGATGACGCCGTCGCCCTGGCACGCCTCGCAGCGGCCGCCCTTGACGTTGAACGAGAACCGCCCCGGCTTGTAACCGCGCGCCTTGGACTCCGGCAGGCCCGCGAACCAGTCGCGGATCGGAGTGAAGGCGCCGGTATAGGTCGCGGGGTTCGAACGCGGGGTGCGGCCGATCGGGCGCTGGTCGATGTCGATGACCTTGTCGAGATGCTCGAAGCCCTTGATGGTTTCGCAAGGCGCGGGTGCTTGCCGCGCGCCATTGAGCTTCATCGCGGCGTTCTTGTAGAGCGTCTCGATGGTCAGGGTCGACTTGCCGCCGCCCGACACGCCGGTGACGGCAACGAACTTGCCCAGAGGGTAGTCGACCGTGACCTCCTGCAGGTTGTTGCCGGTGGCCTTGACCACCGTCAGCTTTTTGCCGTTGCCGGCGCGCCGTTCGGCCGGCACCGCGATCTCACGGGTACCGACGAGGTATTGGCCGGTGACCGAGTCCGGGTTGGCCATGATCTCCTGCGGCGTGCCTTCGGCCACGATGGCGCCGCCATGCACGCCCGCGCCCGGCCCCATGTCGAAAACGTAATCCGCCTCGCGGATCGCCTCCTCGTCATGCTCGACCACGATCACCGTGTTGCCCTGATCGCGCAGGTTCTTGAGCGTGGTCAGCAGCCGGTCGTTGTCACGCTGATGCAGGCCGATCGACGGCTCGTCGAGGACGTAGAGCACGCCGGTCAGGCCCGAGCCGATCTGGCTCGCCAGACGGATCCGCTGGCTTTCGCCGCCCGAGAGCGTGCCGGCGTTGCGCGACAGCGTCAGGTAATCGAGGCCGACATTGTTGAGAAAGCCGAGCCGCTCGCGGATCTCCTTGAGGATGGCGCGGGCGATCTCGTTGTTCTGCTTGGAGAGCGCGGCGGGCACGGTCTCGCACCACTCATGCGCCTCGCGGATCGACATCTGCACCACTTGGCCGACATGCCGATGGCCCGGCGCGCCGTCCTTGGCCGAGCCGATCTTGACCGCCAGAGCCTCTTCGCGCAGGCGGTAGCCATGGCAGGTGCCGCAGGCGCGGTTGTTCTGGTACTGCTCCATCTCTTCGCGGACCCAAGCGCTGTCGGTCTCGCGGTAGCGGCGCTCGAGGTTGGGGATCACGCCTTCGAAGGGGCGCGACACCTTGTAGACGCGGCCGCCGTCATCATAGCGGAAATCGATTTCCTCCTTGCCCGAGCCGCGCAGGAACACCTGCTGCACCTTTTCGGGCAGGTCCTTCCAGCGCGCCGTCTTGGGCACGCCGTAATGCTTGGAGATGGCCTCGATGGTCTGCAGGAAATAGGGCGTCTTGCCCTTGCGCCACGGTGCAATGGCGCCGTCCGCGACCTTGAGCGTGACGTCGGGCACCACGAGGCGTTCGTCGAAGAACAGCTCGACGCCAAGACCGTCACAGGAGGGACAGGCCCCGAAGGGCGCGTTGAACGAAAACAGCCGCGGCTCGATCTCGGGGATGGTGAAGCCCGAGACGGGACAGGCGAACTTCTCCGAGAAGGTGATCCGCTCCGGCTCGCCCTCGGCGGGGGCCGTCTCAAGGATCGCGATGCCATCGGCCAAATCGAGCGCGGTGCGGAAGCTGTCGGCAAGACGCGTCTCGAGCCCTTCGCGCACCACCACCCGGTCGACCACGACGTCGATGTCGTGGCGGAACTTCTTGTCGAGCGTCGGCGGGTTTTCAAGCTCGTGGAACTCTCCATTCACCTTGACCCGCTGGAAGCCCTGCTTGCGCAGCTCCACGAACTCCTTGCGGTACTCGCCCTTGCGGTCGCGCACGATCGGCGCGAGCAGGTAGCCGCGCGTGCCCTCCTCCATCGCCATGACCCGATCGACCATGTCCTGCACCTGCTGCGCCTCGATCGGCTGGCCGGTGGCGGGGGAATAGGGCGTGCCGACCCGCGCGAAGAGCAGGCGCATGTAGTCGTAGATCTCGGTCACGGTGCCAACAGTCGAGCGCGGGTTCTTCGAGGTCGTCTTCTGCTCGATCGAGATCGCGGGCGAGAGGCCCGAGATGTGATCGACATCGGGCTTTTCCATCATGTCGAGGAACTGCCGCGCATAGGCCGAGAGGCTCTCGACATAGCGGCGCTGGCCTTCGGCATAGATCGTGTCGAAGGCGAGAGAGGATTTGCCCGAGCCCGAAAGCCCGGTGATCACCACCAGTTGGTCGCGCGGAATGTCCACGTCGACGTTCTTGAGATTGTGCTCGCGCGCGCCGCGCACCTCGATCTGCTTCAGTTCCGGCATGCAGGTCCCCACCAGTGTCCAGCCCGGAAGATAGGGCCTCACGGTCCGATCTCCAACCGCGAAATGAGAACGAAAGGGTAACACATGGCGGGGCTGCGCGAAATGCCGCAACCCGCCCCATGATGATCGCGGCGGATGCCGGGTCGCGGCACGGGTACGCGGCGTGCGCGCCCTTTAGAGACCGCCCATCCGGGCGGGCCAGCTATGCCTTTGCCAGAAGCCATGGCCCTGCCGCGCGTTCGTCTCGAGAAGCGCACGGGCGGGCCGCGCGGCGACAAGGCCGTGCAGCCGTTCGTTCAGGGCCATGTCGGCCTGTCCCGTGATCGGCAGCCCGTGATCCGCCTCGAAGGTGCGAATAGCGCGCGCCAGCCGTGGACCTGCGAGGCCGTCCATCTGACCCGGCTCGTAGCCGAGATGCTGTAGCAGAACCTGAATTTCAAAGACCGACTCGCGGTCGGCCTCCATGGAATGCGCAGGCGCGACGAAAGCCACCATGCCCGCGGCAAAGTAAAACAATGGTAAACGCATAAACCCCCCTTTTCCGGGAAAAACAGCCCCGGGGGTTTCATCTTAACACAAAACGCCCCCGACCGGTCAGGTCGGAGGCGTTCCATGATCCTGCGGTGCGACGGAGATCAGAAGTGGATCGCGCGGCCATAGGCGTCGAGCACGCTCTCATGCATCATTTCCGACAGCGTCGGATGCGGGAACACCGTCTCCATCAGCTCCTTTTCCGTGGTCTCGAGCGTGCGGCCCACGATGTAGCCTTGGATCAGCTCGGTCACTTCGGCCCCGACCATGTGCGCGCCCAGAAGCTCGCCGGTCTTGGCGTCGAACACGGTCTTGACCATGCCCTCGGCCTCGCCCAGCGCGATCGCCTTGCCGTTGCCGATGAACGGAAAACGCCCGACCTTCACGTCAAAGCCCATCTCCTTGGCCTTGGCCTCGGAATAGCCGACGCTCGCCACCTGCGGCTGGCAGTAGGTGCAGCCCGCGATGCTCTCGGGCTTGACCGGGTGCGGATGCCCACCCGCGATCAGCTCGGCCACCATGACGCCTTCATGCGACGCCTTGTGCGCCAGCCACGGCGCGCCCGCGATGTCGCCGATGGCATAGAGCCCCTCGACCCCGGTGCGGCAATATTCGTCGGTGATGACATGGGTGCGGTCGATCTTGACGCCTAACTCCTCGAGGCCCAGCCCTTCGGTGTTGCCGACGATGCCGACGGCGGAGATCACCGTGTCGAACTCGTGCGTCTCGACCTTGCCCTTGGTCTCGATATGCGCCGTGACCTTGCCCTGGCCGCGATCGAGCTTCTTGACGATCGCCTTTTCCATGATCGTCATGCCTTGCTTGACGAACTGCTTCTTGGCGAAGGCCGAGATCTCGGCGTCCTCGACCGGCAGGATCCGGTCCATCACCTCGACCACCGTCGTTTCGGCGCCCAGCGTATTGTAGAAGCTGGCGAATTCGATGCCGATCGCGCCCGAGCCGATGACGAGAAGCTTCTTCGGCATGCGCGGCGGCACCAGCGCGTGACGGTAGGACCAGACCAGATCGCCATCGGCCTCGAGACCCGGCAGGTTGCGGGCGCGCGCCCCGGTGGCGAGGACGATGCTCTTGGCGGTCAGCTCCTCGGTGCCCTTCTCGGTCTTGACCGAGACCTTGCCCTTGGCGGGGATGGTGGCTTCGCCCATCACCACCTCGATCTTGTTCTTCTTCATCAGGTGACCGATGCCCGAGCTGAGCTGTTTGGCCACCCCGCGCGAGCGCTTGACCACCGCGTCGAGATCGTAGCCGATGCTCTCGGCCTTCAGCCCGAACTCCTTGGCACGGTGCATCAGGTGAAACACCTCCGAGGAGCGCAGCATCGCCTTGGTGGGGATGCAGCCCCAGTTGAGGCAGATCCCGCCCAAATTCTCGCGTTCGACGATCACGACCTTCTTGCCCAGCTGGGCGGCGCGGATCGCGGCGACATAGCCGCCCGGGCCCGAGCCGATCACGATCACGTCGAAGTTCTTGGCGGCCATTCGGTGTTCCTCCTCGGGGGTCCGGCAAAATTGGTTTGACGCTAAACCAGTTTTCGCCGGGCTACCAGACGCCCCCCATGCATGACGGGGTTGCGAAGGATGCCTCTAGGTCACTTCGCGTCCGATTTGAGCCGCTCGACCACGGCGCCATAGCCGCCCTGTTCCAGCCACTCCGCCTCGGCCTCGCTGGTTTCGCGGCCCAGCGCCTTGTTGCGGAACGGAAACCGGCCGAAGTCGCGGATGACTTCGCGATGGGCACGCGCATGCAGCAGGCTGCTTTCGGCCTCCGGCATCCGCTCGTGGAACAGCCGCACGGCGCGGTCCTGATCGACGAGGTTCTCGGAATGCATCAATGGCAGGTAGAAGAACTGCCGACCCGGCGGCACGATCTCGCGGTCCCAGCCATTGTCGATCGCCAGCTTGGCGACCGAGCGCGCGCTGTCGTCGAGCTGGAAGGCGCGCGGATCGTCGCGCCACAGGTTGCGCGCGAACTGGTCGGTAACGATGATATAGGCCAGCGCGCCGTTGGGTTCGGTCAGCCAATGGCCCAAAGCGCCCTCGGCCGCCTTGTCCCACAGCCCGGCGAAGCGGCTGCGGGTTGTGGCATCGAGATCGTCGTCGGCGGTGTACCATTGCTTCGGCTCGACCTCCTCGAGCCAGAAGGTCAGCACCCTCTCGGCCTCGGTCGGTGCCTCGGCCTGGGCGGTGACGGGGGTGGCGGTCATGGTGGTCCTCCTTCTCGGTGGTTCCCCAAACCTGCCCCAACCCCCGTGCGGGTCAAGCACGAAGGTGCCCGGCGGCCCGAAACCGCACGTTCCCGGCCCCTTCCCGCCTCAGGCGGCGTCGTCGCGCGCCTCCTCGAGCTGTTCGATCTCGTGCTCGATATAGACCTCCTGCGCGACCTCGGCGGCCACGGCGGTGCCGGTCGCGGAGACCGGGACGTAGCTCACCGTATCGCCCACTTCGACGCCGCGATCCGGGCGACGCAGCATCCGCCAGCCCGCATAGGAGGCGAGCCCCAGCATCAGCACCGCGATGAAGCCCCAAAAGCCATGCGCGCCGACATTGTCGAGCATCCAGCCCACCACGATCGGACCGGCGATGGCGCCGACGCCGTTGATGAACAGCAATCCGCCCGAAGCCGCGGCCATGTCTTCGCGGTCGAGATAGTCGTTGGCATAGGCGATGAGCAGCGCGTAGAGCGGGTTCGATGTGCCCCCCACCAGCGCCGAGGACACGAGGATCAGCCCGATATATCCGGGCAGCAGGAACGCCGTCAGCGCCGCCGCGCCGCCCAGACCCGAGAGGCCGAGGATCAGCCAGCGCCGGTCGATCCGGTCCGACAGCCAGCCGATCGGGAACTGCAGCACCAGCGCGCCCACATAGGTCACCGAGACCAGCAGCGAGATCTGCGCCACCGACAACCCGGCGCGCGCGCCGTAGACCGCCGACATGCCGAATTGCGCCGCGAAGACCCCGCCCAGCAGGAACATCCCCATACAGGCCAGAGGCGAGGCATCGATCAGCCGCCGGATCGGCAGCGGCTTGGTGGTGTTGAACACCGGCGCCGGACTTACCGAGAGCAGGATCGGCGCGAAGGCCATCGACACCAGCACCGAGGGGATGATGAAGAGGATGAAGCCCGACACGTCGCCCAGCGTCACCAGATACTGCGCGGTGACGATGCCCGCCATCTGCACGATCATGTAGAGCGATAGCGCCTTGCCGCGGTTCTCGTTCGAGGCGGCGTCGTTGAGCCAGCTTTCGGCGGTGATGTAGACGCCGCAGAAGCAGAACCCGATGGCCACCCGGCCCAGCGTCCAGGCCCATGGCTCGGCCAGCGTCGGATAGAGAATCAGTACCGCCGAGATGGTCGAGCCGAGCGCGGCGAAGACCCGCACATGGCCGACCCGGCGGATCATCCGGGGCGCATAGCGCGAGGCGAAGAGGAAGCCCGCGAAATAGGCCGACATGATCACCGACATCTCGATCGTCGAGAATCCTTCGATCTCGCCGCGCAGGCCGAGCAGCGTACCTTGCAGGCCGTTGCCGATCATCAGCATGAACATGCCGATGAAGAGCGCCCAGGAGCTCCCGAGAACCTGAATCATGGCGTGTTCCTTTCTGCCGGCTCATGGCCCGGCTAACCCGACGCTACAGCGCGAGTCTCTCAACAATGCGACGGAACGTCGGACGAAAGCGAAGCGGCCTCAGCTATCGGCGCGGGGCAGCAGCAGCGACGCGTCGCCGTAGGAAAAGAAACGGTAGCGATTCGCAATGGCATGCTCGTAGATGCGGCGGATCTCCTCCACGCCCATCAGCGCCGACACCAGCATCATCAGCGTCGATTTGGGCAGGTGGAAGTTGGTCATCAGCCCGTCGGCCACGCGGAACGCGAATCCCGGCGTGATGAAGATATCGGTCTCGCCCGACCATGGCGCGATCTCGCCATCGCGTGCCGCGCTCTCGATCAGCCGAAGCGCGGTGGTGCCTACCGGGATCACCCGCCCGCCCGCCGCGCGGGTGGCGGCGATCTCGGCGGCGGCACCCGCGCTCACCTCGCCCCATTCCGCGTGCATCTTGTGGTCGCGGATGTCGTCGACCTTGACCGGCAGGAAGGTGCCCGCGCCCACATGCAGAGTCACATGGGTGACATCGACGCCGCGCGCGGCCAGCGCCGCCATCAGCGGCTCATCAAAATGCAGCGACGCGGTCGGCGCCGCGACGGCGCCGGGGCGCGCGGCCCAGACGGTCTGGTAATCCTCGCGGTCGCTCTCGTCAGCGGCGCGCCTGGCGGCGATATAGGGTGGCAGCGGCATCGCGCCGACCATTTGCAGCGCCCGGTCGAAGGCGTCGCCCTCCAGATCGAAGCGCAGCACGCCCTGCCCTTCCTCACGCGACACCAGCTCGGCCGAGAGCCGGTCCGAAAACTCGATCACCTCGCCCTCGCGCAGCTTGCGCAGGGGTTTGATCAGCGCCGACCAGCTGCCGTCGGGGCGCGGGCCCAGAAGCGTCACCTCGATCCTCGCCGTACCCTCGCCCGAAGCCCCCGGTCGGGTGCGGATGCCGGTGAGACGCGCCGGGATCACCTTGGTGTCGTTGAGCACCAGCCGGTCGCCGGGGCGCAGGATCTCCACGAGATTGGTCACCACCCGGTCGGCGATCTCCCCGCCTTGCGCCAGCAAGAGCCGGGCCGAGGAGCGCGGCCGCGCGGGGCGGGTCGCGATCAGCTCGTCGGGCAGGTCGAAATCGAAATCCGAGAGCTTCATCGGCGGGCCTCAGGTCAGTTCGGTGGCGGCCTGCGAAAGATCTCGCGGAACAGGCCGGGGGTGAGCGCGGAAAGCGGGTTGACCGAGACATCGGGGTCTTCGGGCGTGCCGCCGAGCGTATAGTTGAAGCCGATCAACCCCTCGCCGGGACGGGTCAGGAACGATCCCAGCGAATTGACGAGATAGAAGGGCGAGACGACGCCCGCGAAGGCCATGCGTCTGGTCGCGAGGCTGTAGCGCCCGTCGAGCGAAATGCCAAGTCCCGGCCCGGTGGCGCTCGATTGCGTGATCTCGAGCGTGTCGGGGGTAAGGTTGAACTCCGCCAGCACCCGGTCGAAGGCAAGCCCCTTGCCGTCGAGCTGCTGGAGCAGCCCCACCACAGAGATCGCGTCGACAAGCTGGGCCACGGCCGGGGCGTCGCGCACCCTGAGGCCCGTCACGTCGAGGCTTCCGGCATAATGCCCCGGCCGCGCCTCGGGCAGCAGCGTCAGGTCGAGCGAGCCCCCCGTGGCGGTGCCGTAAAGCCCAGCCGAGCGCAGCACCGCCCCCGCATCGGGCCCGGTGATCCGCACCGCCGTGCCGTCCCGGTCGGGCACGACCAGCCCCGAGACCGGCGCGCCGCCATTGACGGCGGCGTCGAAGCGGCCCGAAAATCCGCCCCGGGTGGAGAACTCGCCCCTGAGCCCTGTGAGCGAGACCGCGTCGGTCACGCGCAACCGGTCCAGGGCGAGGCTGATCGGCCCGCCTTCGCCGCCTCCGCCCTGGCCGAAACCGGCGCGTCGCAGGTCGAGCGCGCCGCCCACGATCTCGACCTCCACGGTTTCGCCCGGCCCCCGCCCGACGAGGTCGGCCCTGACGTCGAGCCAGTCCGACAGGCGCAGCCGCGAGAAGCTGGCCCGTTCCAGCCCGCCGCCGGGCCGCAGGGCCAGCGTGCCGCGCGCCGACAGCCCGCCCGCATCCAGAGCGATCCGGTCGATGCGCGGCGTCCGGCCAAGCGCACCCTCGATCTCGAGCCGTCCCGTGGTGCCGCGCGCGAGGGTCCAGCCCAGCGCCGGGATCGACAGGCCCAGCCCCGACAGGTCGGTGCCGAGGCTTACGCGAGGCGGCGCGCCCTTGGGCAGCGTGATCGCGACCGTGCCGCGCCCCTCGCCGTTCAGCGTGCCATCGGGCAGTGCGATGCCGAACGTGTCGAGAAAGCGCAGCGACAGCTCGACCGTGCCGTCGAGACGCGCCTCCGCCGCGCCGGGGCCCAAAGGCTGTCGAAAGCGCACATCAGCGGGCAGGCCATCGATGCGCACCGGACCCGCGACCTCCAGCGCCTGCGCGTCGATCGCCACTGAAAGCTCCTGCGCCGCGACTTGGCGGTCCGGTACGATGGCGCTGCTCGTGGCGTCGCGCAGCGTGCCCGCCACCGACCAGTCCACGTCATCGGGCGTCACCGGCGCACCGAGCGGCAGCGCCACATGCGCGTGGACCCGGCCCCGCCCCTCGATGAGATCCACCGGTTTTCCGGCCTTTTGCAGAAAGCGGAACGGCGGCTGGTCGATCAGCGACAGCATCGCCGTCACCGGGCCCTCGGCCTCGATGGCGATGTCGGCCTGCGGGTTCTTGGGCCCGAGCTGCGGGATGGTGAAGCTCGTCCCCGACAGATCGACGCGCCCGCCCTGCGCAGCCTGCGCAGCCCCGCGGGTCATCGTCACCGAGAACCGATCCCCGCCGAGGCTCGCATAGCCCGACGCCCCGGTGATCGGCGGCAGCCCATCGAGCGGGCGCAGCGAGACCGCCTCGAAGCCGTGGGTCAGGGCGACCTGCGGCTTTTGCCCCGGCGCACGGCGCAGCGTGGCGCTGAGATCTCGCAGATCGCCCTCCAGCACATGGCTGTCGATCCAGCCACGGGTCCCCGGCTTGAAGGCAGGGGGCCAATAGGCCAGCAGGCGGTCGCGCGGCAGCCGGGCACTGCTCGCCGCGATCGCGGCTTCCCACCCCTCGCCGGTATGGGCAATCCGGCCCTGCGCTTCGATCCGTGCGCCGCTTTGGGCATCGGTCGCGCCGAGGCTGCCGATGTCGAGAGCGAAAGGCGCGGTGTGCAGTCGCAGATCGACATGACCCTCGCGCAGCGCCACCGGCCCGGACAAGCCCGCCCCCGCCGCCAGCGCCGCCTCGTCGAGGCGCAGCTGCGCCACCAGCGCGCCGGGCCACCCCGCCTCGATCTCGCGCAGCCAGGCCGTGCCCGACCCCTCGATCCGGCCCAGATCGCCGCGCGCCGAGATGCGTTCGAACTCGATGCGGTCGCGCGCGGGATCGAAGCGCAGCGCCAGTTCGGCCCCGTCGAATCGCAGCGCCTCGGCCCCTTCGTCCCGGCCCGGCGACAGCGCCCCCGGCCCGATCCGCAGCGCGGCACCCAATGCCCCGGGCGCACCATCGGCACCGATGCGGCCCCGCAAGCTCGCCGAAAGCGGCGCGTCGAGCACCGACAGGAAGCTCAGCGCCGGGTGCTGACTGGCGAGATCGCGGCTCGCCACCTTTTCGACCCGCAGGGTGACCTCGGCCTGCGGCGCGGCGTCGGGGCGATCGTAACCGACCCAGAGACCGGTTTCCTGCCCCGCCTCCGAGCGAAGCCGCAACCGTCCCGACAGCTTCGTGCCCGCCCGCAGATCGAGGCCTATCCGCCCGTCATCGGCGCTCCAGCGCCGTCCGGCGCGGGCGTCGAAATACTCGATCCGAAGCCCCTCGGCCTCGATCCGCTCCAGCCCATCGAGGGCCGGCCGGTCGAGCAGATGGTCGATCCGTGCGAGCAGCCCCGCGAGGCCGCCGGCCGTCGTCGAGGTCAAAGGGCGCGACGCGCTCTCGGGCATGGTCGCCGGAGGTGACGGCGGGCCCGCAGGTTCGAACCGCACGGCCACGCGCCCCGCCTCGTCGCGCGCCAGAACGATCTCCGCCCCGCGCAGCATCACCTCCTGTGCCAGCACGGTCCGGCGCAGCACGAGGCCGCGCGGGCTGACCAACGTGTCGATCTCGGGCACTTGGGCCAGCACCTCGCCGCCCGCGTCGCGCAGCACCGTGTCACGCAGCGCCACCCGCGGATGCAGGTCGGTGCCGAGCGTCAGGGCGATGCTGCCGAACTCCACCGATCCCCCGGCAAGGAGGCTGTCGGCCTGTGCCTCGACCCGTTCGGTGATCCAACTCGGGGCGGTGACGGTCTGGCCCACCAGCAGCAGGGGCAGCGCCAGCGCGAAGGCGACCGGCAGCGTCACCAGCGTCAGCACGAGCCCCAGCCCGCGCCGCAACAGCGCCGCCAGCCGCCGCCCGCGCGGGCGGCGGATCGGTGCCGGTCGTGACCTGATCCCTTGCTGCGTCAAGACAGGCCATGGCCTCTTGATTTCATCCCCCACAGCGTAGATGCCTGAGCCCCCGAGGGCCACCGCCGCCCGATCACGCAAGCGAGGATGCGCCATGAGCGACACGATGTCGGCCCCCCGGCCCCAGCCGGGCCAGCCCGCGCCCGAGTTTTCCCTGCCCCGCGACGGCGGCGAGGAGGTGCAACTTTCGGCCCATCTCGGCGCGCCGGTGGTGCTCTATTTCTATCCGCGCGACGACACCTCGGGCTGCACCCGGCAGGCGCAGGGCTTCACCGAACTGGGGCCCGAGTTCGAGCTTCTGGGCGCGCGGGTGCTCGGCGTGTCCAAGGACACGGTCGGCAAGCACGAGAAATTTCGCGACAAATACGCGCTCAAGGTGGCGCTGCTGTCGGATGCCGAAAGCGATGTCTGCGAACGCTACGGCGTCTGGGTCGAGAAGAAGATGTACGGCAAGACCTTCATGGGGATCGAGCGCACCACCTTCCTGATCGATGCGGGCGGCAAGATCGCGAAGGTCTGGCCCAAGGTGAAGGTCGCGGGCCACGCGGGAGAGGTCCTCGACGCGGTGCGTGCGCTGTGAGCCGCTCTCTCACAGAGCTGGCGGTCGAGGTGCTCACCACCGCCGACGGGCGCGAGAAGACCGCCCGGAGCCACGCCGCCGCGAAGCTCTGGCGCGACAGCCGCGCCGCCGGGATGCCGCTGGAGATCGGCAGCGCCGTGCCGCCGGATCGGCCCGCGCGCCCGGCCCGCCCCGAGCTATTGGCCCCGCGCGAGATGCCGAAGCGCCGCCCCGGATCGGAGCATGGGCGCATCGCGCTGATCCATGCCGTGGCGCATATCGAACTGAACGCGGTGGATCTGCATTGGGACGCAGTGGCGCGGTTCGCCTCCGTGCCGCTACCGGTGGGATATTTCGACGACTGGGTGCAGGCCGCCGACGAGGAATCCAAACATTTCAACCTGCTGTGCGACCGACTCGAGGCGCTGGGCAGCCATTACGGAGCCCTGCCCGCGCATGAGGGCATGTGGCGCGCCGCCGAGGATACGGCGGGCGACCTTCTGGCGCGGCTCGCCGTGGTGCCGATGGTGCTTGAGGCGCGCGGCCTCGACGTGACACCCGGCATGATCGAGATCTTCCGCAAGGCGGACGACGCCGACACCGTCGCGGCGCTGGAGATCATCTATGCCGAGGAGGTGCACCACGTCTCCTACGGGTCCAAGTGGTTCCATTTCCTGTGCGGGCGGCACGACCTCGACCCCGCGCCGGTGTTCCGCGATCTCGTGCGCCGCCATTTCCACGGCGGACTCAAGCCGCCCTTCAACGAGGAAAAGCGCGCTGAGGCAGGGATTCCCCCCGATTTCTATTGGCCTCTGGCCGAGGAAACGGCGCGGCGCGGCGGCTGAGTGTATCAGCGCAACATTACGTTGCAACACAGCAACACCCGGCGGAAAGGCGACGGGTTCGGCGGTATCTCGCCACTTTCGGGGCGCTTTTGCCCCCTCACCGCCTCCTCCCGGCCAAAGCAGTTGCGACGCGAGGACGGCCTCGGTAACACCTCTCTCGCGGCGCTCTCGAAAAAGAGAGGCTGTGACCGGGACAACACGGGGACAGACGGGTGCGGACCAAACTGGCACAGAAGCTTCACGCGGCGCTCGAGCGCCGGTTTCCCGAACGGCGGCTGTTTCTGCGCTCGGACACCGAGACCCGGTTCATCCGGCTCCACCCCTCGACACAGGCGATCGCCTGGACTGGCGTGACGCTGGTGGTCGGCTGGACCATCACCGCCACCGCGATCCTGCTGATGGATTCGATCGGCTCCGGCAACTTCCGTGCGCAGGCGCAGCGCGATCAGATGATCTACGAGGAGCGGCTCAACGCGCTCTCCTCCGAGCGTGACCTGCGCGCCGCCGAGGCCGCCGCCGCGCAGGAACGCTTCTCGACTGCGCTTGCGCAGATCTCGACTATGCAGAGCGAACTTCTCGCCTCGGAGGATCGCCGCCGCGAGATGGAGACCGGCCTCGAGGTGGTGCAGGCCGCGCTGCGCCGCACCATGATCGAGCGCGAGACCGCGCGCGACGCAGCCGAGGAGATGACCGTGGCGATGGTCGGAAACGGCGCTCTGCCCGGCGGCGCCGACGCCGCTTCGGTCGAAGGCACGCTGGACATCCTTTCGGGCGCTCTGGCGGACACCGCCGAGGAGCGCGACCGCATCGCCCAGGATGCCGAGCTCGCCTTCGAGCAGGCCAGCGAGATGCAGCTTGAGCTGCGCCTCATGACCGAACGCAACGACGAGATCTTCCGCTCGCTCGAAGAGGCGATGACCGTCTCGGTCGAGCCGCTGGGCGATATGTTCCGCGCCGCCGGCATGGATCCCGACGCAATGCTCAAGAAGGTCCGCAAGGGCTATAGCGGCATCGGCGGCGGTGCCCTGACTCCGATCCAGTTCTCGACCATGGGCGCGCATGCCGGCCGAGCCGATGCGAATGCCGAGCGCGCCAATGCGCTCTTGGGCAAGATGGACGAGATCAACCTCTACCGTATCGCCGCAGCCAAGGCGCCCTTCGCGCAGCCGGTGAAAGACAAGTTCCGCTTCACCTCGGGCTTCGGCCAGCGCTGGGGTCGGCTGCATGCGGGCACCGATTTCGCCGCCCCGATCGGCACCCCGGTCTACTCCACCGCCGACGGCGTGGTGGTAAGCGCGGGCTGGGCCTCGGGCTATGGTCGCCTCATCAAGATCCAGCACGAGTTCGGAATCGAGACCCGTTACGCACATCTCAACAAGATCGGCGTCAAGGTCGGCCAAAGGGTATCGCGCGGCGAACGGATCGGTGATATGGGCAACTCCGGACGATCGACCGGACCCCATCTCCACTACGAGGTGCGCGTCGGTGGGACTCCCGTCAATCCCATGACCTACATACGAGCTGGACAAGATGTTTTCTAAGAGCAAGATCAACGAGCCCGGACCCAGGACAGCCGAAGGGACGCCCACCATGGACGCAACCACCAAGCCCGCGCAGCCGCAAGGATCGCAGGACTACCGCCCTGCCGCCCCCAAGGCCAAGCCGCCGGCCTCGGTGCTGTCGGCCGACCTGCACATCAAGGGCAACGTCAAGACCACCGGCGACATCCAGGTCGAAGGTCAGATCGAGGGCGACATCCGCGCCCATCTTCTGACCGTCGGCGAAGGCGCCACCGTGCGCGGTGAGCTGGTGGCCGACGACGTCGTCATCAACGGCCGCATCGTCGGCCGGGTGCGCGGCCTCAAGGTGCGCCTCACCTCGACCGCGCGCGTCGAAGGCGACATCATCCACAAGACCATCGCGATCGAGAGCGGTGCGCATTTCGAGGGTTCGGTGCAGCGTCAGGAAGACCCGCTGAACACCACCGGCGCGCCCAAGCCCCTGCCCAAGCCGTCGCTGGCCGAGGGCGGCCACGACTGAGACCGGCCACGGGATTGCACGGATCGGGGCGCTTCGGGAGACCGGGGCGCCCTTCGTGTTTTCCGAAGATGGGGCTGCGATCGAGCAAAAGGTGCGGAGCGCAGCGCGGGCGATTGCCCACCGCCTGCCGACGACGCGCCGGATCGACGAGAGGCGCCGCTGCTAGGGGCCGGCGGTTTGCGCGACGTGCGGATGGTCTGCAGGCTGTGGCACCTCAGGGTGCCGATCCGGGCCATGTGGCTGCCTCCGGCCCGCGAGGCCCCACCCCGGCATGAAGGCCGAGGCGAGCCAGGGCGCGCGGATCAGTCCTCGGCGGTCGCTTCGGCGCGGCTCTTGCCCGAGACCTGCCCCGCCAGCGTCGCGGCCATGAAGCCGTCGAGATCGCCGTCGAGCACGCCTTGGGTGTCGGAGGTCTCGTAGCCGGTGCGCAGATCCTTCACCATCTGGTAGGGCTGCAGCACGTAGGACCGGATCTGGTTGCCCCAGCCTGCATCGCCCTTGGCCTCGTGCGCCTCGTTGATCGCGGCGTTGCGACGGTCGAGCTCCATCTGATAGAGCCGCGACTTCAGCGCCTTCATGGCGATGTCGCGGTTCTGGTGCTGCGACTTCTCGGAGGAGGTCACGACGATGCCGGTCGGCATGTGGGTGATCCGCACCGCCGAGTCGGTGGTGTTCACGTGCTGGCCACCCGCGCCCGAGGAACGGTAGGTGTCGACCCGGATGTCCGAGGGGTTCACCTCGATGTCGATGTTGTCGTCGACCACCGGATAGACCCAGACCGAGGCGAAGGAGGTCTCGCGCGTGCCCTTGCCGAAGGGCGAGATCCGCACGAGGCGGTGCACGCCCGATTCCGACTTGAGCCAGCCATAGGCGTTGGGGCCGCTGATCTTGTAGGCAACCGACTTGGTGCCCGCCTCAGCCCCGGCCTCCTCGGACTGCATCTCGACCTCATAGCCCTTCTTCTCGGCCCAGCGCACGAACATGCGCTGCAGCATCGCGGCCCAGTCGCAGGCCTCGGTGCCGCCGGCGCCGGCGTTGATTTCGAGGAAGGTGTCGTTGCCATCGGCCTCGCCGTCGAGCAGCGCCTCGAGTTCCTTGGCCCCGGCGGTCTGGCGCAGCGCCTTGAGCGCGGCCTCGGCCTCGGAGACGATCTCGTCGTCGCCCTCCGTCTCGCCCATCTCGATCAGTTCGACATTGTCGCGCAGGCCCTGGCTGATCTGATCGTAGGTGCCGATCTTGTCGAGCAGATCCTGACGCTCGCGCATCAGCTTCTGGGCGGCGGCGGGGTCGTCCCAAAGCGTCGGGTCTTCGACACGGGCGTCGAATTCCTCGAGCCGGTGCGCGGCGGTCTCGCGGTCCATGCGCTTGGCCAGCAGTCCGAGCGACTTTTCGATGGCGGCGATGTTGGCTTGCGTCTCTGCGCGCATGATCGGTCCCCTGTCAGGCGATGGGCGTGAAATTGAAGCGCGTGATACCGCGCCCCACCTGCCCGGGCAAGTGAGGCGCGAAACGGCCTAGTAGAGGCCGCCCGAGGAGAGCGTGCCGAAGCTCGCCTTGGGGCCGACCGTCGCGGTGTTGCCGGTCGAGGTCCTGACCTTCTTGGCGGGCTTGTTGCCGCCCGCCTCGTCATAGAGCGGCAGGTCGCCCGACATCTTGAAGCCGCCGTCGAAGGTGACGCCGAAGAGCGGCTCCTCGCCGATGCGGAAGCATTCGGAGATCACATTGTCGCCCGAGGCGCCATCAGGCAGCCGCGCGCCTGAAAAGCGGTCGATCTTGATGAACTGGCATTCGTCGGGCACCGGGAAATCGGTGCCGCCGAAACGCTCGATCGCGCGGGTCATGAAGCTCTGGAACACCGGGCCGCAGATGCCGCCGCCCGAAGCACCCGAGCCCAGGGAGCGCGGGTTGTCGTAGCCGATGTAGCATCCCGCGACGATGTTCGACGAAAAGCCCACGAACCACACGTCCTTGGCGTCGTTGGTGGTGCCGGTCTTGCCGGCGATCGGCACGGGCAGGTTGACGCCGCGCGCGGTGCCGCGCTTGACCACGCCCTCCATCATCGAGGTGAGCTGATAGGCGGTGACAGCGTTCATGATCCGCTCGCGGTTCGACTGGATCGTCGGGGCTTCGCCCGTGGGCAGCGCCGCGAGGCCGCAATCGACGCAGTTGCGTTGATCATGGCGATAGACGGTGTTGCCGTAGCGGTCCTGTACCCGATCGACCAGTGTCGGCTCGACCCGTTCGCCGCCATTGGCGAACATCGCATAGGCCGCGACCATCTTGAACAGCGTCGTCTCCTGCGCGCCGAGCGCGTTCGAAAGGTACGGGCCCAGATCGTCATAGACGCCGAACTTCTCGGCATAGTCGGCGATGGTGTCCATGCCGACCTCCTGCGCGAGACGGATGGTCATGATGTTGCGCGACTGTTCGATACCGGTCCTGAGCGGGGTCGGGCCGTAGAACTTGTTGGAGGCGTTCTGCGGCCGCCACATGCCCTGCGGCGTGTTGATCTCGATCGGGGCGTCGACGATGATCGTGGCGGGCGTGTAGCCGCTGTCGAGCGCGGTGGCATAGACGAAGGGCTTGAAGGAGGAACCGGGCTGGCGCTGCGCCTGAGTGGCGCGGTTGAACACCGAATCCTGATAGGAGAAGCCGCCCTGCATCGCCAGCACGCGGCCGGTGTTCACGTCCATCGCCATGAAACCGCCCTGTACCTGTGGCGTCTGGCGCAGGGTCCAGCGGATGAAGTCACCGCCGTCATCGGTGATCATGCGGCGCACCAGCACCACGTCGCCGCGCGCGAAGTTGTCGGCAAAGCTGCCGCGCATCCACGAGATGTCGTCGCGTGGCACGACGTGCGGCTCGGAGCCGTCATCGGCCACCCCCTCGATCCCGAGGCGCATCTCGGCCTCGCCCACCTCCATGACCACCGCCGGGTACCACGGGCTTTCGAGGGTCACGTCGCGCGGCACGTCGACCTCCGACAGCGCCGTGCGCCACGCGACCTCGTCGTCCAGCGTCTCGACGGGAATGGTCTTGCCGGTGCCGCGCCAGCGACCGAGGCCGCGGTCGTACTGCTCCAGCGCGCGTTGCAGCGCATGCGCCGCCTCGATCTGCAGCTCCTTGTCGAGCGTGGCGCGAATCGACAGGCCACCGCCGAAGAATTCGTCCTCGCCGAACTCGGCCGAGAGCTGGCGGCGCACCTCGTCGGTGAAGTAGTCGCGCGGCGGCAGGGCGGCACGGAAGCTCTCCATGTCGCCAGACTGCACCGTGTCGAGGGTGCGGGCGCGGTCGCGCTGATAGGCGGCCTCGTCGATATAGCCGTCTTCCCACATGCGGCGCAGCACGTAGTTGCGGCGGTTCACCGCGTCGGAATACTGGCGCACCGGATGCAGGTTGCCGGGGCGCTGCGCCAGCGCCGCGAGATAGGCGGCCTCGCCCGGTTCGAGCCGGGCCAGCGGCTTGTTGAAATAGGTCTGCGCGGCGGCGGTGACGCCATAGGAGTTCTGCCCGAGAAAGATCTCGTTGAGATAGAGCTCCAGGATCCGTTCCTTGTCCATCGCGCCCTCGATGCGCACGGCGAGGATCAGTTCCTTGATCTTGCGCTCGAGCGTGCGCGAGCCGTCGAGCAGGAAGTTCTTCATCACCTGCTGCGTGATGGTCGAGGCGCCGCGGATGTCCTCGCCGCGCGACCGCACCGCCTCGACGCCGGCGGCGGCGATGCCCTTAAGGTCGAAGCCCGAATGCAGATAGAAATTCTGGTCCTCGGCCGAGACGAAGGCATGCTTCACGAGGTCGGGGATCTCTTCGGCCGGGGTGAAGAGCCGCCGCTCGGAGGCGAATTCGTCGAGGATGTTGCCTTCGCCGTCATAGACGCGGCTGATCGTCGGCGGCGTATACTGCGCCAGCGTCTCGTAGCTCGGCAGATCGCGGCCATAGACGTAGAAGATCGCACCGAGCGTCAGCGCCCCCATGGCGAGGCCGAGGGTCAGCATCGAAAAGATGCCGCCGAAGAAGGACATTATGAAGCGCAGCACGATATTTCTCCGGGAGGACTTGGTGGCTTATAGGCAAGGCCCCGCCCCGGGTCAAAAGCGCAGGGCTTGAAATCGGCGGCAAAACGCCCGAAAGCAGGGTCACTCTTTGGCGAGGGGATTGCGCTCTCGACAGCTGGCACCCAAAAGGGCGTACATGATGGCAACCGAAACCCCCTCCCCCCGCCGCGCCACGCCGGACGACGTGATCGCGACCTATGACGCCGTTGGCCCCGAATGGGCCAAGGCGCGCGATCGACGCCTCATGGAGCGGCGCTGGATCGACCGGATGCTTGCCGCCGCGCCGCGCAATGGCGGACGCCGCCGCGTGCTCGATCTTGGCTGCGGCTCCGGCAAGCCGATCGCGCAGTACATCGCCGATCGCGGCGCCGAGGTCACCGGGGTCGATGCTTCTCGGGTGATGCTCGAACTGTTTCAGCGCAACATGCCGCGCGCGCGCGCCTTTCACCACGACATGCGCGGGCTGCGCCTGTCCGAGAAATTCGACGCGATCCTCGCTTGGGACAGCTTCTTTCACCTGGCCGGTCCGGATCAGCAATCGATGTTCCCAACCTTTGCCGAGCATGCCGCACCGGGCTGCGCCTTGATGTTCACTTCCGGTCCCTCGGCCGGCACGGCGATCGGCGACGTGGCTGGCAAGCCGATCTTCCACGAAAGCCTAAGCCCCAAGACCTACAAGGGTCTTCTGGAGATGCACGGCTTCATGCCGCTGGCCTTCATTCCCGAGGACCCCGATTGCGGGATGCATTCGGTCTGGCTGGCCCGGTTCGACGGCCTGCCGCGCGAGGATGGCCCCAAACCGGTGCGCAAGGGCTGACAGGCCCGCACCGTCCGACATTGCAAGGCCCGCGCCTCACTGGCGCGGGCCTTCTACGTTCTGGGGCGTTGATCAGCGGCGTCTGAGGGGGGCGCGCGCTGCCTCTTCGGCAGCCCAGTTCTGTATTCCAGACACCAGACCGGAGACGATCCGCCCCCGCCCCACCGGATCGGTGAGGCGGGCGCGGTCGCCGACATTGGACAGGAACCCCACCTCGACCAGGACCGACGGGAAATCGGCGGCGTTGAGCACCGCGAGCGGCGCGCTGCGACGTGGCCGCGAGTTCAGGTGCGCGCCCGCCTCGCGCAGCGACGCCACCAGCGCCTGAGCCAGACGTTCGCTCTGCGGCGCGGTGTCGAGACGCACCAGATCCATCAGCGCCGTGGCGACCCGGTCGTCCTGCCGGCTAAGGTCGAGCCCTGCCAGAAGGTCGCCTCTCTGGTGCCGCTCAACCATTCGTCCCGAGGCCGCGTCCTGTGCCTCGTCCGATAGCGTGTAGACCGACCCGCCGGACGCCTTGTCCTCCTCCAGCGCATCGGCATGCAGCGACAGCAAAAGCCCAGCCCCCGCCGCGCGGGCGATGGTCATGCGCTCGGACAAGGGCACGAAGGCGTCGCCATCGCGGGTCAGCACCGCGCGCATGGTGCCGGAGCGGTTGATCGCCTCGGCGGTTTCGCGCGCCAGTCGCAGCATCAACTCGGCCTCGACCAGCCCCTCGCGCAGGGCGCCGGGATCGACGCCGCCATGTCCGGGATCGATCGCCACCACCAGCGGCCCATCGGCGGTGATGGACGTCTGAGGCGCGGCGAGCGTCTCACCCGCGGGATCGGCGGGTTTTGCGGCGGCGGCGAAGGCTTCGGCCGTGACCGGTGCCAGCACCGCGTGCAGCCGGGCCGCACCCGAGGCCACGCTGCGCATCTCGGCGCTGAGCAGGCCGAGCGGCTCGGACAGGTCGAGCACGAGACGCGACCAGCCGGGCCGCCCCCGCCCCAGCCGCAGCGCGGTGGCCCGCTCCCCCGACAAAAGCGCCGCCGCTTCGGCCCCAGACCAGTCCACCTGGGCGAAATCGATCACGAGGCGGCGCGGATCGTCGAGCGTGAAGACGCGCCACGGCACCGGCTGGCTCAGCGCAAGCTCGATCTCTAGGCCGCGGCGCGTGTCGGCCACGCGGCTTTCGCTCGGATCCAAACGTGCGAGCCCCGAGAACTCCTGCGCCGCAGGCGACGTGGCGAGCATCAGCGCCAGCCCGGCACCGCCGAGCAGGCGCCGGACCCATTCGCCGCCACGCGCGGCGCGCGCACGCCTCATGCCGCACCGGCCTCCGCATGGCCGCGCGCCGCCATGAACTTCGCGAGCCGCTCCAGTCCCTCCTCGATGTCGGCGGTGGAACGGGCATAGGAAAAACGGATCCAGCGATGCCCGTCGGCGGGGTCGAAATCGAGACCCGGTGTCACCGCGACGCCCGCCTCGTCTAGGATCTTGGCGGCGAAGGCTCGGCTGTCGGGGGTGAAGGCCGACACGTCGGCATAGACGTAGAACGCGCCGTCGGGGGGCGCGAAACGGGTGAAGCCCGCCTTCGGCAGCCGCTCGAGCATCAGGGCCCGGTTGGCGGCATAGACGGCGGCGTTGGCCTCCAGTTCGGGCACGCAATCCATCGCGTGCAGCGCCAGCCGCTGCGAGGCGTGGGAGGTGCAGATGAACATGTTCTGCGCGATCCGCTCGATGCCGCGCACATGCTCGGGCGGCACGATCAGCCAGCCGACGCGCCAGCCGGTCATCGAGAAATACTTGGAGAACGAGCCGATCACATGGGTCTCGTCGGTGACTTCCAGCGCCGATGTGCCGCGCCCGCCGATGCCGTGATAGATCTCGTCCGAGATCAGCGCGGCGTCACGCGCGGCACAGGCCTCGGCCAAGGCCGAAAGGCCGACCCTGTCGATCATCGTGCCCGCCGGGTTCGAGGGCGAGGCCAGCACCAGCCCGTCGAGCGCATGCGCCTCGATGTCCGAAGGGACGGGCTGCATCCGGTTGGCCAGCGTCGTCGGCATGTCGATCGGCGCCATGTCGAGCGCCTTGAGGATCTGGCGGTACGACGGGTAGCAGGGCGCGCCGAGCCCCACCCGCGCGCCGGTGTCGAACAGCTGGGTGAAACTCAGAAGAAACGCGCCCGAGGCCCCGGCGGTCACCACCACGCGCGCGGGATCGAGATCGACGCCGTACCAGTCGCCGTAATGCCGCGCGATGCGCGCGCGCAGTTCCGGCAGGCCGAGGGCGACCGTGTAGCCCATCGGCCCCGCCGCCATCTCGGCCGCGACCTTTTCGACCGCTTCGCGCGGCGCGCCCGTTCCGGGCTGCCCCACCTCCATGTGGATGATGTGCCGTCCCGCCGCCTCGGCCTGCCGCGCCGCCTCCATCACGTCCATCACGATGAAGGGATCAACCTCGCCGCGCCTTGAGTTCCGCATGCCCTGCTCCCTAAGCTTTGGCCGGGTTGTGCCAATCCCGCGCCCCTGCCGTCAATGGCCCGCACCCTCCCGCGCGGGAACTTGGCAGGGCGGCGGCGATGTGATCTGCACGATCCGACACGAGGAAAGGACATTCCCTATGCTGCGCAGCCTCATCCGCGCCCTGCCCGTCACGCTGGCCCTCGCCGCCGGCCCCGCCGTAGCACTCGAACTCGACGCGATGACCGACGCCGAGCGCGACGCCTTCGGCGAACAGGTGCGCGCCTACCTGCTGGAGAACCCCGAGGTGCTGATGGAGGCAATCGCCGTTCTTGACCAGAAGCAGGCCGAGGTTGCCGCGCAGGGCGACAGCGCGATGATCGACAGCCACGCCGCGGCGCTCTTCGAGAGCGAAGGCGACTGGCAGGGCGGCAACCCCGATGGCGACATCACGGTGGTCGAGTTTATGGATTACAAATGCGGCTATTGCCGCCGTGCCTTTCCCGAGGTCGAGGAACTGATCTCTTCGGATGGCAACATCCGCTACATCCTCAAGGAATTTCCGATTCTGGGCGAGCAATCGACGATGGCGGCGCAATTCGCGCTCGCGGTGCGCGAGATCGAGGGCGACGAGGCATACAAGCAGGCGCACAACGCGCTGATGACGATGCGCGCCGACGTATCCGAAGAATCGCTCACGGCATTGGCCGACAGCCTCGATGCCGATTTCGAAGCGGTGCAGGCCGAGATGGCGAGCCCGCGCGTGGCCGCCATCATCGCCGGGAACCATCAGCTGGCCCAAGCGATGCAAATCAGCGGCACACCAAGCTTCGTGATGGGCGACCAGATGCTGCGCGGCTACGTGCCGCTGGAGCAGATGCGCGAGATGGTGGCGCAGAACCGCGCCGAATGAGCGAGGCGCAATGTCGTGCGGCTGGTCGCGGCGACGTCGCCGCGATTGCGGCACCGCTGGCCGAAGACAATCTGGGCCGAAGATGCTGACGGTGTTTCTCGAAAGCTCATTCAAAGCTTTCGACCGAATGACCGCGCAGTCGGGCCTTTCGGCCGATTTGCGTCGGAGGAAACTGGGACGCACGCTTGTGCCGTAGGTTACGCATTGCTGCGGCTCACCTCCGACAGGCCGCACAAAGCGGCGCATCGGCACTGCGAGGGGCTGGGTTTCAGCCCCTCGCATCTTGGCTTCACAAATCCGTTGAACCGGATCTGATCAGCTTCAGCGCAGGATGTAAGCGACGCGACGGGTCTCGGGCTCGACCATCACGATCTGGCCGTTGACGTTCGCATAGGCCATTGGGTTTTCAGGGATCGGGGTCAGCACCACGGTTTCGGGCAGGCCCGCGCCCACCACTACCTCGCCGTCGAGGTAGATCGGTTCGACCGGGTTGTCGTTGAGATAGGTGATCGCGCCATCGGCGATCTCGAGGCTGGTGGTCTCGCCGCCTGGGTCGGCGGCGATCACCTCGCCGTTCAGGGTCACGGTGCCGTCGGGCAGTGTCGGGTCATAGGTGACGGTGGTGATTCCCGCCGCGTCGGCGTTTTCGTAGATCACCACCGGCGTGGTTTCGACGATCGCAGTGAGATAGCCGCCCGAGGCCCAGCCGCTCGTCTCACCCAAAGTCACTTCGCACCACGTCGCGGGGTCGAGACAACCCGCGACCTCAACCTCTTCGCCCGCCGGAATCAGGCCGACGACCTCATAAGCCGGGCCGGCCCCGGCGCGGATGTTGAGATCGACGGTGGCGTTGGCCGTGGCTTGGGCGAAGGCCGGGACGCCAAGGGCAGTGAGCGCGCCCGCGGCGACGAAGGTGGACAGCATGCGGTTCATGGAGTGTCTCCGGATTGCGGGGCCGCCATGGCCCGCGCTTGTCGGATCTCCAACGCCGCCGAGCCGCGCTTTGATCCACTGCCTTCGTGGCTGGATATCAGACGTGGCATATAGGCCGCCCCTTAAAGCAAAGGGCGACCCGAGGGCCGCCCTTTTCCGTAAACAGTCTGTCAGCGATCAGCGGACGATATAGACCACCCGACGCTCCTCGGGCTCGACCAGCACCGGGGTGCCGTTCACATAGAGGTAGCTGTATTCGGCGTCCGGGATCGGGCTCAACTCGACCTCCTGCGGGATGCCGGCACCGACCACGACCTCACCTTCGAGAAGGACCGGATCGATCGGGTTCTCCCGGACGTAGGTGATGGTCTGCTCGTTCGGAGTCGCGCCATCACCCAGCGCCGCGCCGATGGCGGCCGCACCGAGGATGCCCACGGGACCGGCGGCCAGCACGGCGGCACCGGCGGCGGCGGTTGCGGCACCAGCAGCGGTCGCGGCGGCGTTGTTGACCTCGTTGTCGTAGGTCACGGTCTCGACTTCGAGTTCGCTGCGATTCTCATAGAGCACGACCGGCTGGGGAGCTTCGGCCATCTGCACAGTGAGATAGTCGCCGTAAGCCCAGCCTGTGGTGCCGTCGAGCGTCACGCGGCACCAGTTCGCGCTCTCGAGACAGCCCTCAACCGTCACCTCGCCATCGGCGGGGATCACGTCGATGATCTCCATATCAGGACCGGGGCCCGCGCGCAGGTTCAACTCTGCGGCGGCGGTCGCTGTGGTGCCGGACATCGCGGTCTCGGCATTGGCCGTCGTCTCGCCAGAAGCGCCGGTTTCGGCATTGGCTTCGACGTCGGTGGACGTCTCGACCTGCGCGCCAGTGCTCGTCTCGTTCGTCGTGTTGGTCTGGGCGAAAGCCGGCATCGCGGCGACGAGGGCGGCGGCGGTGGTCATCAAAAGCGATTGCTTGGTCATAGGTCTTTCCGTTCTCTGTGTTGCAACGGCAGATCGCCGGTCGCGCTTGGAAGAGAAACGGTTTCACCCGGCACCGAGGTCCGTCCAACCCGCGGATGATCATCGCGAATGGTGGGGGTTTCCGCCGATCTCTCGGCGGGAACTGACCGGTTTCGAGGAACCTCGGGGAAGGCTATTCGGCGGCTTCGGCGGTCGCGGCACGCGCCTCGATCTCGGCGGCCTTGGCCTCCACCTGCTCGACGATGTGATCGACCATCTGGTCGTTCGACATGCGGTGGCTCTGCTTGCCCGCGAGATAGACCATGCCGTTCCCGGCCCCGCCGCCGGTAAAGCCCACATCGGTCATCAGCGCCTCGCCCGGGCCATTGACGACGCAGCCGATGATCGACAGCGACATCGGCGTTTTCACATGTTCGAGCCGCTTTTCCAGCGCCTCGACCGTCTTGATGACGTCGAAGCCCTGCCGCGCGCAGGAGGGGCAGGAGATGATGTTGACGCCGCGATGGCGCAGGCCGAGGGATTTGAGGATCTCGAAGCCGACTTTCACCTCCTCGACCGGGTCCGCCGACAGGCTGACGCGGATCGTGTCGCCGATCCCGGCCCAAAGCAGATTGCCCATACCGATCGCGGATTTGATGGTACCCGAGGTGAGACCGCCCGCCTCCGTGATGCCGAGATGGATCGGGGCATCGGTGGCGTCGGCCAGCTGCTGGTAGGCCGCGGCGGCAAGAAACACGTCGGAGGCCTTCACAGAGATCTTGAACTCGTGAAAGTCGTGATCCTGAAGCAGCTTGATATGGTCCATGCCGCTCTCGACCATCGCATCGGGGCACGGCTCGGCGTATTTCTCGAGGAGGTGCCGCTCCAGCGATCCCGCGTTGACGCCGATGCGGATCGAACAGCCGTGATCCTTGGCCGCGCGCACCACCTCGGCAACCCGCTTTGCGTCACCGATGTTACCGGGGTTGATGCGCAGGCAGGCCGCGCCCGCCTCGGCGGCCTCGATCGCGCGCTTGTAGTGGAAATGGATGTCCGCGACGATCGGCACCGGGCTTTCGGCGCAGATCTCGCGCAGGGCGCGGGTGCTGTCCTCGTCGGGGGTCGAAACGCGGACGATGTCGGCCCCGGCATCGGCGGCGCGGATGATCTGGTCCAGCGTGGCGCGCACATCCGTGGTGTCGGTGTTGGTCATCGTCTGCACCGAGATCGGCGCATCGCCCCCCACGGGAACACGGCCCACCATGATCTGACGCGACTTGCGGCGCTGGATCTCGCGCCAGGGGCGGTGGGCATGAAGGGACATGAAAAACCTCTCGCGGATCAGGCCGCGGGGTCAGGACCGGCGCGGCGTCATTCTGTGGTCGCGACCTCTGCCACCCGAACCAGCTTGGCAAGGTCGGAATCGCTCTGCAGGTCGGCAACCTGATAGGTGGTGGCCAGATTGTCCACCGACAAGGCCAGGTTCGACGTCACGGTCCCGGCATCGCCCACGGGGCCGTAATGCTGACCGTTCATGGCGAAATAGACGGCGCCCGACTCCCCGACGCGCAGCGTCGGCGCCTGTTCGAGGGACGGCACCTCCCAAGTGTCGCCGGCATTCATGATGCCCTCGTAGAGCGTCGTGCCATCAGCGGATTTGACGCGCACCCAAGCCGGGCGCACCGCGACCATGTTGAGGGTCGGCGCGGGGTCTTCGGTCACACGCACGTTGGGGACCTCGACACCCGCCTCGGCGAGAGCCAGTTCGATATCGGGGATCTCGATGCTCGGCTCTTCGATGGCCTGATCGGCGCCGAGTGCCGCAAGCATCGGGCTGGGCCCCATCGCGGGACGCGCGGGCGTCGTTTCATCGAGACCGGCGAGCGACACTTGCGCGTCCTGACCGGGACGGCGCGGGATGGTGACCAGCGCCGCGATCGGGCCGTCGCGCGGCGTCATCACCGGCACGTCGAGGGCCTGAGGGCGGTAAAGCCGGTCCAGCGCATCGGGTGCGGCAGAGGCCAGCGTCAGATCCGGCGTGGCGGCATCCGTGGTTTCCGCACGGCCACCCCCGGCCAGCGGATCGACTTGCGCCAGAAGCATCGGCGTCTGCTCCACCGGGGACAGACGCACCTTCTGCACCTCCTGCAGGATCGACCAGCCACCATAGCTCAGACCGCCCATCAAAGCGAGCAAAACGACGACGGAGCCCAGAGCGCGCGGTTCGAAACCCGCGAGGATCCGTTCGGCCGGCGGCAGGAAAGGAGTGGCGGAATCGGCGAAGATGTCCTTGCCGAGGCTGGTGCTCTGCGACGCGCGCAAGGGGCGCACCGTCGAGGCAGCGGCGGACATGCCATGCGCGGTGGTAAAGCCCGACTCGCGACAGAAGGTCTCGTAAGCGGTATCGGGACTCATGCCGAGATAACGCGCATACGAGCGGACATAACCCGCGATGAAGCCGGGGGTATCGAAGGCGGTGGGATCGGAGTTCTCGATCGCGGCGATATAGGCGGCCTTGATCTTCAGCTCGCGCTGCACGTCGAGCAAGCTCTTGCCCATGGTCGCGCGTTCGCCACGCATGAGATCGCCAAGCCGAAGCTCGAAAGCGTCGAAACCCTTGGTTTCGACCTCCTGCACAGCGCTCGCGCGCCTGAAGCTCCGCCCGATCATATCGAGTGTTCCCGTCACTGCCCGCCCCCGGTGGCAATCCGGGGCTGTCTTGTGCACAACTCCCGAAAGGCCTTGGAGTTCATCCTAGCACGGGGGCCGTCGGCCCGCACGGGGAGATGTCGTCAACCGGTCAATTCGGCGCGATTCAGCGCACAATGCGACCAGAGCGCATCGAGTGCGCGCACCAATGCGTCCATCTCGCGCGCACCGTGCACAGGCGACGGCGTGAACCGCAACCGCTCGGTGCCGCGCGGCACGGTGGGGAAGTTGATCGGCTGCACGTAGATGCCGTAATCGGCGAGAAGCATGTCCGAAATCAGCTTGGTGTGCACCGGGTCGCCGACGATCAGCGGCACGATATGGCTGCCGTGGTCGATGATCGGCAGGCCGAGACCGCGCAGCCGGGTCTTGAGGATCCGCGCCTGTGTCTGATGGCTGTCGCGCAGGCTTTGGTCGGTCTTGAGATACGCGACGCTTGCGGCAGCGCCCGCCGCCACGGTCGGCGGCAGCGAAGTGGTGAAGATGAAGCCCGGCGCATAGGAGCGCACCGCGTCGCACATCTTGGCCGAGGCCGCGACATAGCCGCCCATCACGCCATAGGCCTTGCCCAGCGTGCCGTTGATCAGATCGACCCGATGCGCGAGGCCGTCACGCTCGGAGACGCCGCCGCCGCGCGGGCCGTACATGCCGACCGCGTGCACCTCGTCGAGATAGGTCAGCGCGCCGAACTCCTCGGCGAGATCGCAGATTTCGGAAATCGGGCCGAAATCGCCGTCCATCGAATAGACGCTCTCGAAAGCGATGAGCTTGGGCGCGGCCGGGTCGTCGGCCTCGAGAAGCTGGCGCAGATGCGCGAGATCGTTGTGCCGGAAGATCCGCTTGGCGCCGCCATTGCGGCGCACGCCTTCGATCATGCTCGCATGGTTGAGCGCGTCCGAATAGATGATCAGCCCGGGAAACAGCCGCGGCAGCGTCGACAGCGTTGCGTCATTGGCGATGTAGGCAGAGGTGAACAGCAGTGCCGCCTCCTTGCCATGCAGATCGGCCAGTTCGGCCTCGAGCCGCTTGTGATAGACCGTGGTGCCCGAGATGTTGCGCGTACCGCCCGAGCCCGCGCCCACGGCGTCGAGCGCCTCGTGCATCGCGCCCAGCACGGCAGGATGCTGGCCCATGCCGAGATAATCGTTGCCGCACCAGACCGTCACCGGCGCCTCGGTGCCGTCGGGCCGATGCCAGGTGGCATGCGGGAACTGGCCATTGCGGCGCGCGATGTCGATGAAGGTGCGATAGCGGCCTTCGCTGTGGAGCTTGCCGATGGCTTCGTCGAGCCCTGCTTCGTAATCCACGGGCATGCTTCCCCTTTTCGTCTGACGGGGCCGATCACCCCGGCGGTTCGCCGTCCGGTTCCATATAGGCCCTGACGCCCGCGAACAACACGCTACAATTTGCCACGCGGCCGCAGATTGGCCATGCAAGGGGCGCAACAACGCCACGATGCTGGACAGGGCCGCCGCCTGGCGTCACCCTTCGGCGCAATTATAGCAGGAGCTCTGATGACTCTCGACCCCGTTCTCGCCCGTATCGACGCCGATCTCGAGGCCGCCACGGATCGGTTGCTGCGACTGCTGCGGATTCCCTCGATCTCGACCGACCCCGCGCATCGCGCCGATTGCCGCGCCGCCGCCGAATGGCTGGTCGAGGATCTGCGCTCCATCGGCTTCGAGAATGCGGCGCTGCGCGACACGCCGGGCCATCCGATGGTCACCGGCGGCATGGGAGATGGCGGCCCGCACCTGCTGTTCTATGGCCATTACGACGTGCAGCCCGCCGATCCGCTGGAGCTGTGGAAGACACCCCCTTTCGAGCCATCGCTCGAAGAGACGCCTGCGGGCCGCGTCATCCGTGGCCGAGGCGCCTCGGACGACAAGGGACAACTCATGACCTTTGTCGAGGCTTGCCGGGCCTGGGTCGCGGTGCATGGCGCCCTGCCCGCCCGCGTGTCGATCCTGTTCGAAGGCGAGGAGGAATCGGGCTCGCCCTCGCTGGTGCCGTTCCTGCGCGACCACGCCGAGGAGCTGAAGGCGGATCTCGCCCTGATCTGCGACACCGGTCTGTTCGACCGCGACACCCCCGCGATCACCACGATGCTACGCGGCCTCGTGGGTGAGGAGATCGTCATCACCGGCCCCGACCGCGACCTGCATTCGGGCGCCTATGGCGGTCCGGCGGTCAATCCGATCAAAGTGCTGGCGCGGATCATTTCGGCACTGCACGACGATCATGGCCGCGTCACCCTGCCCGGCTTCTATGACGGCGTGCCAGAGATCACGCCCGAGCTGCGCGCGCAGTGGGAAAGCCTGGGCTTCGACGAGGGCGCGTTCCTCGGCGGTGTCGGGCTGAGCCATCCGGCGGGCGAAGCGGATCGCACCGCGCTCGAGATGATCTGGGCGCGGCCGACCTGCGAGGTCAACGGCATCTCGGGCGGTTATGCCGGCGCGGGTTTCAAGACGGTGCTGCCGAGCCAGGCCTGCGCCAAGATCAGCTTTCGCCTGGTGGGAGCGCAGGACCCCGAGAAGATCCGCGATGCCTTCCGCGCCCATGTTCGGTCGATGCTGCCCCCCGATTGCAGCGTCGCATTCCACGGCCACGGCGCTGCCCCCGCAAGCGTTATGGCGACGGACGACCCGGCCTTCGAAACCGCGCGCCAGGCGCTTAGCGCCGAATGGCCCAATCCGGCGGCCTTCGTCGGCGCCGGCGGCTCGATCCCGATCGCGGGCTACTTCAAGACCGAGCTGGAGATGGATTCGATGCTGGTGGGCTTTGCCAATGATGACGACCTGATTCACAGCCCGAACGAGAAGTACGACCTGCGAAGCTTCCACAAGGGCATTCGCAGCTGGGCGCGTGTGCTCGCGGCGTTGTCGGAGCGAGGCTGAGCGCAACGGGCCCCGGCGACGGCGCGGATGGCCCGCCGGGGCATGAGTATTCGAAGAATGAAGTGGCCCAAGGGCGGCGCTCCCAATGCATTCGCCGCCCGCCGGGCGGCTGGCTTGGGTCGCTTCACTCCGGAACCCCTCGGGTCCGCCGATTTCAGCAGGCGCCGCATGAAACCCGAAACGCAGACGGCCCCGCGCTCGAAGGAGCAACGGGGCCGTCTTAGCAATCTAGTGGCGCGGTTGACGGGGCTCGAACCCGCGACCCCCGGCGTGACAGGCCGGTACTCTAACCAACTGAGCTACAACCGCGCACAAGGCTCGGAGCGTGTGGGACAGACGAGAATGGCGCGGTTGACGGGGCTCGAACCCGCGACCCCCGGCGTGACAGGCCGGTACTCTAACCAACTGAGCTACAACCGCGCATCTCGTCGCCCGGCAGCGCCGAACGTGAGGCGGGTTCTAGGCACAGTGGCGGGGGGCGTCAAGCGCCGATCGGCGCAAAATCGTCCCCGCCGCGAGATTGTCCAAATGACCCCGGGGCAGGTCGTCGGGCGACCCGGAAATGGTCGTCAGGGCATCGAGACATGCTCGGTTTCACCCGGTATCAGGCGAAACCGACTTCGCGTGAAATCGCTCGCGCGGCAAGATGAGAGTCTCGATGGAATCGGGGTCGACGCTGGTGTCACGGATCGCCGCTGGGCATCCGGCTCGGGTAGGCCACCCGTTCTGCGGCATCCACATGGCACGTCTCCACTCGTGCGGAGGATCGCAAGAGCATGGGGAGTTCATGCGGGAAAGTGGTGGGTGGTGAGGGGCTCGAACCCCCGACATCCTCGGTGTAAACGAGACGCTCTACCAACTGAGCTAACCACCCGCGCGGGTCGGTTTAGCCCTCTGGCTCGCGGGCCGCAAGAGCCGCGTCGAACCCGTCGTGTCGTCCCTGCACCACCCGGAACACCACCCCCTGCCCGCCCGGCAGCCGCGCCAGATCGGCGCGCCCCCCCCCCGTGGCGATGGTGCGCAGCACGCGCGAGGTCATGCCGTGGGTGACGAGGATCGCCGGGCCGTCGAGCGAGGCCAGCAGATCCGCGCAGCGCGCCCAGAGCGAAGCGAAGCCCTCGCCGTTCGGGGCACGGGCATAGAAGTCGATGAAATGCTCGCCCGGTGGGCCCGGCCAGCGCGCGTCGATCTGTGCGCGGTCGAGACCCGACCACTCTCCCATGGCGATCTCGCGCAATCTCGGGTCGGTCTCGGGGGTGATGCCGAAGGCCAGTCTCGCGGTCTCGATAGCGCGGCCCTGCGGCGAGCACAGCAGGCGGTGCGTGGCGGGTCCGACGCCGCGCCCCGACAGGCAACGGCCCATGGCGCGAGCCTGCGCCTGCCCCAGCGCCGTCAGGGGCGAATCGCGCCCGCCCTGCATCCGGCGCACCGCGTTCCATTCAGTCTCGCCATGCCGCATCACGTAGATTTCGGGGATCCCGGTGCGGGTCGTGGGCGGGGCTGTGGGGTCCGGCATGGGGCGGCCTCTGGCGGGTTCAGGCTGGGGTCGGGCTAGGCGAAGGACCAACCTGCCCGCCCTCGTGGCCGATCGCAAGCCGGCCGCGGCCCGAAGCTTGGGTGCCACGGAGCACTGGACCCGCCCGGCCCGCGCGCCGTAGCAGGGGCCGGCAATCAGCCCCGGAGAGCGCATGACCCAGTTTCCCATCGCCGCCGCCATCACCGCGGCCACCGACGACGCAGCCGAGGCGACCACGCGCGCCATACCCGCCGCCACGACGCCGCCCGACGACCGCCCGCGCATCGCGGTGATCTCGGCCTTCGCGCCCGAGATCGCGCTTCTCGAATCAGCGGTGGAGGGTGCGGAAAGCCGACGCATCGGCCCCGCGACCTACATCACCGGACGGCTCGAAGGTCGCGAGGTGGTTCTGTTCCTGTCGGGCATCTCGATGGTCAACGCGGCGATGACCACGCAGGCGGCGCTCGATCATTTCAACGTCACGTCGATCCTGTTCTCGGGCATCGCGGGAGGCGTCGACCCGAATCTGCGCATTGGCGACGTGGTGGTGGCCGAGCGCTGGGGCCATTACCTCGAAGGCGCCTTCGCGCGCGAGACCGAAGAAGGCTATGCCCTGCCCGGCTGGATGGGGGCGCCGGTGGCGAATTTCGGCATGATCCACAGCCGCGGTGTCGACGTGGTGCCGCCGGGCGGCACCCTGCCCGAAAGCCGGTTCTGGTTCGACAGCGATCCCGATCTGCTCGAAATCGCGCGCGCGGCGGCGCAGGAGCTCGAACTCATGGCCTGCGGCGAGACAGCACCTCGGGTCATGGTCGGCGGCAACGGCGTCTCGGGGCCTGTGTTCATGGACAATGCCGGGTTTCGCGACCACGCCTTCGCCTGCTTCGAGGCGCGTGTGCTCGACATGGAGAGCGCCAGCGTTGCACAGGTGGCCTATGCCAACGCCACGCCTTTCGTGGCGTTTCGCTCGCTGTCGGACCTCGCGGGCGGCGGCGACGGGGAGAACGAGATCGCGGCCTTCCTGGCCGTCGCTGCGGGAAACTCGGCCCGGCTGATGCGCGCGGTGCTGGCGCGATTGCCGCAGGCCAAGGGCTGAGACGCAAAAGGCGCGCCCCTCGGGACGCGCCTTCCATATCATGGTGGGTGATAAGGGATTTGAACCCCTGACATCTTCGATGTGAACGAAGCGCTCTACCACTGAGCTAATCACCCGTTGGCGCGTCGTTTAGCGATCCCCGCCAAGCGGCGCAAGACCCTCCGGACGGCAATTTCGCGCAAATGCGAAAAGGGCGCCCCGAGGGGCGCCCTGTCGTCGTTCAGTGATGCGCGGCGGTGCCCGCCCCGCTGTCGCGGCCTTCGAGCGCGCGGGCCGCGGCGGCGGCCTCTTCCGCCGCCTCGTCCCACTCGATCGGCTCGGGCTGGCGCACCAGCGCGTGACGCAGAACCTCCGAGACATGGGTCACCGGGATGATCTTCAGCCCGTTCTTCACCACGTCGGGGATCTCGGCGAGATCCTTCTCGTTCTCCTCGGGGATCAGCACCGTCTTGATGCCGCCCCTGAGAGCCGCGAGCAGCTTCTCCTTGAGGCCGCCGATCGGCATGGCGTTGCCGCGCAAGGAGACCTCGCCGGTCATGGCGATGTCCTTGCGGATCGGAATGCCGGTCAGTACCGACACGATCGACGTCACCATGGCAAGGCCGGCCGAGGGGCCGTCTTTCGGCGTTGCGCCATCGGGCACGTGGACATGGATGTCCATCCGGTCGAAACGCGGCGGCTTCACCCCGATCGAAGGCGCGATCGAACGGACATAGCTCGACGCCGCCTCGATCGATTCCTTCATCACGTCACCGAGCTTGCCGGTGGTCTTCATCCGGCCCTTGCCCGGCAGCTTGAGCGCCTCAATGTGCAGCAGGTCGCCGCCCACGGAGGTCCATGCCAGACCCGTGACCACGCCCACCTGATCCTCCTTCTCGGCCAGCCCGTAGCGGAACTGCTTCACGCCGAGATAGTCGTTGAGGTTCTCCGGCGTCACCTCGACGGCCTTGACCTCCTTGCGCACGATCTTGGTCACCGCCTTGCGGGCGATCTTCGACAGCTCGCGCTCGAGGTTCCGCACCCCGGCTTCGCGGGTATAGGTGCGCACCATCTCGGTGAGCGCCGCGTCGTCGATGCTGAACTCGGCCGGTTTCAGTCCGTGGTTCTTGAGAACCTTGGGCAGCAGGTGCTGACGCGCGATCTCGCGCTTTTCCTCTTCGGTATAGCCGGCAAGAGAGATGATCTCCATCCGGTCGAGCAGCGGCCCCGGCATGTTGTAGGAGTTCGCCGTGGTCAGGAACATCACGTTCGAGAGGTCGTACTCCACCTCGAGGTAGTGATCCGCGAAGGTGCCGTTCTGTTCGGGGTCGAGCACCTCGAGCATCGCGCTCGCGGGATCGCCACGGAAGTCCTGGCCCATCTTGTCGATCTCATCGAGCAGGATCAGCGGGTTCGAGGTCTTGGCCTTCTTCAGCGCTTGGATGATCTTGCCGGGCATGGAGCCGATATAGGTCCGACGGTGGCCGCGGATCTCGCTCTCGTCACGCACGCCGCCGAGCGAGATGCGGATGAATTCGCGCCCCGTGGCCTTGGCGACCGATTTGCCCAAGCTCGTCTTGCCGACGCCCGGAGGGCCGACGAGGCACATGATCGGCCCCTTGAGCTTCTTGGAGCGCTGCTGGACAGCCAGATACTCGACGATCCGCTCCTTGACCTTCTCAAGGCCGAAATGGTCGTCGTCGAGCACCTTCTGCGCCAGACCGAGATCCTTCTTGGTCTTGGACGGGGTGTTCCACGGGATCGACAGCAGCCAGTCGAGGTAGTTGCGCACGACCGTGGCCTCGGCCGACATCGGGCTCATGTTCTTGAGCTTCTTGATCTCGGCCTCGGCCTTCTCGCGAGCCTCGTCCGACAGCTTGACCTCCGCGACGCGCTTCTCAAGCTCGGCGACCTCGTTCTGGCCGTCCTCGCCGTCGCCCAGCTCCTTCTGAATGGCCTTCATCTGCTCATTCAGATAGTATTCGCGCTGGGTGCGCTCCATCTGGGACTTCACGCGGGTCTTGATCTTCTTCTCGACCTGCAGCACCGACATCTCGCCCTGCATCAGGCCATAGACCTTCTCGAGACGCTGCGCGACGTCGAGCGTCTCCAGGAGATCCTGCTTCTGCTTCACATCGATGCCCAAATGGCCTGCGACGAGGTCGGCGAGCTTGGCGGGATCGGTCGCCTCGGTGACGGCCGAAAGCGCCTCTTCGGGGATGTTCTTGCGGATCTTCGAATAACGCTCGAATTCCTGCGCGACGCTCTGCACGAGGGCGGTCACGATCTCAAGGTCGCCCGGCGTTTCGGAGAGATATTCGGCGCGGGCCTCGAAGAAGCTGTCGTTTTCAATGAATTCCGCGATCCGCACCCGCGACTTGCCTTCGACCAGCACCTTCACGGTGCCGTCTGGCAGCTTGAGAAGCTGCAGCACGTTGGCCAGCACGCCGGCCTTGTAGATGCCTTCGGCAGAGGGGTCGTCGACGCCGGGGTCGACCTGGCTCGACAGCAGGATCTGCTTGTCGTCGGCCATGACCTCCTCGAGTGCGCGCACGGATTTCTCGCGGCCCACGAACAGCGGCACGATCATGTGCGGGAACACCACGATGTCGCGCAGAGGCAGCACCGGGTAGGAGGAGCTGAGGGGCTCTTGCATGCTCATTGTATCCTTGTTCTTGGCAAGACGGTCTGACCCCGCTGTGCGGCAGCCTTGTGACCATCTCCTGTCCGGAGTGTTACTTGGGTGATGCGGCCCGCCAGTTCAAGCGCGCCTCGCCCGGCAGTCGCGCCAATGTGGCCCGGCGCGGTGGCGCGGGCAAGATCCGAAGATACCGCCCGCGCCGATGTCATGGAAAGCCCGGTCAGGCCGCCCGGCTCTCCTCGAGTGTCGGGTAATCGAGATAGCCCTCGACGCCGCCGCCGTAATAGGTCGACTGGTCGCCTTCGTTGAGATCGGCATCGACTTCGAGCCGCTCGGTCAGATCGGGGTTGGCGATGTAGGGCCGACCGAAAGCCACGAAGTCGGCCTGACCGCTTCCGACCACGCGAATCGCGGTGGCGCGGCCATAGCCCGCATTGGCGATGTAGGCGCCGTCGAACAGCTCGCGCAGGCGCGCGGTCTGCTGGCCGAGTTCCTGATCGAGATCGCCCTGCGTGCCCGGCTCGACCATGTGGATATAGGCCAGACCGCGACGGCTCAGTTCGGGGATCAGATAGCCGAAGACCGTCATCGGGTCGCTGTCTTTCAGGCCCGCGACCTCGATCAGCGGCGACAGGCGGATGCCGGTGCGGCCCGCACCGTACACCTCGACCACGGCATCGACCACTTCGAGGATCAGGCGCGCGCGGTTCTCCGGGCTGCCGCCATAGGCGTCGTCGCGCTTGTTCGCGCCGTCACGCAGGAACTGGTCGAGCAGGTAGCCGTTGGCGGCGTGGATCTCGACCATGTCGAAGCCTGCCTCCTTGGCGTTCTGCGCGGCGCGGCGATAATCCTCGACCACGCGCGGCATCTCATCGAGCTCCAGCGCACGCGGCTCGGAGACATCGACGAAGCCCTCCTCGGTCACGGTCTGCGCTTCGGCCTTGATGGCCGAGGGCGCAACCGGCTTCTGGCCGCCTTCCTGAAGCGATACATGGCTGATCCGGCCGACATGCCAAAGCTGCAGCGCGATCTTGCTGCCCTCGCCATGCACCGCGTTCACTACCTTCTTCCAGCCGTCGATCTGCTCGCGGCTGTAGATGCCGGGGGTCTGGATATAGCCCTTGCCCTCGGGGGTGATCTGCGTGGCCTCGCTGATGATGAGCCCCGCGCCCGCGCGCTGGCGGTAATATTCGACATGGATGTCGTAGGGCGCATCACCCTCCTTGCTGGCGCGGTTGCGGGTCAGCGGTGCCATCAGCACACGGTTCTTCAGCTCGACATCGCCCAGCTTGCCGGGGGTGAACAGCTTATCGGTCATTCGTCGGTCCTCTCCGAAACGGTTCGAGGGGACCTATGCCGCCGCTGCGTTGCCGCAAGAGGCAAGATCATGCACGAAAGATTGTGCGCCCAAGCACCATTCCTAGCGGAACCGGCCGGGGCGCGCGGGCCCAGTCCCGCTACCCCTTCCGACGCCTCGGAAATTCGCCTCGGGCTTCAGAGCCGGTCGATGTCGCCCTCGGCGCGCATCGCGTGAAACCGCGTTTCGAAGCCCGCGAAATCTCGGGCGGCGATGGCGTCGCGCATGCCGCCCATCAGCTCCTGATAATAATGCAGGTTGTGCCAGGTCAGCAGCATACCCGCGATCATCTCCTGGCTGCGCACCACGTGATGGAGATAGGCTCGTGAATAATTGGCGCAGGCCGGGCATGTGCAGGCCTCGTCCAAGGGACGCGGATCGTCGGCGTGGCGCGCGTTGCGCAGGTTGACCTGCCCGCGCCGGGTCCATGCCTGTCCGGTGCGCCCCGAACGCGACGGCAGAACGCAATCCATCATGTCGATGCCGCGTTTCACGGCACCGACGATGTCGTCGGGCTTGCCCACCCCCATGAGATAGCGAGGCTTGTCCTCGGGCAGCTGCGCGGGCGCGTAGTCGAGGCAGCCGAACATCGCCTCCTGCCCCTCGCCCACCGCGAGGCCACCCACCGCGTAACCGTCGAAGCCGACCGCGCGCAGCGCCTCGGCGCTTTCCTCGCGCAGGTCGCGCTCCAGCCCGCCCTGCTGAATGCCGAACAGCGCATGGCCGGGCCGGTCGCCGAAGGCGTCGCGCGACCGCTGGGCCCAGCGCATCGACAGGCGCATCGATTCGGCGATGCGGGTGCGGTCGGCGGGCAATGCGGGGCATTCGTCGAAGGCCATGACGATGTCCGAGCCCAGGAGTTTCTGGATCTCCATCGAGCGCTCTGGCGTGATCTCGTGCTTCGAGCCGTCGATATGGCTCTTGAAGGTGACACCCTTTTCCGTGAGCTTACGCAGGCTCGCGAGGCTCATCACCTGAAAGCCGCCGCTGTCGGTCAGGATCGGCCGGTCCCAGTTCATGAACTTGTGCAGCCCGCCAAGCCGGTCGATCCGTTCGGCCGAAGGGCGCAGCATCAGGTGATAGGTGTTGCCCAGCAGGATGTCGGCGCCGGTGGCGCGGACGCTTTCGGGCCTCATCGCCTTGACGGTGGCAGCGGTGCCGACCGGCATGAAGGCGGGCGTGCGGATCTCGCCGCGCGGGGTCGAGATGACCCCGGTGCGAGCGGCGCCATCTGTGGCGTTCAAGGCAAAGGAAAAGCTCATGCTCTGCGCGATAGCGCGCGGCGCGCCATCGCGCAATCGGCAGGCTTGACGAGCGGCCATCTCATCAATATTTCGAGATTCATGGAACAGACCAGCGCCATCGCGGCTTTCGCCGCCCTCGCCCAGCCCTCACGGCTCGACGCCTTCCGCCTTTTGATCAAGGCCGGCCCCGAAGGCATGGCCGCGGGTGAGATCGCCGCGGCGCTCGGTGCGCGGCAGAACACCATGTCGGCGAACCTGTCGGTGCTGCACGGCGCGGGCCTCGTGCGCAACAGCCGCGAGGGCCGGTCGATCCGCTACTTTGCAAACTTCGATACGACGCGGGAGCTGATCTCCTTCCTGATGGAGGATTGCTGCGGCGGTCGGCCGGAAATCTGCGCCCCCCTGACCGGCATGGCCCCATGCGCGCCTCGGGAGGCGGAATGACCGACACAGCCGGGCAACCGCCCGCCGCGATGGCGGGCTTCGAGCGGCTGCTCAGCCTCTGGGTCGGGCTTGCCATGCTCGGTGGAATCGCTCTGGGCGCCACGACGCCGGGGCTCTTCGCGCTCATCGCCGGAGCCGAGATCGCCTCGATCAACCTCGTGGTCGCGGTGCTGATCTGGGCCATGGTCTATCCGATGATGCTCGGGGTCGATCCCGCCGCGCTGGGCGGCATCGCGCGCCAGCCGCGCGGGCTGCTGATCACGCTGGCGGTCAACTGGCTGATCAAGCCGTTCAGCATGGCGCTGCTGGCGGTGTTGTTCTTCGAGCATCTATTCGCCCCCTGGATCGCGCCCGAGGACGCCGCGCAATACGTCGCCGGGCTGATCCTCTTGGGCGCGGCGCCCTGCACCGCGATGGTCTTCGTCTGGTCGCAGCTTGCCCGTGGCGACGCGACCTACACGCTGGTGCAGGTTTCAGTGAACGACCTGATCATGGTCGTGGCCTTCGCGCCGATCGTCGCGCTGCTGCTCGGCGTGACCGAGATCGCCGTGCCGTGGGAGACGCTGGTTCTGGCGACGCTCCTTTACGTGGCGCTGCCGCTCGGCGCGGGCCTGCTGACGCGACGCCTCTTGCGCGGCCCCGAGCGCATCGCCCGGGTTCAGGCCAGGGTGAAGCCGGTTTCGGCGATGGGGCTTATCGCCACCGTGGCGATCCTGTTCGGCTTGCAGGGCGAGGTGATCCTCGATCGGCCGTTGATCATCGCGCTGATCGCCGTGCCGATCCTGATCCAGAGCTACGGCATCTTTGCCATCGCCTATGCCGCGGCCTATGCGCTGAAGGTGCCGCACCGCATCGCCGCTCCCTGCGCCCTGATCGGCACCTCGAACTTCTTCGAACTGGCGGTCGCGGTGGCGATCAGCCTGTTCGGCCTGCACTCCGGCGCCGCGCTCGCCACCGTGGTCGGCGTGCTCGTCGAGGTACCGGTGATGCTGTCGTTGGTGGCCTTCGCCAACCGCACCCGCCAGCAATTCGCGACGGTCTGAGCCATGGCGGTGGTCGTCGCCCCCCCGGATCCGCGAATACCCCCCACGCCCTTTACCAACCGACCCGCTTTTCCTATATGATCGCTCAGGTATCGGCGCCGCCAAAGCGCGCCCCGCTCCAGCCCAAGGACAGCCCATGCCCGACACCCAACTCGAAGGCACGCCGCTGATCGCGCCCTCCACGACCGACCATCCGCTCTATGATCAGGTGGTCGAGGCGTGCCGCTCGGTCTACGATCCCGAGATCCCGGTGAACATCTATGACCTCGGCCTCGTCTACACGATCCATATCGACGCCGAGAGCGCGGTGAACGTGAAGATGTCGCTGACCGCCCCCGGCTGCCCCGTCGCGGGCGAGATGCCCGGCTGGGTTGCCGACGCCGTGGGCGCCGTGCCGGGCGTGAAGCAGGTGGACGTGGATCTGGTCTGGGAGCCGCAATGGGGCATGGAAATGATGTCCGACGAGGCGCGGCTGGAGCTCGGCTTCATGTGATCGCGAGGCCCCGCAAGGGTCGCGAACGAGGGCGCCTTGGGCGCCCTTTTTCATGGGCGTGACGCCGCGTTCGTATACCGCGACACATATGCAGGGAACCGCATTGTCCCGCCCCTGTTTGGCTCTCATGTCCGTGATAGCCCTCGCCCCCCGCCACTGGATCGCCGTTGCCCTGATCTGGATCGTGGCCGCCTGCGCCGCGACCGCGCAGGAGAGCACCGCCTTCTTCGAGATCGAAAGCCTCAATGAGGGCCTCGGCCCGCCGCCAGAGGATCTCGACCGCGCCACGCCGCAATCGACGATGGAGGCGCTGCTCGATCTTGTGCGCGAGGGCGACCGCACGACGGCGGCGCATCTTCTCGACCTGTCGGACATCGCGACCGAGGAACAGGCCGCCAAGGGCCCCCGCCTTGCCGCCGATCTCGTTCAGGTCCTTGATCGCAAGGCAGTGATCAACTGGTCCGACCTGCTCGAACGCCCCGACGCGCTCGAGACGCGCGGCAGCTCGGACAACCCGGTGGCGGGTCAGCCGCAGCGTTCGATCCTCATCGACATCGTCGATCTCGAAACCCGCCCCGTGGCGCTTCGGCTCAACCGTGTGAAGCCCGAGGACGGATCGCCGGTCTGGGTCTTTTCCAGCCAGACCGTCGCCAACATTCCGGCCCTGCACGCGCTCTACGGCCCGACATGGATCGAAGAGGAGCTTCCCCCCTCGTGGCGCGAGGAGGCGGCGTGGGGGCTGATGCGCTGGGAACTCGTCGGCCTGCCGCTGCTCATCGGGCTCGCGACACTGGCGGGGCTTTTCATCGGGCGGTTGCAGGCGGCCGTGGCCGCGCGGGTGCGTAGCCGGACGCTCACCGACATCCTGCGCGCCACGCGGACGCCGATCATCGTCGCGGTCGTCACCGGCACGGCGGCGCTCGTCACCGATGCGATCTTCATCTTCTCTGGCAAGATCGACACCGTGCTGACGCCGCTCATCGTGTTGGGCTTCACCGCGGCGGCGATCCTCTTCGTGCTCAACGGCGTCGACGCGGTGCTCAACCGGATCGTGCCCTTCGACGACGACAACCTGTTCGACGCCAACATGGAGGACCGTCGCAACCTCGCCACCCGCATCGCCGCCGGGCGGCGCATCCTGATCGTGCTGATCGTGATCGTGGGCGGCGGCGTGGTGCTGTCGGAGGCGAACCTGACCAGCGCGCTGGGCCTGTCGCTCCTGGCCTCGGCCGGGGCGCTGACCCTGCTGATCGGCTTTGCCGCGCGCCATATCCTCGGCAACATCCTTGCCAGCCTGCAGATCGCGATGAACCGCTCGGCCAAGATCGGCGATACGGTCCTTTACCGCGACTACTGGTGCAACGTGGAGCGGATCAACTTCACCTATGTGCAGCTGCGCAGCTGGACCGGGGCGCGAATCGTGGCCCCCGTTTCGGAGTTCGTGAACGAACCCTTCGAGAACTGGACCATGCGCGAGCCGTCGATCATCCGGCAGGTCGAGATCCGCTTGGCGCATGACGCCGCCGTGGCCCCTCTGCGCGAGGTCTTCTACGAATTCGTCGACAAGGGCGACATCGAAGGGCTTGGCGAGCGGGATTCGCATATGGTGCTCACCACCGGCCATGACGTGTTCGGCAAGACCGTGACCTTTTGCGTCGCCTGCGCGGATGCCAACAGCTCATGGACCGCCTCCTGTGCGATGCGAGAGGCGCTTCTGGAGCGCATGGCCGAGATGCAGGCCGATGGCAGGCCGATGTTTCCGAAGGTGACACCGGCCGAGAGCGCGTGAGTGCGCCTTGAGACGGGCGCGCCCTGCCCTTATGTTGGGGGCGAGCCCAGACAGGAGGCACGCATGTTCTCGATCCCCGGCAAGCAGGCCGTCAGCATTTCCCCCGCCGCCGCCCGTCAGATCGCCCGGCTGATGGAGAGAGGTGGCCATGCGGGGCTGCGCATCGGCCTCAAGAAAGGCGGCTGCGCCGGCATGGAATACACCATGGACTATGTCGACGAAGCCGATCCCCACGACGAGACGGTCGATCAGGACGGCGCGCGAGTGATGATCGCGCCGATGGCGCAGATGTTCCTGTTCGGCACCGAGATCGACTACGAGACCTCGCTTTTGGAATCGGGCTTCAAGTTCCGCAACCCGAACGTCGAGGACGCCTGCGGCTGCGGCGAATCGATCAAGTTCAAGGATGTCACGGAGCTGACCGCCGCGCGTCAGAGCGGCTGAGTTGCGAAACGCATCGCCTGCGCGGGGGCTGGTTCCGAAAGGGGCCGGCCCCTCGGCTTTTGCCATCGGCGCATATGGTCTACACAGGCGCAACTCTTCTCACACGAAAGGACGACACATGCGTCGCAAACTTGTCGCGGGCAATTGGAAGATGAATGGCACCAACGCCGATCTCAAGGAGATCGAGGCCCTGGGCATCGCATGGGCGGCGCCGCGCGTCGACATCGTGGTCTGCCCCCCCGCGACGCTGGTTTCGCGCATGGCTTTCGCGCTCGGCGGTCAGCCGATCCGCGTCGGTGGTCAGGACTGCCACGCCGAGGCCAGCGGCGCGCATACCGGTGACATCTCGGCCGAGATGCTCAAGGAGTCGGGGGCGCGCTATGTCATCCTCGGCCATTCGGAGCGCCGCGCCGATCACCACGAGACCGACGAGATGGTCCGGGCCAAGACCGAGATGGCGCACAAGACGGGCCTCACCGCCATCGTTTGCTTGGGCGAAACCGATGCGCAGCGCGAGGCGGGCGAGACGCTCGACATCGTGGCGGCGCAGCTCGCGGGTTCGCTGCCCGATGGCGCCACCGGCGCCAATACCGTCGTCGCCTACGAGCCGATCTGGGCCATCGGCACCGACAAGGTGCCGAGCCTCGAACAGATCGGCGAGGTGCATGAGGCGCTGCGCGCCAAGCTGCGCGAGCGGTTCGGCGACGAGGCCGACGCGATCCGGCTGCTCTATGGCGGCTCGGTCAAGCCCGACAACGCCGCCGAAATCTTCGGCGTGGCCGATGTCGACGGCGCGCTGGTCGGCGGGGCGAGCCTGAAATCGACCGACTTCTCGCCGATCATCTCGGCACTCGAATCCTCCCTTTGAACAAGACACCGGCAAGAAAAAGAAAGGGCGCCCCTCGGGGCGCCCTTCGTCGTTCGAGGACGTCTCGCCTCAATTCACGATGATCTCGGGTCCCATTGCCGCGTTGGGCAGGGCGGTGGAGATCCACGGCACATAGGTGACGATGATCAGGAACACGAAAAGCACCGCGAGGAACGGCAATGCCGCACGCACCACGCCCATCACCGACATCCCCGCGACGCCCGAGGTCACGAAGAGGTTGAGACCGACGGGGGGCGTGATCATGCCGATTTCCATGTTCACCACCATGATGATGCCCAGATGGATCGGGTCGATGCCAAGCTGGATCGCGATCGGGAAGACCAGCGGCGCGACGATCACCAGAAGCCCCGAAGGCTCCATGAACTGGCCGCCGATCAGCAGGATCACGTTGACCACGATCAGGAAGGTGATGGGTCCCAGACCGGCACCCAGAAGCGCGCTGGCGATGTGCTGCGGGATCTGCTCGTCGGTCAGCACGTGCTTGAGGATCAGCGCGTTGGCAATGATGAACATCAGCACGATGGTCAGCTTTCCTGCCTCGAACAGGGTCTTGCGCGTGTCGCGGTGAATGAACCCGGTGCCGAGTGCCCATGGCGCCCGGTAGAGCGGCGTCGGCCTGCCGCCCTTTTCCTTCGCCGCCAGCGGCCCCATGTCGCGATAGACGAATGTGGCGACGATGAAGGCATAGACGGCGGCGACGGCGGCGGCCTCGGTCGGGGTGAAGGCCCCCGGTGCCCAGACGATCGGGAAGCTAGCGGAGAAATCGATCCACGGGTGGCCATAGATGCCGCCCATGATGATCGCGATCAGAAACAGCCCCCAGAAGGCATCGCGGAAGCTGGCCCAGATCTCGCCCCAGCCGAGCCATTCGCCCGCAGGCATGTCCTTAATCCGGGCCATCACGTAGATAGTGACCATCAGCATGACGCCCGCGAGAAGGCCGGGGATCACGCCCGCGAGGAACATCCGTCCCACCGACACATCGGTAGCCGAGGCATAGACCACCATCACGATCGAGGGCGGGATCAGGATGCCCAGCGTGCCGGCGTTGCAGATCACACCAGCGGCGAAATCGCGGGTGTAGCCCACCTGCCGCATCGCCGCGATGACGATCGAGCCGATGGCCACCACGGTTGCGGGAGACGAGCCCGAAAGTGCTGCGAACATCATGCAGGCCAGAACGCCCGCGATGGCGAGACCGCCCTTGAAGTGGCCGACGCAGGCGATGGCGAAGCGGATGATCCGCTGCGCCACGCCGCCCGTCGACATGAAGGACGAGGCGAGGATGAAGAACGGGATCGCCAGAAGCGAGGGGTGGCCCGCCATGGACTGGTAGAGCGACTGCGCGATCGAGGCCAGCGAGGTCTCGGAGAACAGCAGCTGGAAGACGATCGAGGACAGGCCCAGCGCGATGGCGATGGGCACGCCGATCAGCAACAGGCCGACGATCATCAGGAAGAGAAAGACGACTTCCATGGTCAGGAGAGCTCCCGGTTGAGATGCGCGGCGTCGGCGACCGCGTCTTCGGCTTCGTGGCTGACGATCAGGCTTTCGGATTCGCCCTTCCAGACGCGGATCGTGGCCTGAATCAGGCGGAACAGGATCAGCGCGGCCGAGATCGGCAGGATCAGATAGGGGATCACCCGCGGCATCTTGGAGTAGCGCTCGTCGTAGTTGATCCAGCCTTCGAGAAAGCGCAGCCAGTCGAACATCGGGATCTGGTCGGTCTCGAAATAGGAGGTGGTGCGGGCGGCCGTGTCAAAGCCGGTGGGCAGCCATGTGCCGGTGGTCTTGGGCAGGTCCGCGAACGGCGCCCAATAGTCCCACGCCCCCTTGAGGAGCAGCACGCCGTAAGCCAGCGATGCGGCGCAGGCGATCAGCGCCACGACGCGGCGACCACGTTTGGGAAGCAGGTTGATGACGGCGTCGACCCCGAGATGCGCGGTGATCTTGAAGCCGTAGGCGATGCCGAACAGCACCAGCCATGCAAACAGCGTCAGCACCGTCTCCAGGCTCCAGATGATGGAGCTGTTGAAGCCGTATCGCATGATGACGTTGGTGCAGGTGAGCAGCGTCATCACGCCGAGCAGGAAGGCGATGGTGCCTTCCTCGAACTCCTCGACGAAGCGGGCGAAGCGGCCCTTGTCGGGCCTGTTGTGGACGGCGTTCATCCCCCGTGTCCCCTCAAGTTGCGGTGTTGCGGATATGCGAGGGGCCGGGCCGCACGGCGGCGGCCCGGCCCCTGCCCGGTCAGTCTAGCTTACTTGCCCGCGGTCTGGGCGGCCTCGATCATGTCGGCGCCGACCTCTTCTTCGAACTGTGCCCAGACCGGCTTCATGGTCTCGACCCAAGCCTCGCGCTGCTCTTCGCTCAGCTCGCGGATCTCGCCACCGGCGTCGATGATCGCCTGACGGGCTTCTTCGTCGACCTGCGTGACGGCGGCGTTGCGCTCGGCGGTCACTTCCTCGGCGATGGTCACCAGCTGCTCGCGCACTTCCGGATCGAGGCTGTCGAGGAAATCGACGCTCGCCACGAGCATGTAGTCGAGCACGCCGTGGTTGGTTTCGGTGATGCCGTCCTGCACTTCGAAGAACTTCTGGCCGTAGATGTTGGACCAGGTGTTCTCCTGACCGTCGACGACGCCGGTCTGCAGCGCGCCGTAGACCTCGGCGAAGGCCATCGGCTGCGGGCTGGCGCCGAGCGCCTCCATCTGCGCGACCAGCACGTCGGAGGGCTGGACGCGGAACTTCAGGCCTTGGGCATCGGTCGGCTCCAGCAGCGGCTTGTTGGCCGACATCTGCTTCATGCCGTTGTGCCAGAAGCCCAGACCCTGCACGCCGCGGCGCTGCATCTTGTCGAGCATCTCCTGACCCGGCTCTGACGCCTGGAACGCGTCCACGGCGGCGATGTCATCGAACAGGAACGGCAGGTCGAACAGGCGGTAGGCTTTGGTGATGCTCTCGAACAGCGACAGCGACGGCGCGGCCATCTGCACGTCGCCGCGCAGCATCGCCTCGATCACCTGCTCGTCGGTATAGAGCGTGGAGTTCGGGAAGACCTCCATGCACATGGTGCCTTCCATCTCCTCGTTGACGCGGGTCTTGAGAAGCTCGGCGGCGATCCCCTTGGGGTGCTTGTCGGTGTTGGTGACGTGGCTGAACTTCACCACGGTTTCGCCTTCGTCGCAGCCCATCGGATCGGCCTGCGCGGCCTGCGAAGCGATGGCGAGAGCGGCCGCGGTGGCGGCGAGCGAAAGATACTTCATGTGTCTCCTCCCAGAGGACCTTGTTTCTTGTGAGCCGAGAAAACAGGCAGAGATGCCGCCACTCAAGCTGGAAACCGCCCAAGGCAATTACTGGTAAAAATTGCTTACCGGACAAAGGTTTGCTGACTGCAATTCAGGAAATCATCCGGAGGGATGAGAAGGACTGGGCGAAGATCCGCACAAGACAGGGCTCAAACTGTGCGGAAATCCACACAATCATTCATGCCTGTAATCTTCGGGTCGCAAGTCATGGCGCGTCAGCTTGTCGTAGAACGTCTTGCGCGGCAGCTTTAACGCCTCTGCGGTGCGAGTGGCGTGGCCCTCGTGACGGCGCAGCGCCTCAATCAGCAAGGAGCGCTCGACGCGCGCAAGCTGCTCGGCGAGGCCCGGCTCGTCCTGCGTGAGGACTGGGGCTTCGAGGCCGGGATCGAGGCCCATCGCCACGCGCATCGCCACCGAGGTCAGCGCGCGGGCGTTGCCGGGCCAGTCGCGCGCCATCAGCCGGGCGAGCAGCTCGGCTTCGATTTCGGGCATGGGCAGGTTGGCCTGCTCGCAGGCCTGCGCGACGTAGTGGCGAAACAGCACCGGGATGTCGTCGGGCCGCTCGCGCAGGGCCGGGATCGTCACGCGCATCAGGTCGAGCCGCCAGAACAGTTCGGCGTTGAGCCGCCCCGCCTCGGCCTCCGCGCCCGGATCGCGGGTGCTGCCGCCGATGACGCGGGGCCGCGCGCCACCGCTTTCGAGCCGGTCGAGCAGCGCGTACTGCGTGCCCGGCGGCAGCGCCGCGATCTCGTCGAGATAGAGCGTGCCGCCGCCCGCCTCCTCCATCGCCGCCACGAGACCGGCCTCGTCGAGCCCGGCCCCTGCCCGCTTGACGAAAGGCGCGCGGGCCGAGGCCGAAAGCAGGTGGATCACCTCGGCCACCTTGGAGGTGCCGCTGCCTGGCGGGCCGCAGACCAGCGCCTCGGCCGAGGCGCGCGCAATGGCGCGCACCCGCGTCCGCATCGCCTCGGCCTGCGGCGACCGGCCCACCAGCATCCGCGCCGCGGCGTCGCCCTCAACCTTGGCGGCTTGCGCACGGCGCGCGGCCAGTACCTCGGCCCGCAGGCCCAGCGCCTGCTTCACGGCAGCGACGAAATCCTTGGGACCGCAGGGCTTTTCGAGAAAGCCATGCGCGCCCTGCTCCATCGCCCGCACCGCCATCGGAATGTCTCCCTCACCAGTCAGCAGGATCACCGGCAGGTCGGGATCGACCTCGCGGGCGCGGGCCAGAAGGTGAAACCCGTCGCGCCCCGGCATGCGGATGTCGGTGACGATCACGCCGTCGAACTCAGGCGCGATGTGGTCCTTGGCCGCGACGTAGGAACCCGCGAGGATCGGGTCGAGATCGCACAACTCCAGCGTTTGGCCCAGCGCCTCGCGCACCTCGCGGTCGTCATCCACCAGCAATACCTTGGTCGTCATGCCGCCTCGCTCGCCCTCGCGCGGTCGAGTTCGACCGTGAACTCCGCGCCGCCATCCTCGTGGTTGCGGCCCCGGATCGCGCCGCCAAAGCTCTGCACGAGGCCATAGGAGATCGAGAGCCCGAGGCCCATCCCCTCGGAGGCCCCGACCTCCTTGGTGGTGTAGAACGGATCGAAGATCCGGTCCGGCGCGCTGATCCCCGGCCCGCTGTCGCGCACGATGAGCCGAACGCGGTCCCCCCCCTGCGCGATATCGATGGCGAGGCGCTTGGCCTCGCGGCCCTCCATCGCGTCGATGGCGTTGCCGACGAGGTTGAGCACCACCTGCTGCAGTCGCACTTCGCCGCCGCGCACCAGCACCGGGGCGGCGGGCGGGGTCCACAGAATTTCGACCTCGGCCTGCCGGGCCCGCGCGCCCGCCATCTCGAGCGCCGCCTCGACCACGGCGATCAGATCGACATCGACCATCGCCTCGCTCTCCTGCCGAGCAAAGGCACGCAGGTTGCGGATGATCCGCCCCATGCGGCGCGCCAGCTCCGAGATGCGGCCCAGATTGCGGCCCGCCGCCTCCGGATTGCCGCGTGCGAGAAAAGTCTCGGCGTTCTCGGCAAAGCTGCGGATCGCCATCAGCGGCTGATTCAGCTCGTGGCTGATTCCGGCCGACATCTGGCCCAGCGCCGACAGCTTGCCCGCCTGTACCAGATCGGCCTGCGCGCGCCGCAGGCGCGCCTCCGCCGCCGCCCGCTCGGCCACCTCGCGCTGCAGGTTGGCATTGACCGCCTGCAGCGCCACGGTGCGCCGCGCCACCCTCTCTTCGAGCCGGGCATTGGCGCGCGCCAGCGTGCGCCGCCGGACCGTGGCGAGGAACAGCAGCGCCCCAAAGGCGAGGCAGAGCGCAGCGGCGGCGGCGGCCTGCAACAGCGCGATGCGCCGCGCGGGCGCGGTGTCGAGCAGCGCCTCGCCCCGAAGCCCGATCACCGGAAGCGGCTGCGTCAGGTGCAGGCCGCGCTCGGGCAGATAGGGGCCGGCCCGCATGCGCCAGATCTCGTGCCCGGCGGTGTGGTGACGCGACACGAGGCCCAGATCGCTGCGGCCCACCAGTTCGGAGCGGTTCGACACGAAGACCCGGTCGGCATCATCGGTGAAGAACAGCGCCGGGCGATCGCCGCGCCAGCTCGCCTCGATCGCCTCGACATCGGTGATCACCAGAACCGCGCCGATGACCGGGCCGTCCGGAGAGAAGATCGGCGCGGCGAAGAAGAAGACGCGTCGACCGTAGCGTCGGCTCGACAGATGCGCCACGCCGAGAGCGCCGTCCATCGCCCGTTCGAACCAAGGCGTTCCCGCATCCCTTCGCCGTGTCACCCGGCCCGCCGCCGCGATCTCGCGCCCTTCGGTGTCGAGCAGCACGATGTCGAGCGCGCCGGTCATGTCGGCGGTCTGGCGCAACAGCGCCTCGGCCCGGCCCGCATCCGGCCCCGTCAGCCGCGGCGCGAGATAGGGATGGCGCGCGGTCAGCACCGAAAGCTGGCGATAGCGCTGCAATTCTCCGGTCAGCCGGTCGGAGGCCAGCGCCAGATCCGCAGCACCCCGGCGCGACATGTCGGTCAGGGCGGCGCGATACCCCCAATGCTGCACCGCCAGCGCGAGCGCCGTCACCAGTGCCAGAAATCCGAGCACCCGCAGCGCCCGCCTGATCCGCGATCCGTCCATCGCCGCATCCTATCGCTTGCGCGCTTGCCAAGACCAGAGCCACGGGTCACGGTCTTGTCATGCAGGAATTGACCCAAGCCCCGACCGAGACCGCCTTTGTGCAGGACCCCTACCCGTTCTACGACCGGGCAAGGGCGACGGGGCCATTGTTCCGCTGGACCGATTACGGCATGGCCTGCGCCACCACGCACGAGGCGGTGTCGCTGGTGCTGCGCGACCGGCGCATGGGCCGCGAGGCGCCGGTGGAGCACGCGGCCGAGATCCCCGACCATCTCTCGGCCTTCTACGCCTGCGAGGCGCATTCGATGCTGGAACTGGAGCCGCCCGCCCACACGCGGCTGCGCGGTCTGGTGCTGCGCGCCTTCACCTCGCGGCGCGTCAACGCCCTCGCGCCCGAGATCGAGGCGCTGTGCCACCGGCTGATCGACGGGTTTCCGCAAGGGCCGTTCGACCTTCTCGACACCTATGCGCGGCATGTGCCGGTCATCGTCATCGCCCGTCTCATGGGCCTGCCCGAAAGCCGGGCCGACGATCTGCTGGCCTGGTCCAACGCCATGGTCGGCATGTATCAGGCAGGCCGCACCCGCACCATGGAGGACGCCGCCGAGATGGCGACGCAGGCGTTCTGCGACTTTCTCGCCGTCTATATCGCTGACAAGCGGCGCAGCCCCGGTGACGACCTGATCTCGGAGTTGATCGCCGCCGAGGAAAAGGGCGAGAAACTCACCACCGAGGAGTTGGTCTCGACCTGCGTCCTGCTGCTGAACGCGGGCCACGAGGCGACGGTGCACAGCTTGGGCAACGCGGTAAAGACGCTACTCGAACAGGATCACCGCGAGATCGACGCGCCCTGCATCGAGGAGCTGCTCAGGCTCGATCCGCCGCTGCACATGTTCACCCGATGGGTCTATGAGGATCTGGAGATCCTCGGGCACCGCTTCGCACGCGGCGACCGGATCGCCTGCCTGCTCGGCGCGGCCAACCGCGACCCCGCGGCCTATATCGACCCGCATCGCTTCGACCCGCGCCGCGAGGGGCCCGCGCATCTGGGCTTCGGCGCGGGCATCCATTTTTGCGTCGGCGCCCCGCTGGCGCGGCTGGAGATGCGGATCGCCCTCACATCCCTGATGCGGCACTGCCCCGACCTCAAGCTCGCCGAGCCGCCGCGCTACGCCGATCTCTATCATTTCCACGGGCTGGAGAAGCTGACGGTCCGCGCGTTCTGAGACCAGTTCAGAGCGGCAGCGCCACCGTCGACTTGATCTCCTCCATCGACAGGAGCGCAGTGACGCTCTGCACCCGCACCTCGGCGATCAGAGCCTGATAGAAGGCGTCATAGGCGCGCGCGTTGCGCACCCGCACCTTGAGGATGTAATCGATGTCGCCCGCCAGCCGGTGAGCCTCCTGCACCTCCGGGCGGTCGCGCAGTGTGGCGAGGAACTTGGCCTGCCAATCGGCCTCATGCGCGCTCGTGCGGATCAACACGAAGAAGCAGGCCTCGAAGCCCAGCGCCTCGGCATCGAGGATGACGGTCTGCGGTCCGATGATGCCACGCTCGCGCATCTTGCGGATCCGGTTCCAGACCGGCGTCTTGGACGACCCCACCGCCTTGGCGATGTCGTCGAGCGACCGGCCCGCATCGCGCTGCAACTCGATCAGGATCTTCCGGTCGATCTCATCGGGCTGGAACGACATTCGCGGCTCTCCTCCAATCTGGAACGCATGTCCCCCCAATTGCCCATGGCGGAACACGCATTCCTTATCTGCCCCGGTGGGTGGCCAAAAGCAAGACATCTGTCCTATATCAGCCCCTGAACACAAGACGGAGATCGCGCCATGCCCCGCAAGTTCACGCCCAAGGTCGTGACCGCCAACCGCCTTCTCGAAGGTGACGCCGTCTGGCTGACCGCCGAGGGACGCTGGACCCCGGACATGCGCGAGGCCGAACTGCTCGACGAGGAGGCCCATGCCGAACTGCGGCTGCTCACCGCGCAGTCGGACGCGGCCACCGTCGTCGGCCCCTATCTCGCCGATGCCGTGGCGGGCGCCCAAGGCCCCGAGCCGACGCATTTTCGCGAAACCTTCCGCACACGCGGGCCGTCGAACTATGCCCACGGCAAGCAAGTGGAGATCTGAGCATGTATCATTACAACGACTTCGACCGCGCCTTCGTCCAAGAGCGCGTCAACCAGTTTCGCGGCCAGGTGGAACGCCGGATCGACGGCTCGCTCACGGAGGACGAGTTCCGTCCGCTGCGCCTGATGAACGGGCTGTACCTGCAGCTGCACGCCTACATGCTGCGCGTGGCGATCCCTTACGGCACGCTCAATTCCGACCAGATGCGCACACTGGCGCTCTTGGCCGAGAAGTGGGATCGCGGCTACGGCCATTTCACCACCCGTCAGAACATCCAGTACAACTGGCCGGCGCTGCGCGACGTGCCCGAGATGCTGCAGGCGCTGGCCGATGTCGGCCTGCACGCGATCCAGACCTCTGGCAACACGATCCGCAACGTGACCGCCGATCACTTCGCCGGTGCCGCCGCCGACGAGATCGCCGATCCGCGCCCCGTGGCCGAGCTGTTGCGCCAGTGGTCCACCGATCACCCGGAATTCCAGTTCCTGCCGCGCAAGTTCAAGATTGCCGTCACCGGCGCCGCGCATGACCGCGCGGTGATCCAAGCGCATGACATCGGCATCCAGATCGTTAAGAACGCCCATGGCGAGATCGGCTACAAGCTGCTCGTGGGCGGCGGTCTCGGCCGGACCCCGATGATCGGCAAGGTGATCGAGGAGTTCGTCTCCCAAGACGACCTGCTGCCCTATTGCGAGGCGATCGTTGCCGCCTACAACCTGCTGGGCCGGCGCGACAACAAGTACAAGGCACGCATCAAGATCACCGTTTTCGAGAACGGCCTCGAGGCGTTCCGCGACGCGGTGAACGAGCAGTTCGCCCGCACCAAGCCCGCCTTTTCGGGCGTGGACGTGAAGCTCTTCGAGGAGATCCGCGCGCAATTCGCCCCGCCCGCGTGGCGCAACGCACCGCTCAAAGCCTACGACGACGCCTATGCCGCCGATGCGCTGTTCCGCTCATGGGCCGACACCAACCTGACCGCGCATCGCGCCGAAGGTTATGCCATCGTTTCGGTCTCGCTCAAAAAGCATGGCGAGACGCCTGGCGACGCCACCGCCGAGCAGATGCGCGTGCTGGCCGATCTCGCCGATCTTTACGGCCATAACGAGTTGCGCATCAGCCACGAGCAGAACGTGATCCTGCCGCATGTCCACAAATCGGACCTGCCCAAGCTGCACGCCAAGCTGCGCGAGCACGGCCTCGCCACCGCCAATATCGGGCTGGTGTCGGACATCATCGCCTGCCCCGGCATGGATTACTGCGCGCTGGCCACCGCCCGCTCGATCCCGGTGGCCCAGCAGATCGCGCTGCGCTTCGAGGAGTTGAAGCTCGAGCACGACGTGGGCCCGCTCAAGATCAAGATCTCGGGCTGCATCAACGCCTGCGGCCATCACCATGTCGGCCATATCGGCATCCTCGGCCTCGACCGCGCCGGCGTCGAGAACTACCAGGTGACGCTGGGCGGCTCGGGCGACGAAACCGCGAGCATCGGCGAGCGTGCCGGCCCCGGCTTCTCGGCCGAGGAGATCGTGCCTGCGGTCGAGCGGCTGGTGCTGGGCTATCTCGACCTACGCTCAAGCCCCGACGAGACGTTCCTCGCCGCCTATCGCCGCCTCGGGCCCGCGCCGTTCAAGTCGGTGCTCTATCCTGAGCAAGAGGCGAAACGGGAGCGGGCCGATGCTGCATGAGACGCCGCATCGCATCGACGAGACCGTCGCCGAGCTGAACGCCCGCTACCGCCACCATGGGGCGACGGCGGTGCTTGAAAAGGCCCTGTCCGAGCATGCGCTCGGGCGGATCGCCATGGTCAGCTCCTTCGGTGCGGAATCGGTCGTGCTCCTGCACCTCGTTTCGGTGATCGATCGCACCACGCCGGTGCTTTTCGTCGACACCGAGATGCTGTTTCCCGAGACCCTCGCCTATCAGCAGGATCTCGCGGAGCGGCTGCGCTTTACCGACATGCGGACCATCAAGGCCCGTCCCGAGGCGTTGGCCGAGCATGACCCCGAGAACTTGCTGCATCGTTCGAACACCGATCTGTGCTGCGCCATCCGCAAGACCGAGCCGCTTCAGCGCGCGCTTTCCGGTTTCGACAGCTGGATCACCGGACGCAAACGCTACCAGGGCAAGACCCGCGCGGCGCTGGAGTTCTTCGAGAACGAGGACGACCTGCGGATCAAGATCAACCCGCTGGCCCACTGGACCAGCAGCGACCTGCAGGACTATATCGCCGAGAACCGCCTGCCGCGGCACCCGCTGGTGGCCCAAGGCTATCCGTCGATCGGTTGCGCGCCCTGCACCAGCAAGGTGGCGGCGGGCGAAGACCCCCGCGCAGGGCGCTGGCGCGACAGCGACAAGGAAGAATGCGGCATCCACTTCGTGAATGGCAGAATGGTGCGCGGCAAGCCCGCCGACGCCTGAAACCGCACCGGACCGCAAGCAGACAGGGGCGCGGCCCCGAGAGGATGAGATGACCGTGATCGTGACCGACAAGGGCTTTGGCCCCGATGATTTCGAAGGCGGCTTCGTGCCGCTGGCCGAGGCGAGCGCCGAGGACACCGCGATCGAGATCGCGCCCGCCGACGATCCGCGCACGTTGGTGGGTCGGCTGGGCGAGATCGCGGCGATCCGCGTGACCTTCCCCGCCTTTTCGGACGGGCGCGGCTTCACCCATGGGCGCGACCTGCGCTCCTTGGGCTTTACCGGTCGGCTGCGCGCGACCGGTCACGTGATCGCGGATCAATACGCCATGGCCCGGCGTTCGGGTTTCGACGAGGTCGAGATCTCCGATGATCTGGCCCAGCGCCAGCCCGAGGATCAGTGGCTGGCCCGCGCCGACTGGAAAGCCCACGACTATCAGGCGCGGCTGCGCGGCTGAGCCGCCTTTACGCCGCCCGCCCCCTCCCCTATTCGAGCCGAGCGAGAAAGACATGACCGAGCAAAGCCCAGTGACCCAGACCAACGCCGCCCGCGTGGCCCAATCTCCCGATGCGCAGGTCGTCACCGCCGTGCGTCATTACACCGACAGCCTGTTTTCCTTTCGGATCACGCGCCCCGCGAGCCTGCGCTTCCGCTCGGGCGAGTTCGTGATGATCGGCCTGATGGGCGACAACGGCAAGCCGCTCATGCGCGCCTATTCCATCGCCTCGCCCAACTGGGACGAGGAGCTGGAGTTCTACTCGATCAAAGTTGCCGACGGCCCGCTCACCTCCAAGCTGCAGCACATTCAGGAGGGTGACCACATCATCATGCGCCCCAAGCCGGTGGGCACGCTGGTGCATGACGCTCTGATCCCCGGCAAGCGGCTGTGGCTGTTCTCGACCGGCACCGGTTTCGCGCCCTTCGCCTCGCTGCTGCGCGACCCCGAGACCTTCGAGAAGTTCGAACAGGTCATCGTCACCCATACCTGCCGCGACGTGGCCGAGCTGACCTATGGCCGCGAACTGGTGGAGAGCGTCAAGACCGACGAGATGCTGCGCGAGCTGATCGGCGAAGAAAACCTCGACAAGCTGGTCTATTATCCGACCACCACGCGCGAGGAGAGCGCGAAGATGGGCCGCATCACCTATCTCATCGAGAATGGCGAGCTGTTCTCGGATCTCGGGGTGCCGGCGCTCGATCCTGCGACCGACCGCGCCATGGTCTGCGGTAGCCTCGGCTTCAACCTCGACATCAAGGCCCTCCTGGAACAGGCGGGTCTGCGCGAGGGTGCCAATTCCGATCCGGCCGAGTTCGTGATCGAGAAGGCCTTCGTCGGCTGATCCCGACCGGGGACGAACGCCAGAAACGACGACGCCGCGCGGATCGCTCCGCGCGGCGTTTTCAGTTGGGCAAGGTGCGGCCCGGCATGCGGGCCGCGGCTGCGATCACTCGACGCCCAGCTCGGCGCGAATGTCCTCGAGCAGCGAATCGCGGATCGCGGGATAGCGACGCGCGCGTTCGAGCGCGTTGGCCAACTGCTCCCTGCGAGTGACCTCGAGCGCGCTGTCGGAGATCGCCTGCTGCACGGCCTCGTAGTCAAAGCTTTCGGGGCGCAACGCCTCTTCGAGGATCGCGAGACCTTCGTTGGTCCCGGCGACCTCGGTGTCGGCTGCGGCTTCGGCGGCGTTCTCGACCTCTTCGGCCAAGGCCTCGTCGTCGAGCATGACCACCGGCTCGGTGCCCTCGGGCGCGGGCATGGTCTCGGCCTCGACCTCTTCGGTCAGGGCCTCGGCATCCGCTGCAACGTCCCCTTCGGGTGGGGTGATTTCGCCCATTTCGTCATTGGGTTCGATATCGGCGGCGGGCGCCTCCGCCTCTTCGTCCACGATATCGGCGGTGGGGGGTTCGGCCAGTTGATCGATGCCGTCGTCATTGATCGCGGAGTTCGTCGTGACCTCGGCGTCGTCGCCGCCCCAGATGCTTGTCACCACGACAACCGCAAGCACCGCGGCGACGATGATGCCGACAATTTTCATCATTGTGCTCATCCTTATTGAAAATCCTGAACCTTTGTCGGCCCACATAGCGCCCGATATGGCAGATGCCATGGCGCGAGGGAAGCGCAGGGTATCAAATGGCCTTGTTTTGCAGCTTGAAACGCACTACCGGGGCGACTACCTTTCGCCCTACCCAATCGAACAACCGAAGGACGTGCACCATAGCCCGCAGACCTCATAACGCGCCCCCCACGCGCGACACCGGCCCCCGCGTCAACGATCGTATCCGCGTGGCCGAAATCCGACTGATTGGACAGAACGGCGAGAATGTCGGCGTCGTCAGCCCCGAGCGTGGCTTGGCGCTGGCCGAGGAGGCCGGTCTCGATCTTGTCGAGATCTCGCCCAATGCCGTGCCCCCGGTCTGCAAAATCATGGATTTCGGCAAGTTCAAGTACGAGACGCAGAAGAAAGAGGCCGAGGCGCGCAAGAACCAGAAGACCTTCGAGATAAAGGAGGTCAAGTTCCGCCCCAACACCGATACGAACGATTACGACGTGAAGATGCGGAACGTTCTGCGCTTCCTCGAGACCGGCGACAAGGTCAAGGTCACGCTGCGCTTCCGGGGCCGCGAGATGGCGCACCAGGAACTGGGTCGCGAGCTGCTCGAGCGGGTGGCCGAGGACGTGTCCGAGATCGGCAAGGTCGAGAACATGCCCAAGATGGAAGGCCGCCAGATGGTCATGATGATCGGCCCGATCCAGAAATAAGCCGATCGTTACCCTATCGACAGGAAAGGCCACCCGACGGGGTGGCCTTTCGTTCATCAGAGGGTCGCTCTGGGGCGCCGCAGCGCCGCGACGATCTCCGCGAGGATCGACACCGCGATCTCAGCCGGGCCGCGCGCTCCGATATCGAGCCCCACCGGCGCGTCGAGCCGCTCAAGCCCGGACACCCCCTCGCCCACGAGACGTTCGAGCCGCTTGGCATGGGTGCGCGTTGAGCCGAGACAACCGATATAGAAGGCCCGCGACTCCAGCGCCGCCCGAAGCGCCGGGTCGTCGATCTTCGCGTCATGCGTCAGCGTGACCACCGCCGTGCGCGCATCCGGGGCGAGCGCCCCCAGCGCCGCATCCGGCCAATCATGGATCAATCGCGCGCCGGGAAACCGTACCTGCGCTGCGAAGGCGTCCCTTGGATCGACGATGGCCACGTCGAAGCCCGCGATACGCGCCATCGGCACCAGCGCCTGCGCGATATGCACGGCCCCGACCACCACAAGCCGCAAGGGCGGATTGTGCAACCCGACGAAGCGTCCGTCGGGATCGATGCCGGATTGGTCGCCCGCGAAACGCTCGGCATGGGCGTCGGGCCCTTCCAGCACCCGCCGCTCGCCCTCCAGATCGACCACCAGCGCCACCGGCCGCCGCTGCGCGCGCGCCGCCACCAGATCGGCAAGCAGCGCTTCGTCCATGGCTCCGCCGACCGGGTCGACCAGCACCCGGATGCGCCCGCCGCAGCCCAAACCCACCGCGAAGGCGTCCTCGTCGGCCACGCCGTAATCGAGCAGGCGCGACAGCCCATCCGCGATCGCGGCCATGGCCTCGGTAACCGCCGCGCCCTCGACGCAACCGCCCGAGACCGAGCCTTCCATCGCGCCGAACCGATCAACCACGAGCTGGCTGCCCGCCGCGCGCGGCGCCGAGCCCCATGTTTCGATCACGGTGGCTAGGGCGGCGCCTCGTCCCGCGCGGTGCCAGTCGAGCGCGATGGCGGGGATATCGGGGAATGCATCTGTCATGCAGCCAAGCTAACCTCCGCCAAATATGCGACAAGCCGCAAAGCGAACGGGCCGCCCCGAAGGGCGGCCCGTTGCCGTATCGCGTCATATCGCCGTGATCGGATTACTGCGCCGAGGCGACCTGCTGCAGCAGCGGCGTGATCCGGCGAACCGAGGCGCGGCGGTTGGCCTGCTCGTCGGTTTCGGTTTGCACTTTGAGGAACCGCTCACCATAGCCCTGAACCACGAGGTTCTCGGGCGGGATGTTGAAGTTCTCGGTCAGCGCCAGAGCCACCGTTTCGGCGCGGCGATCCGACAGGGCCAGATTGAACGCGTCATTGCCGACCGCATCGGTGTGGCCTTCGATCAGGAACACCTCGCGGGGGTTCTCGGCCAGCCGGTCCTCGATCGTCAGGCCCAGATCCACGAGGGTCGCGGCCTGTTCGGGGCGCAGCGCAGCAGAGCCCGACGCGAAGGTAAGCGTGTCGAGGTCGATCGCCGGGACCAGCGCCCGAACCGCCTCGATCTCGCGCACCTGACGCAGGGAGTAGCTGCGGCCGGTATCGACCGCCTGCTCGGCGCGCAGGGCTTCGAGAAGCGCCGCCCGGTCAGCTTGGGCTGCCGACAGGTTGACCGGCGCGGGCTCCATCTCGCGCAGGCTGCGCACGTCGACGGGCTCGGACTGGGCGAGATCGTCGAAAAGCTCGACCTCGGTACCGTCGGCGAAGATCCGGCTGCGGCGCAGGACCTGGCCCTGCGCGTTGCGGATCGTCACGACCTGCGTGCCGTCCTCACGCGTCAGTGTGGAGCGCGAGGAGCCGTCCGAAAAGGTCTCGGTGCGCAGATCGGCGCCGGGCTGACGCAGCAGAGCGTCGTCGTCACGGTAGATCTCGAGACCGTTGTCGCCCTCGACCACGACGCGGTCGCCGGTATTGGCCACGACCTCACGGTTGTTGTTGAGCAACGAGCCTACGGTCACGGCACCGATGCCCAGAAGCAGCGCCTTCTGGAAGTTGGAGAGACCGTCATCATCATCGCTCTCAACCGCAGCGGCGGCGTCGGCATCGGAGCTCATGGAAGCGGCGAATTCCTCGTCGCTCTGGCGCGAGTTCTCCTCGTCGATCTCGGTCTCGACGACCTCGGCAGCCTCGGCATCGGCGCTGGCGGCGGCGGCCACCTCCTGCTGAGGTTCTTCGGCAGTGGGATCGATTTCTTCCAGATCGTCCTGGGCGCGGCGTTCGGCGCGACGCTCGGCACGTTCGGCCCGACGCTCGGCCCGCTCTTCTTCGGTCATCTGCGCCGCATCGCCCTGAGTTTCATCGGCGGTCTCAGCCGTGATCTCGTTCTGCGCCTCAGTCTCAGTCTCAGTCTCGGCTTCGGCCGTGGTTTCGGCTTCAACTTCGGTAGAGGTCTCGGCTTCAGCTTCGGTAGAGGTCTCGGCTTCGAGCTGCGCCGCCATCGCGGCCTCCAGATCCGCCTGCTTTTCGGCCTTGCGGGCTTCGCTGTTCATATCGGCAGCTCCGGCAGCCTCAGCCTCAACAGCATTTTCGGCTTTTGCAGCCGCATCTGCATCCGCGGCAGCCTGAGCGTCAACGGCAGCTTGAGCGTCAGTCTCAGCTTGGGCGTCAGCGGCGGCCTGAGCGTCAGCGGCAGCTTGGGCGTCCGCGGCAGCCTGAGTGTCAGCGGCGGCCTGAGCATCAGCCGCAGCCTGTTCCTCGGCTGCACGAGCAGCGTTCTGCTCCGCCTCGGCTTCGGAGGCTGCTTCGAGCGCCTCGTCTTGCTCGGCAGCCTCGGTCTCGGCCTGCGCCGCGGCCTGAGCTTCGAGTTCGGCCTGCAGATCGGCAGCGCGGGCGTCGTCTTGCGCAGCGGTTCCTGCAGTGGCTTCCGTGGTGGCTTCGGCCTCTGCTGCCCCAGCATCGGCCATACCCGGAGCCTCGGCCCCGCTCTCGGTCTGAACATCGCTCTCGTTCGTCGCAGGGACGGTGTCGGCAACGTTGGCGGAAGCCGTCGCGGCATTCGCGGCCTCGATCGCGGCAGCGCGCGCATCGGCCACGGCTTGGCGCAGATCATCATCCGAGCCTTCGCGCAGCAGATCGATCGACAGGCCGTACTCCGTCAGCAGCGCCGCATCGAGACGGTCCTCGACCGCCAACGCCCGCAAGGTCTCGATCGGCAGATCGAGCAGCGGCGTGCCCGTTTGCGGATCCTGAGCGCAGGGCGGCACGGCGCCGTCAAGGCAGACGAGCGGTCCGGCGCCATCGGCCTGACCCGACGCGCCCTGAGCTTGGGCGACCGCGCTTCCATAGGGCATCATCAGCGACAGGCTGGCCACGAGGGCCGTGCTGGTTCGATAGGTACGCTTCATTCTACTCTCCTCTCGGGCCGGTCTCCGCGGACCGCGGCGATGGCGTCGGCAAGGCAACGCTTCCGGCACCGTCCCCAGTTCCATCGCCCCCCTCGGCTATGCAATAACACCGCATAGACATTGGGCGACAGGCCGCCGGTCGCGACGGAAATTGAGCACCTGCCTTGCCAACTTCCGCCGCAATGGCGCAGGATTTTGAACAGCCATGGGACAGCCTGTCCCGCGTCCCCAGCCATGGAGCGCCAGATGACCGAAACCATGCCCGTTCTGGACGAGGATCTGAGCGGCCTGACCCCGCAGGACTGGCATGAAAGGCTCGACCGGATCGGTGATGCGCATGGCTATTACGAGCGGCTGGGCCCTGAACACGCGGCCCTGTTCGTCGATGCAGGGCCGAAGCTGCTCGTCACCTTCGAGACCCGCGATGCGATTCGCCGAAGCCCCCGGGCGCTGCCGCGCGGCTTCGAGGCGGTGGCGCGCAATGGTTGGTCGCTGCTGGCGCTGATCTCCGAGGGTGACGGGCTGTTCCGCGCGCCGCGGGTCTGGGGCTATATCGACCGCCTCGTGGACGAGGGCTTCTTCGAGGATTTCGATCGCGTCCTGTTTTACGGGCATCATGCGGGGGGCTATGCCGCCGCCGCCTATTCGGTCGCAGCCCCCGGCGCGCGGGTGCTGGCGTTGCGCCCGCTCGCCACGCTGGACCCCGAGATCGCGGGTTGGGACCGACGCCTTCTGGGCGCACGTCGGCTCGATTTCTCCAGCCGCTACGGCTATGCGCCCGACATGGTGGACGCAGCCGCGCGCGTGACCGTCCTTTACGACCCGCACCATGCCGCCGACGCGATCCACGCGGCGCTCTACAGGCGGTCCAACGTCACGGCACTGCGCGCCGCCCATGCGGGCACGCGGCTCGAACAGATTCTCGATCAAGGCGGCGTCGCCGCACCGCTGCTGGATCTCGCGATGGAGGACCGGCTCGACAAGGTCGCCTTCGCCCGTCTGTGGCGCGCGCGTCGTGGCAACGCGACCTATCTGCGCGGCCTGATGCGGCGGATCGAATCGGCGGACCGGCCCGCGCTTCTGGCCCGGCTGTGCCGCCACGGGCTCACCACCTCCGAGGCGCAGCACTACGCCCGCAGGCTCGAATTACTCGGTGAGCCAGCGCGGCCGATCCCCGTCGCGGTATCGCGCGCCAGTTGATCCGCGAATGACCCCGGGACCGGGCGGATCGTGACCTATGGTCAGGCCCGGCCGGTCGGTGTAAGGCAGCGGCCATGAAAGACGTACGCCCCACCTCGATCACCCTCCGCCGCCCCGATGACTGGCACCTGCACCTGCGCGACGGCGCGATGCTCGAGGCCATGGCGCCCGAAAGCGCCCGCCATTTCGGGCGCGCCATCATCATGCCCAACCTCGTGCCGCCCGTCGTCACCGCCGCGCAGGCCGAGGCCTACCGCGAACGCATCCGCGCCGCCCTCCCCGAGGGATCGGGCTTCACGCCGCTGATGACGCTGTATCTCACCGAGGACACCGATCCCGAGGAGGTGCGTCGCGCCCATGCCAGCGGCATCGCCACCGCCGTGAAGCTCTACCCGGCGGGGGCCACGACCAACTCGGCCTCCGGCGTGCGCGATTTCGACAAGGTGCGGCCCATCTTCGAGACGATGGCCGAGATCGGCATGCCGCTTTGCGTGCATGGCGAGGTGACCGACGGCGCGATCGACATCTTCGACCGCGAGGCGGTGTTCATCGACAAGGTGCTCAAACCGATCCGCCGCAAGACGCCGGACCTGCGCATCGTGATGGAGCATGTCACGACGGCGGATGCGGTGGATTACGTGCGTGACAGCCCGCGCAACCTCGCCGCGACGATCACCACGCATCACCTGATCATCAACCGCAACCACATCCTCGCAGGCGGCATCAAGCCGCATTTCTACTGCCTGCCGGTGGCCAAGCGCGAACGCCACCGCGTGGCGCTGGTGCAGGCGGCGGTCTCGGGCGATCCGCGGTTTTTCCTCGGCACCGACAGCGCGCCGCACAGCGATCCGGCCAAGCTGCAGCCCTGCGGCTGCGCGGGCATCTTCACTGCGCCCAACACCATGTCGTGCCTCGCCGAGGTGTTCGAGGCGGCGGGACGGCTGAGCCATCTCGAAGCCTTCACCTCGCTCAACGGGCCGCGCTTCTACAAGCTGCCCGTCAACGAGGACACCATCACGCTGGTTCGAGGCGCACCCGTGACCTATCCCGAACGGATCGAGACCGGCGACGGCCCCGTCACGGTGTTCGACCCGGGCTTCGCGCTGCACTGGCGCGTCGAAGACTGATCCCCCACAGACGAAGAGTTCGAGATGATCCCCACCGGCTACCCCCCGAAGGACGAGATCGCGCGGCTGACCGCGCGGATGCTGTTGGAAATCGGCGCGGTGAAGTTCAACGCGACCGAGCCCTTCACCCATGCCTCCGGCAAGCAGGCCCCGACCTATGTCGATTGCCGCATGCTGATCTCGTTTCCGCGGATTCGCGCCACGGTGATGGATTTCCTGGCCGTTCAGATCATGCGCGAGGCGGGTTTCGAGGCCTTCGATAACGTCGCGGGCGGCGAGACCGCGGGCATCCCCTTCGGCGCGATGATCGCCGAGCGGCTGGCCCTGCCGATGACCTATGTGCGCAAGAAGCCCAAAGGCTATGGCCGCAACGCCCGGATCGAGGGCGTAATGACCGAAGGGCAGCGCGCGATCCTCGTCGAGGACCTGACCACCGATGGCGGCTCGAAGCTGAGCTTCGTCGAGGCGATCCGCGAGACCGGGGCGTCGTGCGACTGGACCGCCGTGATCTTCTATTACGGCATCTTCGAGGGCGTGACCGAGGCGCTGGCCGAAAAGGGCATCGGCCTCATCCACCTGTGCACGTGGTGGGACGTTCTGGCCGAGGCGCGCCGGAGCGAAGCGTTCGACACCGATACCCTCGACGAGGTCGAGCGTTACCTGCGCAATCCCGCGGGCTGGGCCGCGGCCCGTGGCTGAGAGGTGACGATCGGCCAGCAATGGCCGACAAGCCCTCCCCTAGCGTCAACCACATGTTGACCTGAGGGGCAACCTCGGGCCAAGATGTGGCAGGACGCGACTTCTCCACCGCTTATCCACAGCCTTATACAAGTTGCGTCCCCGCCCCGTCGCCGTCTATCAGCGACGATACGCGCCGCGGGCACGGCGCGCGGGGCCATGGGGTAGATGCGATGAACGAGATCACGACATTCCGTCCGGGCGCGCTCGAAGAGGCGAAGCCGGAGCAGATGCCGCATTCGATCGAGGCCGAGCAGCAGCTTCTGGGCGCGATCCTCACCAACAACGACGTGTTCGACCGGATCGCGATGATCGTGTCGAAGGATCACTTCTACGATCCCGTACATGCCCGCATCTTCGACGTGGCGGCCCAGCGCATCGCCAAGAACGCGCTGGCTTCGCCCGTCACGCTCAAGACATTCCTCGAAGACGACGAGGGGCTCAAGGAACTGGGCGGTCCCGCCTATCTCGCGCGCCTCGCGGGCGCCGCGATCTCGGGCTTCGCCGCGCGCGATTATGCGCAGATGATCTACGATCTGGCGATCCGGCGCGAGCTGATCCTGCTGGGCCGTGACATCGCCGACCGCGCCGCCAAGGTCGAGGTCTCCTCCGAGCCCAAGGAGCAGATCGTCGAGGCCGAGCAAAAGCTCTACAAGCTGGCAGAGCAGGGCAGCGCCGAGAGCGGCTTCCAGTCGTTCCTGCGCGCCGTCACCGACGCGGTGAAGGTCGCCAACGCCGCCTATCAGCGCGACGGCGGCCTCGCGGGCGTCTCGACCGGGCTCGTCGATCTCGACAAGAAGCTCGGCGGGCTCCATCGCTCGGACCTCTTGATCCTCGCGGGGCGCCCGTCGATGGGCAAGACGTCGCTTGCGACCAACATCGCCTTCAACATCGCCAAGGCCTACAAGCGCGGCACCACGCCGGACGGCACCGAAGGCGCGATCAATGGCGGCGTCGTGGGGTTCTACAGCCTCGAAATGTCGGCCGAGCAGCTTGCGGCACGTATTCTGTCGGAGGCCTCCGAAGTGCCTTCCGAGCAGATCCGCCGCGGCGACATGACCGAGACCGAGTTCCGCCGCTTCGTCGATGCCGCCAAGCAGCTCGAAAGTTGCCCGCTCTACATCGACGATACCCCGGCCCTGCCGATCTCCCAGCTTGCCGCGCGGGCGCGACGGCTCAAGCGGACGCATGGGCTCGACGCGCTCTTCGTGGACTACCTGCAGCTGGTGAAGGGCACCGGCAAAGGCGAGAATCGCGTCAACGAAGTGTCGGAGATCACCCAGGGCCTCAAGGCCATCGCCAAGGAGCTCGACGTGCCGGTGGTGGCGCTGTCGCAGCTGTCGCGTCAGGTGGAGAACCGCGAGGACAAGCGCCCGCAGCTTTCGGACCTGCGCGAATCCGGCTCGATCGAGCAGGACGCCGACGTGGTGATGTTCGTGTTCCGCGAGGAATACTACAAGGAGCGCGAGAAGCCGGGCGACCACGAGATGGACAAGATGGCGGTCTGGCAGGACGAGATGGAGCGCCTGCACGGCAAGGCCGAGGTCATCATCGGCAAGCAGCGCCACGGCCCCATCGGCTCGGTCGATCTGAGCTTCGAGGGCCGGTTCACCCGGTTCGGCAACCTCATCAAGCCGTGGCAGGACGGCGCGGCGCCGCGCGATTTCTGAGGCGTCACTGCCCGGCCAGATCCTTCAGGATCGGGCAGTCGGGCCGCTCGTCGCCCGCGCAGGCATGGATCAGATCGCCCAAGGTCGCGCGCATCTGTTCGAGCTGCGCGATGCGCGCGTCGATCTCGCCCGCATGCCGTTGGGCCAGGGCGCGGACCTCGGCGCTGGCGCGGGCGCGGTCCTCATAGAGCGACAGCAGCATCCGGCAGTCCTCGATCGAGAATCCCAAACCCCGCGCGCGGGCGAGGAAGGCCAGCTTGTGGACCTCCTTCTCGCCAAAGCGGCGGTAGCCGTTGGCGTCGCGCGGCGGCGAGACGAGGCCGATCTCCTCGTAGTAGCGGATCGTCTTGGCGGGCAGCCCCGCGCGGTTCGCGGCCTCTCCGATGTTCATGCCGTCTCTCCCATCACGGATGTCATGCTCCGCAGCCGCAGGGCGTTCGACAGCACCAGCACCGAGGAGGCCGACATCGCCGCAGCCGCCAACACCGGCGACAGCAGCATGCCGTTCCACGGGTAGAGCGCCCCCGCCGCCACCGGGATCAGCGCCACGTTATAGCCGAAGGCCCAGCCGAGATTCTGGCGGATATTGCGCATCACGCGGCGGCTCACCGCGAGCGCATCGACCGCCGCCCCGATGCGGCCAGAGGACAGCACCACCTCGGCGCTCTCGATCGCGACCTCGGTGCCGCCGCCCATGGCGATGCCGACATCCGCCGCCGCGAGCGCGGGCGCGTCGTTGATGCCATCACCGACAAAGGCCACGGAGCCGCGCGCGCGCAAGGCCTCGACGGCGGCGAGCTTGCCTTCGGGCATCACCTCGGCCTCGACATGGTCGATGCCCAGCTCCGCCGCGATGGCCTGCGCCGTGGCGCGCGCATCGCCGGTGATCATCGCCACCTCGACGCCCATCGCCTTGAGCGCCGAGACGGCGGCCCGCGCCTCCGGGCGCACCGGATCGGCGACGGCGAGTGCGGCCACCGGCCTGCCATCGATGGCGACGAGAACCGGCGTGCGGCCCCGCTCAGCATGGGCGCGGGCAAGGTCAGCGAGCGGTGCCGCGTCGATCCCGGCCTCGGTCAGCAGCCGGGCGTTGCCCACGAGCAGCGCGCGGTCGCCGATCCGGCCCCTGAGACCGCGCCCCGGCACCGCCTCGACGCTTTGCGCCCGCCCCAACGACAGCCCGCGCGCGCCGGCGGCGGCCACGATCGCCGCGCCGAGCGGATGCTCGGATTGCGTTTCGAGCGTCGCGACATCGGCCAGCATCGCATCCTCGTCGACGTCGGCCAGCGCGGAGATGTCGGTCAGAGCCGGGCGGCCCTCGGTCAGCGTGCCCGTCTTGTCGAAGGCCACGATCCCGACCCCGTCGAGCGCCTGCAGCGCATCGCCGCGCCGAAACAGCACCCCGAGGGAGGCCGCGCGCCCGGTGCCCACCATGATCGAGGTCGGCACCGCGAGGCCCATCGCGCAGGGGCAGGCGATGATCAGCACCGAGACCCCGGCGACCAGCGCGTGAGTGAGCGAGGGCGCAGGCCCGAACAGCAGCCACGCGCCCACGGTCAACGCCGCCAACACCAGCACGGCCGGAACGAAACGCAGTGTGATGCGATCGACGAGGCCCTGGATCGGCAGCTTGGCCCCTTGGGCCGCCTCGACCATGCGGATGATCCCCGCTAGCCGCGTCTCGGAGCCGACGCGCGTGGCCCGCACGCGCAGCGCGCCGGTGCCGTTGACGGTGCCGCCGGTGACGGCGTCGCCCGCGCGCTTGGCCACGGGGAGCGGTTCGCCGGTGAGCATCGCCTCGTCGACACGGCTCTCGCCCGAGACGACTTCGCCATCGGCGGCGATGCGGTCGCCGGGACGCACCAGCATGACGTCACCGGGCAGCAGCGCCTCTGTCGCGATCTCGACCACCTCGCCGCCGCGCTCGACGCGCGCCACCGACGATTGCAGGTCGATCAGCGCCCGGATCGCAGCCCCGGTGCGGCCCTTGGCCCGCGCTTCGAGCGCCCGGCCGAGCAGGATCAGTGTGATGATGACGCCCGCCGCCTCGAAATAGACGGTCCGCGCGGCTTCGGGTAGCAGGGTCGGCGCGAAGGTGGCGACGGTGGAATAGCCCCATGCCGCCAGCGTGCCCAGCGCTACGAGGCTGTTCATGTCTGGCGCACCGCGCACAAGCGCCGGAAGACCCCGGGTCAGGAAGATCCGCCCCGGCCAAGCAATCACCAGCGTCGTCAGCGCGAACTGGATCAGCCAGCTGGCCCGGATGCCGATCGACCCTTCGATCGCCATGTGAAAGCCCGGGATCACATGCGCGCCCATCGCCAGCACCACCACCGGCAGGGTCAGCGCCGCCGCGATCCATGTGCGGCGGCGCAAGCCCGTGGCCTCCATGGCCTTGCGATCCTCGGGCGCGGCCTCGTCGGGGCGACCTTCGGCGTCGCGCGCGGCATAGCCCGCCGCCTGTGCCGCCGCGACGAGATCGGTCATCGCCGCCGATCCGGCGAATCGTTCCACCTCCGCCGTCTCGGCGGCGAGGTTGACCCGCGCGGCCAGCACGCCCGGCACGGCGGCAAGCGCGCGCTCGACCCGGCCCGAGCAGGAAGCGCAACTCATGCCCTCGACGCGCAGGCGAACCGTCTCGCGGCGCGGCGGATAGCCCGCGCGTTCGAGCGCCTGAACCAGCTCCCCTGCCTGCCCGCCCTGCACCTCGGCCCGCTCGGCGGCGAGGTTCACCCGCGCCTCGGTCACGCCGGGCACGGCGCGCAGGCTGCGCTCCACCCGACCCACGCAGGAGGCGCAGGACATGTTGTCGATCTGAAACGAGAGCGGCTGGACGGTCATCCGGAAATCCTTCGAGGGGCCTTCGGTTGAGGTTGACCCGTCAGATAAGGGTTCCTGTGATGGGAAGGTCAAGGGGTCACCGGGGCTGTCATCGGATAACAGCCCCACGGCGCTTGACCGAGCCGCCGCGCGCCCCTTCATATCGAGGACACACGCTCCAAAGGGAGGCTTCGATGACCAGCTACTCCATCCCCGACATGAACTGCGGCCACTGCCGCGCCGCCGTCGAGACAGCGATGCGCGAGCTCGACCCTTCGGCCACCGTCGCGGTCGATCTCGACAGCCGCACCGCCGAAATCGCAAGCGCGGCCCCCGACGAGGCGGTGCGCGCCAAGCTTGCCGAAGCGGGCTACCCAGCGCAGATCGCGGGCTGAGACGGCCTCGGGACACCGACCGGAACGTCGGGGGATCGTGCAAATGGGACCGATGAGGAGGACCAGATGACCATCACACGCCGCAGCCTGCTTCTTGCCGGGCTCATGGCGCCCGTCGCGCACACGGCGCGGGCGCATGACCGTTCGGTCTATCTTCCCACCGAGGTGCGGGTGCATCCGGGGCTGATGCCGGGCGACATCTACGTGATCCCCGAGGATTACCACCTTTATCACATCCGCCGCCCCGGCGTGGCGATGCGCTACGGCGTCGGCGTCGGCCGCGCAGGTCTCGAATTCAAGGGCGCGGCGGTGATCCAGCGCAAGGCGGAGTGGCCGTCTTGGCGGCCCACCGACGACATGATCGCGCGCGAACCCGACAAATACGCGCAATACGCCGACGGCGTACCCGGCGGCCCCGAGAACCCGCTCGGCGCGCGGGCGCTCTATCTCTATCGCAACGGGCGCGACACCTATTACCGCATCCATGGCACCACCAATCCCGAGACCATCGGCTCCTCGGTCTCGAACGGCTGCATCCGGCTGCGCAATGAGGACGTGATGGCACTCTACGAGAATGTCGCCATCGGCAGCCACGTCACCGTGGTCTAACCGATCCCCGGCACGTGCTCGACCGAGAGGTCGGTGAGAGAAGCGAGATCGGCCGGCATCTCGGCCCCGGCACCCGGGACGAGCAGCACGACGCGACTGCCTTCGCGGGCGGCGCTCAGCGCGTCGGCGACCGGGTCGCCCGAGACCTTGCGCTCCGCGTCGCGGCGGGCCAGTTCGAGGATACCGGGGGCGAGATCGGGGCCATGCACCACGAGATCCGCCTCCTGCATCCGGCGCACTCCGCGCAAGGACAGAAGATCCGCGTCGCCAGGCCCCGCGCCGACATAGGCGATGGAGCCTTCGACGGGACCGGGTCCCTCCTCCAGCCGCGCCTTCAAAAGCTGCGCCGCGCGGCGTTCGGAGCCGGTCGCATGGGCGCTGCGCACCGGACCGGAGAAGACCCAGACCCAGAAATCGCGACGCGCGCGGGCCGAGAGCTTCTGGCCCACCGCGCCGCGCATTCTGCCCGCGAGGGCGGCCAGAGCGCCCAGGCGCGGCTCCAGCATTGTCTCGATCGCGGTCTTGATCTGCCGACCCAGCACCGGGGCCGTGCCCTCGGTGCCGATCGCCACCACCACCGGATCGCGATCGACGATCGAAGGCGTTAGCGCGTCGCACAGCGCGGGCCGGTCGACCACGTTCACTACCGGCGCGCCGAGCGCCTTGGCCAGCGCGTGCAGCGCCCCGTCGGCCCCGGCGGACCCGGTGGCGACGAAAACAATGGCGGCGCGCTCGAAGAGATCGGCATGGATCTCGTGCGCATCGGCGAGGCGCACCCGCCCCTCCTCGGCCAGAGCCCGCAGCTCGTCGTCGAAATCGAACCCGGCGACGATGATCTCGGCATCGGTGCGGATCACCAGCCGCGCCTTCTGCGCCGCCTGTTCGCCGCCGCCCAGGATCACGATGCGCCGACCCGTGGTGGCGAGAAACATCGGAAAGGCCTTCATGCCGCGATCCCGCCCGGCAACGCGTCGCGATCGCGCGCCTGCCACAGCGCTTCGGCCAGCGCCTCGGCCCGCGCGAGGCCGGGCGCGGCGCGCAGCGCCAGTAGCGCCAGCGCTGCCGTGCCGGTGACCAGCGCGGTGGCGAAGGCGTCGTCGATCTCGCCGGTCCAGAGGCGGCGCAAGTCCTGCGGCTGACCGCCCGGATCGGCCAGGCGACGGGTCTCGTCGCGCAGCGCCTGCGCGGTGAGATCGACCTCTTCGCCGTCGAGCAGTCCGAACAGCTCGATCTCCTTGGAGGGGTTGCGCTCGAATTCGCCGCCCGCGCCCTTGAGGATCATCAGGTTGCGCTGACCCATGAGCGCACCCGTGTCGGTCTGCAGCCCCCGGTAGGAGGGGTGGAACACGCCTTGGACCTGCGCGCCCGCGCCGAACGGGTTGGCGACGCGCAGCACCGTGTTGATACAGGAGCGCAGCCCGAACACCTCGCGCAGGCGGATCAACCGATGACCGCCGGGCGACCAGGCTTCGAGCGGGACATAGGCGATGGAGCGGGCGTCGAGCCCGCGTGCGAGGGCGTCGCCCGTCTCGGCCACGGGAATGCCCAGACCCGGCAGCGCGTCGCGGATCTCGTGGCGATGCGCGTTCCAGCCATGCAGCGCCACGCGGTGCCCCGCCCCGGCCACCAGCTTGGCCGCGAGCAGAAACCACGGCAGGCCGCGCGTGCGGCCTGCGGCATAGGAGGGCCAATCGAGCGCGGGCGCGGCCTGCCGCCAGTCCTCGCCGCTTGCCAATGCGTCGGCGAATCCGGCGATCTCCTCGGCGTTCTCGCCGCGGTAGCGCATCACCATCAGCAGCGCGCCCGCCGCCTCGGGTGCCGCGGTGCCGTCGAGAATGAGCCGCAGCGCCTGAGCCGCCTCCTCGCGTGTCAGGTGGCGGCCGCGCCCCGGCCCGCGCGCCACCGCGCCCATGAAGGGCGCGAGCGCCGTGGCGTCGTGTCGTGCGGATGGCTGTGTCATGGTCCCTGCCCCTCGCATCTCTATGCTGCCTCAGATTAGGCCGACACAGGCGCAGAGGAAGGGGCCGAGGTCAATGCGCAGCGGCCCGCGCGCCCTGCGGGGGTGCGACGAGGGGCCGCTTTTTGTGCCGGTGTGGCGCTGATATGGGCAGGGGGCGCCCTGAGGCGTACGTGAACCAAGGACAATCCCATGATGCTCCGCCCCCTCGCCCTTTTCATGACCCTCGGCCTGACCAGCGCCGCACAGGCGCATGATTTCCGGACCGGCGACCTGACCGTGCTGCACCCCTTTGCGATCGAGACCGCGACCCACGCCACCACCGGGGCGGGCTACTTCACGATCCGCAACGACGGTGGCACGCCCGACGCGCTGATCGGGGTCGAGGCCGATTTTCCCAAGGTGACGCTGCACAGCTCGGTCGAGACGGACGGCATGATGACGATGCAACCGCTCGACCGCGTGGTGATCGCCCCGGGCGAAACGGTGACCCTTGCCCCCGGCATGGGCGGGCATGTGATGTTCATGGGGCTCGAAGGCCCCTTCGAGACCGGCGCGCGGTTTCCGGCGACGCTGATCTTCGAGCAGGCGGGCGAGGTCGCGGTCGAGTTCGTGGTCGAGCAGCGCCCGGGGGCCGGTGCCAATGAGGGTATGGAACACGGCGACATGATGGAGCACGGCGATATAGATCAAGAAGACATGGAGCCCCCCTCCGCCGAATAAGGCTCCGAGGTCCCAGCCCGATCACGCAGCCTAGGGCTGAGAAGCCTAGGGCCGGGCGGCCAATGCCTCGAACATGTCGAGGCAGGCGGCGAGCTGGCTTTCCTTGAGATACTCGTCGGGCCGGTGCGCCTGCGCGATGTCGCCCGGCCCGCACAGCACCGCATCCATGCCGAGCGACTGCCATATCCCGGCTTCGGTGCCGAAGGATACGAGGCCGGGCGCGCCGCCCACAAGCTTCAGCAACAGGTCGCGCGCGGCATTGGCCTCGTGCGGCTCCAGCCCCGCCACCTCGCCGAAACATTCGGTCTCGATGACAAGCCCCGGATGCGCCGCCATCTCGGCCTCGGCATGATCGGCCAGCGCGTGTTTCACGTGGAGGGCCTCGGCCTCGGTCACGGGCCGCATTTCCCATTCCACCTCGGCCTGCCCGGCGATGACGTTGCGCGCCACCCCCGCCACCATCCGCCCGACGCTGATCGTGGCCCATGGCGGGGCAAACGGACCCTCGGGGCGCATGTCGCGCAATTGAGCCGCCAGCGCATCGAGCCGCAGCGCGAAGCGCGCCGCGGCCTGCGCGGCGTTGATGCCCCGTTCGGGGGCCGAGCCGTGACCGTCGCGCCCGGTGAAACGGGTGGTGTATTCGAAACAGCCCTTGTGCCCCTCGATCACCCGCATCCGCGTCGGCTCACCGATGATCGCCATGGCGGGGCGCGGCCCCTGCGCCGCCATCACCGCCGCCAGCGCCTGTGCGCCGAGGCACCCCACCTCTTCGTCATGGGTGAGCGCGAGGTGAATCGGGTCGCCGCGCGCGGCCAGTGTCGGGGCCATGGTGACGCAGGCGGCGACAAAGCCCTTCATGTCGCAGCTGCCGCGCCCGAAGAGCCGCCCGCCCGCGCGGCGCAGGCGAAACGGATCGGAGGACCAGCCCGCCCCGGGCGGCACCACGTCGAGATGACCCGAGAGCAGCAGGCCGCCACCCGTCTCGGGGCCGAAGCTGGCCAGCAGGTTCGCCTTGTCGCCCCCTTGGTCGGGCAGGACGCGGACCCGCGCCCCGTCGGCCCGCAGCCGCACCGCGAGCAGGTCCACCAGGTCGCGGTTGCCCCGGTCCGACACGGTGGGATGCGCGATCATTTCGGCCAGAAGCGCGATGGTCTCCTTCAGCGCACTCATGGCTTGACGAAGAGCTTGCGGTCGAGGTCGCACAACGTCTCGGCGGGGCCTGCCTCGCGGATCAGGATCGTCTCGGTCGTCTCGAGCCCCCAGCCCTCCATCCAGATCCCCGGCATGAAATGGAACGTCATGCCCGGCTCCAGCACCGTCAGGTCGCCCTTGCGCAGGCTCGCGGTGCGCTCGCCCCAATCGGGCGGATAGCTGAGACCCACCGGGTAGCCGCAGCGATTGGGCCGATGGATGCCGATGCGTCTGAGCGGCGCGTGCAGGGCGGCGGCGATGTCCTGCGCGGTGTTGCCGGGGCGCGCGGCGTCGAGCCCGGCCTCCAGCCCCTCGCACAGCGCCTCGGAAGCGCTGACCATCTCGGCGGGCGGCTGGCCCAGATGCACGGTGCGGCACAAGGGCGCGTGGTAGCGGCGCACGCAGCCCGACAGTTCGAAGAAGGTGGCCTCGCCGCGCTTCATCTCCTCGCCATTCCAGGTCAGATGCGGCGCGCTCGCATCGGCGCCCGAGGGCATCAAGGGCACGATGGCGGCATAATCGCCCCAATCCTCGCCCACGCCGCGCATGGCGGCGCGCATCACCTCGCCCACGAGGTCGTTCTTGCGCAGGCCGGGTTCGGCCAGCTCGATCGCCAGCCGCGCGATCGTCTCGGAGATGCGCGCGGCGCGGCGCATCATCGCGATTTCAGGCGCCGATTTCACCAGCCGGCACCAGTTCACCAACGCCGTGGCGTCGATCAGCGTGGCCTGCGGCAGCGCGGTCTCGAGCACGGCATGGGCCTTGGCTGAATAGTAGTAGTTGTCCATCTCCACGCCGATCCGTCCGCCGCCCTGCCCCATGCCGATCAGCCGCGCGGCGAGATCCTGCATCGGGTGGCGCGTCGCGGACTGCACGTAGCGGTCGTCATAGCCGAGGATTCGATCCTCGCCCATCCAGACGGTGCGCTGCGCCCCGGCGGCGTCCTGCAGCCGACCCCACCAGACCGGCGCGCCCTCCATCGGCAGGATGACGCCCTGATGCACGTAGAAGGACCAGCCATCATAGCCGGTGAGCCAGTTCTGGTTCGACGGATCGGTGACAAAGAGCAGGTCGATCCCAGCGCGCGCCATCGCCTCGCGCGCGGCGACGAGACGGCGGTCGTATTCTGGGCGGTCGAAGGGGGCGGCATGCGGTCCCATAGGCACTCCTGAAGACATGGGATCAGGCGAGCGCGCGGCGGGTCTCGGGGTCAATCGCTTCCGCGCCATTTCTCTGCCCGAAACCGACCGACGGTCAAGACGCGACTTCCTGCCATGACATTGCGCATTTCGGCGTCGATCCGCCGATGCCGGCCTCCCGCCCGGCTCTCTTGGCAAGATTGCCGGGTTGCGGCTACACCAAAGTATAAGAGCGCCGGCAGGTGGAGGGGGTCATGGAAGCGATCGACACGGGGAACCTGCGCGGCTCCGGACGCCGCCGCGAGGACGCGGCCTTCCTGGCTGCTCTCGATCAGGCCCCCCTGCCGATGTGGCTGTCGGACCCAGATTACGAAGGCACCTATTTCAACAGCGCATGGCTCGAGTTTCGCGGACGCACCCTCGATGAGGAGATCGGCGGCGGCTGGATCACCGGCATCCACCCCGACGACCTGCCGGGTCTCGACAGCTACTCCTCGGCGCTGTCCGACGGCCGCCCGTTCCAGATCGAGTATCGCCTGCGCCGCCATGACGGGGTCTGGCGGTGGTTTCTCGACACCGGCAAGCCGCGGCTGTCGGAGTGCGGCCGTCTCGTCGGATTCATCGGCAGCTGCGTCGACATCACCGACCGCCACGAGACGGAGGCCGCGTTGCGCTGCACGCAGGCGCGGCTGCAGCTGGCGCAGGAAGGGGCCGCTCTCGGCATCTATGATTGGGACATGGTGGAGGATCGCATCACGTGGTCCCCCGAGATGTTCCGGCTTTATGCGCTGTCGCCCGATCTAGGCGCGCAGGGCAAACCTGATGGGTTGATCGCGGCTTGGCTCGGCCGGCTCCATCCCGAGGACCGCGAACGCTGCGCCTTGGACCTCCAAGGCTGCCTCGATCCGAACGGCGCGAGCCAGCTCAACATGTCTTTTCGGGTCGATCATCCCGAGACCGGCCTGCGCTGGATCGAGGGGCGGGGACGGATCTTGCGGGATGCGAGGGGCCGGCCCCTGCGGCTGACCGGCGTGAACTTCGATGTGACCGAGCAGCGCGAGGCCGAGGTGGCGCGCGAGCGCGCGGCGATGATGCTGGGGATGAGCATCGAGGTCGCCGCCGTCGGCACCTGGGAGCTTGACCCCGTCAGCCGCGAGGTCGTGGCCTCGCCCCGCACCCGCGCGCTGTTCGACATGGCGCCTGACGACGCCCCGGCGCCGATGTCGGATTATTTCGACCGGGTGCATCCCGAGGACCGCGAGGCGCTGCGCGCGGGCGTGCTCGGCGCGCTGAAGGCGGGTGGCGAGATGGCGCGCGTCTACCGTGTGTCCGGGCCGGGCAATGGCGGCGAAACCCGTTGGGTCAGCACGCGCGGACGCCTGGTCCGGCTCGCCGATGGCAGCGCCCGGATGATCGGTGCGATGACCGACATCACGGCGGCCAAGCGCCACGAGGTCGAGCGCGAGGCCGAGCTGGCCCGCCGCCAGATGCTGCTGACCGAGCTGAACCACCGCATGAAGAACAATCTGCATCTGATCCTGTCGATGCTGCGGCTTGAGGCGAACCGTTCGGGCCAGCCCGGCTCCTTCGCCGCGGCGACCAAGCGGATCGAGGCGGTGGCCGACCTGCACGCGCAGCTCGGCTTTGCGGAGGGCACGGGACGGCTGCGCTTCGACGCCTATCTCGGGGATCTCGCCGAAAAACTGCGCCGTTCCGCGCTCGCGCAGACCGACATCCGGCTCGCCTGCGAGGTGGTGCCGGTGGAGATCGACCTCGACCGCGCGGTGCCGCTGGGGCTCGTGGTGAACGAACTGGTGACCAATGCCATAAAGCACGCCTTTCCGCAGGGCGCGGGACAGATCACGTTGCGGCTGATGCATGGCCCCGAAGGCGAGGTCCGGGTCATCATCGCCGATGACGGGGTCGGGCCGATTCAGGGCGCGCAGCCGAGACCGGATCGGGATTCGGGTCTCGGCTCGGGGCTGGTCGCGGGGCTGTGCGCGCAGATCGGCGCACGGATCGAGAGCCGCAGCCTGCCCGGAATGCATCACGAGATCACACTTGCGCCACTCTGACAGGCGCGCGGGTCGCGCCTTCTTGCGCGCGAGGCCACCGTATCCATATCCGCATTGCAACCCGCGCCGCACTGCCGCATGGGAGAACCAACCGCGCCGGTCGATTCCGGCAGCGCTCCCAGTACTCAAAGATCAGACATGCCCGATTTCGACCCCACCACACCGTGCTTCGATCGCCGCGGATTGCTGCGCGCCATCGGTGCGTCCGCCACGCTTCTCGCCGGTCTCGGCGGCGCCGGCCCGCTGCTGGCCCAGAACGCCCCTCCGAAGGTCATTCCCCCCGCCGAGGAGGACATGCCCCGGCCCTTCGACTTCGACAGCCTGACGGCGGAGATGCGCGCCCGCGCCAAGAAGGCCCCCGCCGCCCCGGAACAGGCCGAGCTGCCGCTCGGGCCGCTGGGCTACGACGATTACCGTCTCATCGCCTTCAAGGCCGAGCGCGCGCGCTGGCGTGGCGCTGAAACGCCGTTCCGGCTGCATGCCTTCCACATGGGCTGGCTGTTCGAGGAACCGGTGCGGCTCTACGATCTGCGCGAGGGCATGGCCCGGCCGATGCGGTTCGGCACGCAGGACTTCGATTATCGCGGGCGGCTCAGCGACAAAGCCGGGGAGATGGCCGATCTGCCCGGCGTCGCGGGGTTCAGGCTCAATGCGCCGCTGAACCGTCCCGACCGGGAGGACGAGATGGTGGCCTTTCTCGGGGCCAGCTACTTTCGCGCTCTGGGCCGTGACAGCCGCTATGGCCTGAGCGCGCGCGGCGTCGTTATCGACACCGCGACCTCGCGTGCCGAAGAGTTTCCGCGCTTCACCCGGTTCTGGCTCGAAACCGGTGAGCGGGCGGTGACGATCTATGCCGCGCTCGAAGGCGAGACGCTGACCGGAGCCTACCGCCTCGTGGTGACGCCGGGCCGCGAGACCGAGATCAACGTGACGGCGCGGTTGTTCTTCCGGCGCGCGCCCGAACAGCTCGGCATCGCGCCGCTGACCTCGATGTTCCTGTTCTCCGAAAAGAACCGCGCCGCCTTCGACGATTACCGCCCCGCCGTTCATGACAGCGACGGGCTCAGGATCGAGCGGCGCGACGGCGACGTGATCTGGCGTCCGCTCAACAACCCCCCGCGCCTCGCCTCGTCCTATTTCGGAGAGGAAAGCCCGCGCGCCTTCGGACTCTACCAGCGGGACCGCGCGTTCGAGGCCTATCAGGACAGCGGCGCGCGCTATGACCGCCGCCCCTCGCTCAGGGTCGAACCTACGGGCGACTGGGGCCGCGGCGCGGTGCGGCTCGTCGAGATTCCGACTGATCTCGAGGCAAACGACAACATAGTTGCCTTCTGGGTGCCCGAAGGAAAAATCTCCGCGGGCGATGAGCGGGAGTTCTCCTACCGCCTGCTCTGGGGCGACCTGCCCCTCGACCCCGCCGCCGAGATTGCCCATGTGGCCGAGACCCGCGCCGGCGCGGGCGGGGTGTCGGGCGTCGAAAGCACCGCCGGTACCCGCAAATTCGTCATAGATCTCAAGGGCGGCGCGCTGGAGCGGTTGTCCGGGGACGCGGAGGTCGAGCTCAAGGCCGAGGCACATGGCGGCGAGATCACGTCCCGGACGCTCGAGCGGATCGAGGCCAGCGGCCAGTGGCGCGCGGTGCTCGACGTCTCGGCAGCGCCGAACGCCACGGTCGAACTGACCGCGCATGTGGCCGGTTATGGCCGCAAGCTCTCGGAAAGCTGGCTCTATCAATGGATCAACGCCTGATGCTCGACCGGACCCACTCGCGGCACGACACCGACACCGACACCGGCATCGTCACCTTCGAGGCGGAGGCCGCGCGACGCGGCGCGCTGCCCGACGCGCCGCTGGCCATGCCGCGCCAACGCCTGGAGCGTGACGTGACACCTGCCTTGCTGGCCCGCCTGAGGGCGCTTCTCGCGCCGAGACTGGACGCCTGACATGAGCCGAACCGGCCCGACGCGGGCACGGGTGGTGGCGCTGGGCGCGAGCCTCGCGCTTGCCGCCGGCGCCTTCACGTTGTTCTTTGCACAGCGTCAGACCGGCGGGTTGTGGGTCGAGTTCGCGCGCAGCCTGCTGATCCTCATGGCCACCTTCTGGCTGGCATGGGGGGCGTCGCAGGCGATGCTCGGCCTATGGCCGGGCCGTGCGGTCGTGCCGCGCCGTGCCGAGCCGAAGGGCCGCTGCGTGATCCTCGTGCCGGTGCACGAGGAAGACCCGCGCGCCACCTTCGCCCGCATCGCCGCGATGGACGAGGCGCTGTCGGAGACGCCGCAGGCCGGGCTCTTCGATTTCGCGATCCTTTCGGACACCCGCTCTCCCCATGGTGCCGCGCGCGAGGCGGCGTGGTATCTCGCGCTCTTGCGCGCGCGTGACGCCGAAGCGCGCATCTTCTACCGCCGCCGGACCTCCAACCATGGCCGCAAGGCGGGCAATATCGAGGATTTCATCAAGACCTCGGGGGCGGCCTACGAGTTTGCACTGATCCTCGATGCCGACAGCCTGATGTCGCCCGAAACCATCATCGAGATGGCCCGCCGCATGGAGGAGGAGCCACGCCTCGGCCTGCTGCAGAGCCTTCCCGGCGTGATCCGCGCGAACTCGCTCTTCGGTCGCGCGATGCAATTCTCGGCGGCGCTGCATTCGCCCGTCTTCGCGCGCGGCGTGGCGCGGCTTCAGGGCGAGACCGGCCCGTTCTGGGGTCACAACGCCATGGTGCGCGTGCGCGCCTTCGCCGAAAGCTGCGCGCTGCCGGACCTGTCGGGTCCGCCTCCCTTCGGTGGCCATGTCCTGAGCCACGACTATGTCGAAGCCGCGCTGCTGGCGCGCGCAGGCTGGATCGTGCGGCTCGACGAGGATCTCGCGGGCTCTTTCGAAGAAGGCCCCGAGAACATCCTCGCCCATGCCAAGCGCGACCGCCGCTGGTGTCAGGGCAACCTGCAGCACGCGCGGCTGCTGACGGCCCCCGGCCTGCTCCCATGGAGCCGCTTCGTGTTTCTGCAAGGCATCCTCGCCTATGTCTCATCGCTGTTCTGGCTCGGGTTTCTGGCCACCTCTATCCTCGCGCCCGCCTTGCGCGCCGAGCCCGATTATTTTCCGCTGGCGGGCTGGTCCTTCCCGGTGCTGCCGCCCAACGAGACCACCCGCACCGCCGGGCTCATCATCGGCGTTCTGGGGCTCCTGATCCTGCCCAAGCTCTTGATCGCGATTCAGGCGATCCGCTCGGGCCGGGCGACGGGGTTCGGTGGAGCGTGGCGGCTGATGGTCTCGACGCTGGCCGAGATCGCCATGTCGAGCGTTACCGCGCCGATCTTCCTGATGTTCCAGACCCGCTCGGTGCTGCAGGTGCTGTCGGGTCGCGACGGCGGCTGGCCGGCATCGGCGCGCGGCGAAGGGCGTCTGAGCCTTTTCGAGAGCTGGCAGGCGAGCCGCTGGATCTCGCTCATAGGGCTGGGCGGGCTGATCGCTTCATGGCGGCTCTCGCCTGAACTGGTGGGCTGGCTGCTGCCTATCGCAGGGCCGATGATCGCTGCGCCGCTGGTGATCTGGGCCACCTCCCTGCCCTGCCGCGCGCTGTTCTCCGTGCCCTCCGAAACCTGCCCGGACCCGATCCTCGCCCGTCAGGACGAGGCGCTCGACCGGTGGGGGCCGCTGACCGACGCCGACGCCGCCCCACCCCGGCAGGAGCCGCAACATGCCTGACACCTCCGCGCCGGCACCCGTCTCGATCCCAGTGGCCCGCCAGCTTCCCAAAACCCGCGACCCGCGGCTCGACGTTCTGCGCGGCATTGCGCTGGTAATGATCTACATCAATCACGTACCGGGCAACTTCTGGGAGAATTGGACCAGCCGCAACTTCGGCTTCTCGGACGCCGCCGAGGGCTTCGTGCTGATGGCGGGGATCTCGGCGGGGCTGGCCTATTCGGCGGGCTTTCGCGTCCGTTGGCCTTGGCAGGGCGTGGCCCGGATCTGGCGTCGCGCCTGGACGCTCTACCTCGTGCATCTTCTGATCACCTTCGGCGCGCTGGCGATCGCGGCGGCGCTGGCGAGTTTCGCCGACATCCCCGCAATGCTGTGGAAGCACGGCATGGGCCTGCTGTTCCGCGATCCTCTGGGCTTCCTGATCGGGGTGCCGACGCTGGGTTTCCAGATCGGCTATGCCAACATCCTGCCGCTCTATTTCGTGCTGCTGATGGCGGCGCCGCTGGTGCTCTGGGCGGCGGTGCGCCGACCTCTGTGGGCGCTCGCGGCCTCGGGGCTCCTGTGGATGGCGGCGGCGCATTTCCGGCTGACCCTGCCCAACTACCCCACCGGCGGCTGGCAGTTCAGCCCGCCCGCGTGGCAGCTCTTGTTCGTGCTGGGCATCGTCAGCGGCATCGCTGCCAAAGAGGGCCGCAGGCTGGTGCCCGCGCGGCGATGGCTCATGGCGCTGGCGGTGGGGTTCCTTGTGTTGTCGCTGGCCTGGATGAACCTGCCGGGCTTCGGCAAGACCGGCAATCACCTGCTGTGGATGGCCAACCAGCATGGTGCGCCGGGCTTCATGACCGGCTTCAGCAAACCTTATCTGAGCCTGCCGCGCCTGCTGCATCTGCTGGCGCTGTTCTATGTGCTGGCCTCATGGGGCATGGTGCGGCGCGCCTGCGCCTCGCGGCTCGCCGCCCCCTTCGCGCTTCTGGGGCGGCAGGCGCTGCCGGTCTTCGCTCTGGGGTCGATCACCATCTACCTGATCCAAGGCATCAAGACCGAGACGGGCGAGAACTTCGTCCTCGACACGATGATGCTCGGGGCCGGACTGGCGCTGCAGCTCGCCTTCGCGGCTGCGCGGCACCACTGGCCTACTGATCGCGACAGGGCGGCGCCTGCCACGGTAGCTCCGACCACGCCGGAAAAGGCGCTCGCCGCCTAGAAGTCGAGCCCCAGATCGAGGGTGCGCGCCGAATGGGTCAGCGCGCCCGACGACACGTAGTCGACCCCCGTGGCGCAGACCTCGGCCACCCGTTCGCGCCGCATGTTGCCCGAGGCCTCGGTGACGAGACGCCCGCCGACCATCTCGACGGCGCGCGCAAGATCGGGGGTCGACATGTTGTCGAGCAGCACGACATCGGCGCCGCCGACCTCCAGCACCTGAGCGAGTTGATCGAGCGTATCGACCTCGATCTCGATCTTGAGCATGTGCGAGGCCGAGGCCGTCGCGGCCTCCAAGGCGGCGCGGATGCCGCCCGCGGCGGCGATGTGGTTGTCCTTGATCAGGATCGCGTCCGAGAGGCCGTAGCGGTGGTTGAAGCCCCCGCCATGCAGCACCGCGAGCTTCTCGGCGGCGCGCAGGCCGGGCGTGGTCTTGCGGGTGCAGGTGACGCGGGTGGCCGTCCCTGCCGTTTCCTTCACGAAACCGGCGGTCAGCGTGGCGATCCCCGAGAGCCGCCCCGCGAAGTTGAGCGCGACGCGCTCGGCCGTGAGGATCGACGCGGCCGATCCCTCGATCTCCATCAGCGTGTCGCCAGGGGCGCAGGCCGCGCCGTCGCCGAGACGCGTCGTGATCTTCAGCGCCGGGTCGACGAGACGAAAGGCGATGGCCGCGATCTGAAGCCCCGAGACCACGCCCGCCTCGCGCGCATTGATCCGCGCGGCATAGGTCGTCCCAGCGGGGATCACGGCGCGGGTGGTGACGTCGCCGTAAGCGCCCAGATCCTCGTGCAGCGCATGGCGCACCATCGGCTCGAGCAACAGGTCGGGGATCAGGGTCATGCGGTCTCCGTGGCCGCGCAGTCGGCGCGGATGGTCAGGGCATCTTGGAACGTCAGGCGGCTGCGATGCGCCTGCGCAGGGTCGGTCTCGGGGAAATCGGTGCGGCAGTGGCCGCCCCGGCTTTCGGTGCGCCGCAGGGCGGCAGCGGCGATCAACGTCGCGGTCGCGGTCATGGTGCGGAACGCGGGCGCGGGCTCGACGGCCTCCAGCGCGGCGATGCCCGCCAGCGCCCGGCGCAGGCCCGGCCCGTCGCGCAGCACCGCGACGTGGTCGGTCATCAGGCGGCGCAGCGCCGCCACGCTTTCGGAGGCGGGACGACGGCCACCGGCAGCAAAGGCGACGGCGATCTCGGGCGCAGCCTCGGGCACGCCTGCGCCGTGCATGATGTCCTCGGCGCAGCGACGCGCGAAGACCAGCGCCTCGAGCAGACCGTTGGAGGCGAGGCGGTTCGCCCCGTGCAGGCCGGTCGAGGCGGCCTCGCCGCAGGCCCAGAGCCCTGCGAGGCTGCTGCGCCCCTGCGCATCGGTCTCGACACCGCCCATGTGGTAATGCGCGGCCGCGGCGACCGGGATGGTGCCGTGGACCGGATCGATCCCGGCGCGCGCGCAGGCCTCGGCTACCGCCGGGAACTTCTCGACCACACTCGCGCCAAGGCTCGCGCGAGTGTCGAGCGCCGGATCGCGGCCTGCCTGCCGCTCGGCAAAGACGGCACGGGCGACGATGTCGCGCGGCGCAAGCTCGGCGTCCGGATGCAGCGCCGTCATGAACCGCTCGCCCGCATCGTTGACGAGCCACGCCCCTTCGCCGCGCAGCGCCTCGGTCGCAAGCGGCAGCGGGTCCCCGCCCGTCGCGATGGCGGTAGGGTGAAACTGCACGAACTCGGCATCTGCGATGATGGCGCCCGCGCGCGCCGCGGCGCCGATTACCTGGCCCCGGATGCGGGCCGGGTTGGTCGTGTGCAGCCACAGCCCGCCAGAGCCGCCCCCCGCCAGCAGCACGGCGGGCGCCTCGATGATGACGGGGGCCGAGCCATCGACGCTCTCGATCTCGACGCCCGTGACACGACCGCCTGATGCTTCGATGCCGGTGAGCAGCGCGCCGGACAGGATCTGCACCGACGGCGTGCGCGCCAGCGCCGCGATCAGCGTGTCCATGATCTGCCGACCGGCCTGATCGCCCTTGACCCGCACAACCCGCGCCGCGCCATGCGCCGCCTCGCGCGACAGCACGTAGCCGCCCTGCGCATCGCGGTCGAAGGGCGTGCCGAGGCCGGTCAGTTCGTGGATATGCTCACGCGCTGCCTGCGTGACCAGATCGGCGATGGCCGCATTGACCGTGCCGGCACCCGCCGCCACCGTGTCGGCGGCGTGGGCCTGCGCGCTGTCGGCGGCGTCCATGGCGGCGGCGACGCCGCCCTGCGCCCAGGCGCTGCTCGCGCCCTGCCCCGGCGGCTCCGGCGCGATCATCAGCACCGGGCGCGGCGCGAGGGCAAGGGCGGCGGAAATCGCGCCGAGACCGGCCCCGATGATGACGACGCGCTCGGTGCGCAGGCGGGTCATCGTCACATCAGGCCTTGGCGAGGCTGCGCGACAGCTCGATCATCCGTTCCACGGCGCGGCGCGCCGGCACCGCGATCTTTTCGGGCACGATCACCTCGGGCGACATGCTGTGCAGCGACCACAGAACCTTTTCGAGGCTGATCATCTTCATGTAGGGGCACATGTTGCACGGCTTCTGGAACGCCACGTCCGGGAAGGCGTCGGTGATGTTCGAGGCCATCGAGCATTCGGTGACCAGAAGCGCCTTCTTGGGCCGCTCGCGGTCGATCCAGTCGATGATGCCGCTGGTCGAGCCGGTGAAATCCGCCTCGGCCGTCACTTCGGTCGTGCATTCAGGGTGGGCGATGATCTTCACCTCCGGATCGGCGGCGCGGTAGGCGCGCATCTCCTCGGCGGTGTACTGCTCGTGGACGATGCAGCTGCCCTCCCACCAGACGATGCGCTTGGTGCTGTCCTTGGCCACGTTGCGCGCGAGGTGCTGGTCAGGGGTCATTATGACCGTATCGCTCTCCATCGCCTCGACGATCTGCAGCGCGTTGGCCGAGGTGCAGCAGATGTCGGAGGCGGCCTTCACCTCCGCCGTGGTGTTGACATAGCTCACCACCGGCGCGCCCGGGTATTGGCGGCGCATCTCGGCGATGCCCTCGGCGGTGATGCTTTCGGCCAGCGAACAGCCCGCGTTCATGTCGGGCATCAGCACGATCTTGGCCGGGTTCAGGATCTTCGAGGTCTCGGCCATGAAGTGCACGCCGCATTGCACGATCACCTGCGCCTCGACGCGGGTGGCCTCGATGGCGAGTTGCAGGCTGTCCCCCACCACATCGGCGATGCCATGATAGATCTCGGGCGTCATGTAGTTATGCGCGAGGATCACCGCGTCACGCTCGCGCTTGAGCGTGTTGATCGCCTCGACATAGGGCGCGTAGGTCGCCCAGTCGACGGGGCTCAGCACCTTGTTCATGCGCGCATAGAGATGGGCCTGCCGTTCGGCGGACTCCAGCGATGGTGCGAGGTCGTAGTGCCGCGCGAGTTCCTCGCGCATGATGCGTGTCTCGAACATGTGCCTCACCTTGCGTCAGCCGGTTGGGGTTGCCTCATACAGGGGCGGAACGAGAAGTTCCAGATCGCGCGTTCAGGACCACAATCCGAAGCCCACCGCCCAAAGCGTGAGCAGCGTACCGGTGACCAGCGCATAGGCACCGTTCCATTTCAGCCCGATATGCAGCGCACTCTTGCCGGCGAAATTGCCGGTGAGCAGCGTCGTCGCCGTGAAGGGCGACGTGATGCCCGACAGCGCCCAGCCGGCGGTGATCGCGACGAAAAGCGCCACCGGGCTCACCCCCATCGCCTCGGGTGCGGGCAGGAGCGGAAACAGCAGGGTCACGCTCAGGATCGGGTTCATGCCGAGCTGGCCGGTGACGGGGATGAACCAGACCAGCAGTCCGAGGATCAGCGGCCCGGGCAGCGCCTCGATCAGCGGCGCGAACTCGGCCACATGCGGTGCCAGCAGCCCCGCCCCGGTCGTGCCGATATAGCCCGCCATCATCAGCAGCGTCAGCTCGGGACGGTAGCGCGGCAGCTCCCGGGCGGCGTAATGCCCCGCCCGTCCGACGGCACCGCGCGCGCCCTCCTGCAGCACCAGCCAGCCCAGCGCCAGCAGCGGCACCACCAGAAGCACCGCGCCGACCACGCGCACCTCGAACACCACGTGCAGAAGCCAGACCGGCACGCCGAGAAGCGCCAGCAGCAACAACAGCGGCAACACCGCGCCCGGCCCGCCCTCCGGGGTGTGGCGCAGCGGAGTATGGGTGAGCTTGGGCTTGAAGATCTGGTCCATGGCCCAGCCCGTGCCGGCGACGATGAGCCCGGTGACGAGGGCGGGCAGGACCGTGGCCTTGTAGGGCGCGGCGGGCAAAAGCGCGCCGGTGATTGCCACCGAGAACGACAGCGGCGACCATGGCAGCACCGACACGAAGCCGCGCTGGATCGCCAGCAGCATCCGCCGCGTGCGGTGGAACCGAATTTCCGGGTCGCTCTCGCGGGCCGAACTGGCGACCGAGAGACTGCCCAAAAGCGCGATGGAGCCGTAGTTCAAGAGCACCGAGAAGGCCTGCCCGCCCAGCGTCAGCGCAAGGTAGCGCCGACCGGGCGGCTGCCCCGCCAGATAACGGCCGCAGGCGCGGATCGCAGGCGAGGTCTCGGCCGCAGAGCGCAACGTCGCCAGCGCGACGAAGAACCCGCCGATGAAAGCCGCCGAGCCGAGCCCAGCCAGCACGCGCGCCGTCCAGTCGCCGCCCTGCGCCCGGAGCGCCGCAGTGACGGCGAGCGCCACCACCACGAAACCCAGCCTGCGCCCGCGCAACCGCCATGCCAGCAGCGCCATCACCGGGGGCACGCTCCAAGCGGCCCACAGGCCCGCGCCGCTTGATGGGGCCCAATCCTTGAGCGTGACGAAGATCGTCATGGCGACCAGCGCCGCGCCGAGCAGCGGCTCGGCCCGCGCGGCGACGGGTGGCGCATCCGCATTGGAGGGGGCGGTGCGACGAAGGGGCGATCGGGTGGCCATGAGTCCGGGTCCGGGAAAACTGGCGCGACCATGCCCGCGCGGCCCCGCAGCCGCAAGACGGCCCGGACATGGCGGGCAATGAGGACGATCCGTCGCGTTTCCGCCGGGTCAGAGGGACGCAGGGTCTTGCCTGACGTGGCCCGCTGGGACAACCTGCCGTCACAACGCATCGGCCTGCCGTCACCTCGTGTGCCGGAATGGCCGGGCAGTCAGGGAGAACAACATGAAGATGAAGACATGGCTCGCCGCAGGCGCGGCCACCCTTGCCCTCGCGGGCGCCGCGCAAGCGCAGAACCTCGTCTATTGCTCGGAAGGCAGCCCCGAGGGCTTCGACCCCGCGCTTTATACCTCCGGCACCACCTTCGACGCCTCGTCGCACACGGTCTACAACCACCTCACCGAGTTCAAGACAGGCACCACCGAAGTGGTGCCCGGCCTCGCCGAGAGCTGGGACGTGTCCGAGGACGGCACTGAGATCACCTTCAACCTGCGTCAGGGCGTGAAATTCCACTCCAACGACCAGTTCACGCCGACCCGCGACTTCAACGCCGATGACGTGATCTTCTCGTTCGAGCGTCAGGGCGACGAGAACCACCCCTTCAACAAGGCCTCCGGCGGCACCTGGGAATATTACCAAGGCATGTCGATGCCCGATCTCGTCGAGAGCATCGAGAAGATCGACGACTACACCGTCAAGTTCACGCTGACCCGTCCCGAGGCGCCCTTCATCGCCAACATGGCGATGGACTTCGCCTCGATCCTTTCGGCCGAATACGCCGAGAGCGTCAAGGACAACCCCGAAATGCTGAACCAGCAGCCGATCGGCACCGGACCGTTCAGCTTCGTCGCCTACCAGAAGGACGCGGTGATCCGCTTCGCGCGCTTCGACGACTATTGGGGCGAGCCTGCCAAGGTCGAGAACCTGATCTTCGCGATCACGCCCGACGCGAGCGTGCGCTACCAGAAGCTGCAGGCGGGCGAGTGCCACGTCATGCCCTATCCCAACCCCGCCGACATCGCCGCGATGAAGGAGGCCGAGGGCATCGAGGTGATGGAGCAAGAGGGCCTCAATGTCGGCTACCTTGCCTACAACACCCAGCAGGCGCCGTTCGACCAGCCCGAGGTGCGCCGCGCCCTCAACATGGCGATCGACAAGCAGGCGATCCTCGACGTGGTGTTCCAGGGCTCGGGCTCGGTCGCCAAGAACCCGATCCCACCGACCATGTGGTCCTACAACGACGCGGTCGAAGACGATCAGCATGATCCCGAAGCCGCCAAGGCAATGCTCGAAGAGGCCGGCGTCACCGACCTGTCGATGAAGATCTGGGCGATGCCGGTGCAGCGCCCCTACAACCCGAACGCGCGGCGCATGGCCGAATTGATCCAAGAGGACATGTCCGAGATCGGCGTCGATGTCGAAATCGTCTCCTACGAGTGGGGCGAGTATCTCGAGCGCTCCAAGGAGGTCGATCGCGACGGCGCGGTGCTGCTCGGCTGGACCGGCGACAACGGCGATCCGGACAACTTCCTCGCCGTGCTGCTCGGCTGTGACGGCGTCGGCGGCTCGAACCGTGCCCAGTGGTGCAACGAGGAGTTCGAGGCGCTGATCCAGGACGCCAAGACCAAGACCACGCAGGAAGAGCGCGCGGCGCTCTACGAGCAGGCGCAGATGGTGTTCAAGGAGCAGGCGCCCTGGGCCACCATCGCCCATTCGGTCGTGTCGATGCCGATGCGCGAAGAGGTCGAAGGTTATGTGGTGCACCCGCTGGGCGGCCACATCTTCCACGATGTGAGCATCGCGGAGTAATCCGCTTGCGCTGAACTCCGGGGTCCGGGGCTGTCATGGCTCCGGGCCCTACGCGTCTTTGGGGCCTGTCGCTTGACCGTGCCGGGGGCCGGGGCGCAGGCTGGACCGGGCCCCGCGTCAAGGATCACGATAACTCGACAGTTTCGTGATCCTTGTGCTATTTGGCCCACTGCGGGGGCGTTCCCGCGCTGGAATGCCTCCCTTCCTCGACCTCGATCGCCCCGACCGACGCCCAGATGCACCAGCAACAGGAGACCCGAACCGGCATGGTCATCCTCTCATTCATCAGCCCCGTCGCGTCCGCGCGCCGGGGCCACTGCAAGGCGGGCCGCTAGATGCTGCGCTACGTGCTGTTGCGCTTCGCGACCTTCCTGCCGACCTTCATCGGCGTGACCCTCATCTCGTTCGCCTTCATCCGCGTGCTGCCGGGCGATCCGATCATCGTCATGGCGGGCGAACGCGGCATGTCGCAGGAGCGTTATGACGAGCTGGTGATCCAGTTCGGCTTCGACCGCCCCGTCCTCGTACAGTACTGGGAATATCTGACCGGCGTTCTGCAAGGCGACCTCGGCACCAGCTATGTCACCAAGCGGCCCGTGTGGGACGAGTTTTTCGCCCTGTTCCCGGCAACGCTGGAACTGTCGATCTGTGCGATGATCTTCGCGGTGGCCCTTGGCCTTCCGGCGGGTGTCATCGCCGCGATGAACCGTGGCAAGTTCTATGACCGTGCGCTGATGTCCACCGCCCTTATCGGCTACTCGATGCCGATCTTCTGGTGGGCGCTTTTGCTGATCATCGTGTTTTCGGGCAATCTCGGCTGGACCCCGGTCTCGGGTCGGATCGACCTGCTTTACTACTTTCCCGACACCACCGGCTTCATGCTGATCGACAGCCTGCTGTCGGGCCAGAGCGGCGCCTTCACCTCCGCCGTGCGACACCTGATCCTGCCGACCATCGTTCTCGGGACCATCCCGCTCGCGGTGATCGCGCGACAGACCCGTTCGGCGATGCTGGAAGTCCTTGGTGAAGACTACATCCGCACGGCGCGTGCCAAGGGCCTGCCGCCGGGCCGGATCAACGGCATCCACGCGCTCCGCAACGCGCTCATTCCCGTCATCACCGTGATCGGCCTTTCGGTCGGCACGCTGCTCGCGGGCGCGATCCTCACCGAGACGATCTTTTCATGGCCGGGCATCGGCAAGTGGATGGTCGATTCGATCTTCCGCCGCGACTACCCGGTCGTGCAGGGCGGGCTGCTGCTCATCGCCGTGATGGTGATGGTGGTGAACCTGACCGTCGACCTGCTCTACGGCCTCATCAACCCCAAGATCAGGAAGCGCTGATGGACCACGCACTCTCCAAAGAGGTGGAAACCCAGGTCGAGCAGCGCCCCGGTCGCCTGCGCGAGTTCTGGTTCTATTTTCGCGAAAACCGCGGTGCCGTGTTCGGGTTCTGGATTTTCGTCGTCTTCGTGATCGTTGCCGCCACCGCGCCGTGGATCGCACCGCACGACCCCACCCAGCAGTTCCGCGAATTCGCGCTGATCCCGCCGGTCTGGCAGGAGGGCGGCAACTGGAGCTTCCCGCTGGGCACCGATCCGCTAGGTCGCGACATGCTCTCACGGCTCTTGAACGGCGCGCGGTATTCGTTCTTCGTCGGCATCGTCGTGGTCGTCGTCGCGGCGTCGGGCGGCATCCTTTTGGGTCTTCTGGCGGGTTTCTCTCCGAAATGGCTCGACGCGCTGATCATGCGGCTGATGGACATCATCCTCGCCTTCCCGTCGCTTTTGCTGGCGCTGGTTCTGGTGGCGATCCTTGGGCCGTCGCTCACCAATGCGATGATCGCCATCGCGATCGTGCTGCAGCCGCATTACGTGCGCCTCACCCGCGCCAGCGTTATCGGCGAGCTGGGCAAGGATTACGTCACTTCGGCCCGCGTTGCGGGTGCCGGGCTGTGGCGGTTGATGTTCGTCACGGTGCTGCCCAACTGCCTCGCGCCGATCATCGTGCAGGCTGCACTCAGCTTCTCGACCGCGATCCTCGACGCCGCTGCCTTGGGCTTTCTCGGCATGGGCGCGCAGCCGCCGACCCCGGAATGGGGCACCATGCTGGCCGAAGCGCGCGAGTTCATCCTGCGTGCGTGGTGGGTGGTTACCCTCCCCGGCCTCGCGATCCTGATCACCGTGCTCGCCATCAACCTGATGGGCGACGGTCTGCGCGACGCGCTCGACCCGAAACTGAAGCGGAGCTGATCTCATGAGCCTTCTGAGACTGCGCAACCTCTCGGTCGAGTTCGCGACCACCGGCGGTCGGTTCCGCGCCGTCGACCAAGTCGATCTCGACGTGGACAAGGGCGACGTTCTCGCCATCGTCGGCGAAAGCGGATCGGGCAAGTCGGTGTCGATGCTGGCGCTGATGGGGTTGCTGCCCTGGACCGCCAAGGTGACGGCCGACGAGATGGTCTTCGACGGGCACGACTTGTCGAAGATGTCGGCCCGCGCCCGCCGCAAGATCGTCGGCAAGGATCTGGCGATGATCTTCCAAGAGCCCATGTCCTCGCTCAACCCCTGCTTCACCGTGGGCTTCCAGATCCGCGAGGCGCTGCGCATCCATCTCGGGATGGACCGTCGCGCCGCACAGGCGCGGGCGCTGGAGCTTTTTGAGTTGGTCGGCATCCCCGACCCCGAACAGCGGTTGAAAGCCTTTCCGCACCAGATGTCGGGCGGCATGAACCAGCGGGTGATGATCGCCATGGCGATCTCGTGCAGCCCCAAGCTGCTGATCGCCGACGAACCGACCACCGCGCTCGACGTGACGATCCAGGCCCAGATCCTTGATCTGCTGGTACGGCTGCGCGACGAAACCGGCATGGGGCTGGTGCTGATCACTCACGACATGGGCGTGGTTGCGGAAACGGCGCAGCGCGTCTCGGTGCATTACGCGGGCCAAAAGGTCGAGGAGCAACCGGTGCGCCCGCTGTTCCGGTCGCCGCATCACCCCTACACCTCGGCGCTTCTGGCCGCCCTGCCCGAGCGCGCGACCGACAAGCGGCTCCCCACCATCCCCGGTGTGGTGCCGGGGCAGTTCGACCGGCCGCAGGGCTGCCTTTTCTCGCCGCGCTGTCCCTATGCGGACGACCATTGCCGCAAGGTGCCCCCCGCACCGCGCGGGCCGGATCTCGGCCTCGCGCGCTGCCACTACCCGCTCAACACCGACGAAAGGCTTGCCTCGTGAGTGCCGTGACCACCGACGCCCCGACTACCAAGACCGGCCCCGTCGTCACCGCGCGCGGGCTGACTCGCCACTACGAGGTGGGCGGCGGGCTGTTCAGCAAGCCGAAGACCGTGCGCGCGCTGTCGGATCTCGACTTCGAATTGAGCCCCGGCCGTACCTTGGCCGTGGTGGGCGAATCCGGTTGCGGCAAGTCCACGCTGGCCCGCGTCGTGACCCTGATCGAGGAGCCGACGCGCGGCGAGCTGTCGATCTCGGGCACCGACGCCACGCCGGACGCTTGGAAAGGCCTGCGGTCCAAGGTGCAGATCGTATTCCAGGACCCCTACGGCTCGCTCAACCCGCGCCAGCGGATCGGGCAGATCCTGATGGAGCCGCTGCTCATCAACCGCGCCTCGATGCCGAAATCCGAGCGCGAGGCCAAGGCACGCGAGATGCTGCGCCTCGTGGGCCTGCGCCCCGAGCATTTCGACCGCTACCCGCACATGTTCTCGGGCGGACAGCGCCAGCGCATCGCCATCGGCCGGGCGTTGATGCTCGAGCCCGAGGTGCTGGTGCTCGACGAGCCGGTCTCGGCGCTCGACGTGTCGATCCAGTCCTCGGTGCTGAACCTGCTGATCGACCTGCAGGAGCGGATGCAGCTGGCCTATCTCTTCATCAGCCACGACCTGTCGGTGGTGCGTCATGTCGCCGACGACGTGACGGTGATGTATCTGGGCCGGGCGGTGGAGACGGGCCCGAAGGACATGATCTTCGACAACCCGCAGCACCCCTACACCAAGGCGCTCTTGTCGGCGACGCCGCGCGCCGATCCCGAGGCCAGCAAGGAACGCATCAAGCTTCAGGGCGAATTGCCGTCGCCGCTGGCGGTGCCACCGGGCTGCGCCTTCGCGCCGCGCTGCTGGAAGGCGCAGGACAAGTGCCGCGCCGCGCGTCCCCTGCTCGACGGGGCGACGCAGAAATCGGCCTGCTTCTTTCCCGAAGGGGACGGCAAACCATCGGCCGAGGCACCGGCAGGCTGAGGCGTGCGAAAGGAGAGCAGAGTGATGCCCTTGACGCAGCCGGGGCAGACACCGCGGCGCTTCTTTGCCGGGGTCGGCGATCGGCCACCCCGTGCCAGCCCCAGCCGCACCTCCATGCCGCACAATTCTTGAGGAAAGCCATAGAATGCGTGGCCCTTTTGTCGGGCATTCGATATTTCAGGGAGAGGTCATGAGCGAACATCTCGCCCCAGAACCTCGGATCATGAGCACAGCCCCCGCGACACAAAAGGGCATTCCGTGCCGCGCCGGAGAACTGCCTTGAGCGGCGGGGTGGAACGGATCCCCGACGCGCAGGCGCAGGCCGAGAAGCGCACCGCAGAGATGTGGGCCGAAGACACGGCCAGCAAGGCGATGGGAATGGCCCTTGTGGAGGTCGGCCCCGGCCGGGCCGTCATGACGATGCGGGTGCGCGAGGACATGGTGAACGGCCATGGCACGCTGCATGGCGGCCTGACCTTCGCCTTCGCCGACAGCGTCTTTGCCTTCGCTGCCAACAGCTATGACTATCAGGCCGTCGGCGTTCAGTGTGACATCGTCTACCACGCGCCGGGGCGGCTTGGAGACCTGCTGATCGGGACCGGGACCGAGGTGACGCGAGCCGGACGCTCGGGGCTCTACGACGTGGCGGTGCGGCGCGAGGACGGGACCCTGATCGCCAGCTTTCGCGGCACCTCGCGGATCGTGGTGCCGCGTCGCGGATGACCGGTGCCGAGGCCCCTACGCGCGCCTTCGGCGCATGGAGCCATCGGGTTCGGCGCAGGACACGGCACGTCCGCGCCGGGGCCGCTTCTCGGTCGTGCCGGGGCATGCGCCGGTTTCGCCCGGTGAATTGTGCCTTTGACCCGAGGGCAGTACACCGCCCCTTGCGCATCATCCGGAGCCGACATGTCGCCTGACCTTCTCGATCGAGCCGTCGCCGCCAACCCGGTCAGCGCCGGAGCCTTCATCGTCACACTCTATGGTGATGTGGTGGCCCCGCGGGGCGGCGAGATCTGGATGGGCAACATCATCACCGCCTGCGCCGCCGTGGGGCTGAGCGAAAGCAGGGTCCGCACCGCCGTCTCGCGCCTGGTGGCGGCCGAGCGGATCGAGGGGGTGAAGGACGGACGCCGCAGCTTCTACCGCCTCACACCTGCCGCCGAGGACGAATTTCAGCGCGCGGCGCGGCTGATCTATCGCCGCCCGCGCGTCGAGCCGCTCAGGGGCTGGCACCTCGTGACGCTGCCGCAGGGGCCGGGACGCGAGGCGCTGGTGACGCGGCTCACCCGGCTGCGCTTCGGCATGGCAGAGCCCTACCTCGCGATCCTGCCCGACCGGGGCGATGGCCTGCCCCCTTTGGGCGCGCCGCATTTTCGCGCGACAACCGGGGACGATCTCAGCGAGATGGCCCGCGCCGCATGGCCGCTTGATGCGCTGGCCGAACGGATGCGGCATTTCATGGAAGGCTTCGCGCCCTTGGAAAGGCTTGCTTGCAGCCCCGAGGAGGCGCTGGGCCTGCGGCTTCTTCTGGTTCATGTCTACCGCGACATCGCGCTGTCGGACCCGGCCCTGCCCTTGGGCCTGCTGCCGGACGACTGGCAGGGGCCGGAGGTGCGCGCGCTGTTCGCACGGCTCTATTTGCATCTCACCCCCGGCGCCGATGCCGCCGTGTTACGTGATTTCATCGATCGCGACGGACCGCTGCGGGCCGATCCGACACGGATCGCCCGGCGCATCGCAGATCTCTCCTACGACTGACCTGTTTCGCAGACCTGACAGGACAGGCCTGCGGTGAAGCATCACCTATTATAGCAAGCGTATCTTGAAATGTGCCCCTTAATATGTCACACCTTCCAAGAAGCCCCGTGCTTCGTGTGCGGGATGGACCGTAGCCGCCGCAGGAGATCCGACATGTATGCACAGCTTGTCGAGACCGGGGCCGCCGAAGCTTCGGAGAAGGACCGGGAGTTTCAGGAGAAGATCGATCGCGGCGTGCGGATCGAGGCGAATGACTGGATGCCCGAGGGTTATCGCAAGACGCTGATCCGCCAGCTCAGCCAGCACGCCCATTCCGAGATCGTGGGCCAGCTGCCCGAGGGCTACTGGATCACCCGCGCGCCGAGCCTTCAGCGCAAGGCGATCCTGCTCGCCAAGGTGCAAGACGAGGCGGGCCATGGTCTCTACCTCTACTGCGCCGCCGAGACGCTCGGCATCAGCCGCGACGAGATGACGGCGCAGCTCTTGTCGGGCAAGGCCAAGTACTCTTCGATCTTCAACTACCCGACCCTGACCTGGGCCGATATCGGTGCCGTCGGCTGGCTCGTGGATGGCGCCGCGATCATGAACCAGGTGCCGCTGCAACGTTGCTCCTACGGCCCCTATTCCCGTGCAATGATCCGGGTGTGCAAGGAAGAGAGCTTCCACCAGCGGCAGGGCTTCGATATCATGCGCCAGCTGTGCCAGGGCACCGATGACCAGAAGGCGATGGCGCAGGACGCGCTCGATCGCTGGTGGTGGCCTTCGCTGATGATGTTCGGCCCCTCCGACAAGGACTCGGTGCATTCCGAGCAGTCGATGAAGTGGGGCATCAAGCAGAACACCAATGACGAACTGCGCCAGAAATTCGTCGACCAGACCGTGCCACAGGCCGCGTGGCTGGGCCTCAAAGTGCCCGACCCGGACCTCGCTTGGAACGAAGAGAAGGGCGGCCATGATTTCGGAGAGCCGGACTGGTCCGAGTTTCACGAGGTGCTCAGGGGCAACGGCCCATGCAACCGCGACCGGTTGGCGGCGCGCAACAAGGCATGGGACGACGGCGCGTGGTATCGCGACGGGCTGACTGCCCATGCCGAGAAACGACGGAACATGGTGGCGGAGGGGGCGGCATGAGCAAGGAATGGCCTCTGTGGGAAATCTTCATTCGCGGCCAGCACGGGCTGTCGCATCGGCATGTCGGCTCGCTGCACGCGCCCGACGCCGAGATGGCGCTCAGGAACGCGCGTGACGTCTATACGCGTCGCAACGAGGGCATGAGCATTTGGGTGGTGGAATCGAACAAGATCACCGCCTTCGATCCCGACATGGCCGAGCAGAACTTTGCCGCGCCGAAATCAAAGGTCTATCGCCACCCGAGTTTCTTCGAGATTCCCGACGACGTGGGGGCGATGTGATGGACCCGCTCGTCACCTTCTGCCTGCGCATGGGCGACACGACGCTGATCCTCGGACAGCAGACGGCGGCGTGGTGCGGCCACGCGCCGGTGCTGGAAGAGGACATCGCCTTCGCCAATATGGGCCTCGACCTGATCGGCCAGACCCAGCTGTGGTACAAGATCGCCGCCCAAGCCGAGGGACAAGGCCGCACGCCTGACGACCTCGCCTTCTTCCGCACCGAGCGGCAGTTCCTCAACGCGCAGCTGGTGGAGCGGCCCGATGTCGACTTCGCCCACGCGCTGATGCGGCAATACCTGTTCGATGCGTGGCACCTGCCGATGCAGGAGACGCTGTGCGAGAGCGGCCATCAGGCGATCCGCGAACTGGCGCAGAAGTCGGTCAAGGAAGTGCGCTATCACATCGACCGCTCGCGCGATCTGATCGTGCGGCTGGGCGACGGCTCGGAGGAAAGCCACGCGATGATGCAGGGCGCGCTTGATGCGCTCTGGCCCTATGCCGCCGACCTAATGGCAACCGACGCCGTCGAGCAGGCGCTCGTCGGGATCGGCATGCTGCCCCCGCTCGACCGCGTGGCATGCGCTTTCGAGGCCGAAACTGCCGTAACGCTGGACCGCGCGACGCTGGCGATCCCCGGCAACGGTCACGCCCGCACCGGTGGCCGCACCGGCATCCACACCGAGACCATGGGCTACATTCTGGCCGAGATGCAGCAGGTCCCGCGCAGCTTCCCCGACGCGCGCTGGTAAGTGCGATGCGCCCCGATCCCGACACCGTGCGTGGCTGGCTGGGCAAGGTGCCCGACCCCGAGATCCCGGCGATCTCGGTCGTCGACCTCGGCATCGTTCGCGGTGTCGGCTGGGAGGATGAGACGTTGGTCGTCGACGTTACGCCGACCTATGCAGGCTGCCCCGCGACGCTGGTGATCGCGCTTGATATCGAAACCGCGCTGCATGACCGCGGCATCGACAAGGTGGAGGTGCGCCGCCGCATGTCGCCGCCATGGTCGACCGACTGGATCAGCCCCGAGGGCCGGCGGAAGCTGCTCGATTACGGCATCGCACCGCCACAGCTGAACGCGGTCAACTGTGCGGGCATGCTGTCGGCTCAGAGCGCCGCCTGCCCGCTTTGCGGGTCGAAAAACACCGAGGCCATCGCGGCGCGCGGCTCCACCCCCTGCAAGGCGCAGTTCCGCTGCCGCGACTGCCGCGAGCCCTTTGATTACTTCAAGGCGATCTGATGCAAGAGTTTCATCCGCTGACCGTCACCGGCATCGATCACGACACCCGCGACGCGGTGGTGGTCTCGCTCGCCCCCGCCCAAGGCGATTGCGAGAAATTCCGTTTCCGCGCCGGCCAGTACCTCACCTTCCGCCGCGAATTCGAAGGTGAGGAACTGCGCCGCTCCTACTCGATCTGCGCCGCGCCAGAGGAAGGGCTGCGGGTCGGCATCAAGAAGGTCGAAGGCGGGGCGTTTTCGAGCTTTGCCAAGCACGGACTGAAGGTTGGCGACACGCTCGACGCGCTGCCGCCGCAGGGCCGCTTCGCCGCCCCCGAGGACGCTGGTGAAAGGCATTATCTCGGCTTCGCCGCCGGATCGGGCATCACCCCGGTTCTGTCGATCGCCAAGAGCATCCTCGCGGGCTCGGACCGCGCCCGCTTCACGCTGGTCTATGGCAACCGGCAGCTGTCATCGGTGATGTTCAAGCGCGAGATCGGCGATCTCAAGGACCGCTATCTCGACCGGCTGAATGTCGTGCATGTCTTTTCCGGCGAGGCGCAGGAGATCGAGCTGTTCTCGGGCAGGATCGACGCCGAGAAATGCCATGCGCTGTTCGGGTCATGGGTGAGCCCAGAGGCCGAGATGGCCTTCATCTGCGGCCCCGAGGCAATGATGAAGGACGTGGCGCGCGCGCTTGAGGAAGCGGGCATGCCGAAGGACCGCATCAAGTTCGAACTGTTCGGCGCGGCGCAGCCCGGACGCGCCAAGATGCGCAAGGCCGCCCAGGCCGCGCGCGAGAGCGGCGAGATGATCAGCGCGACCGTGATCCTCGACGGCGTGTCGCGCAGCTTCACCATGCCGCGCACCGGTCAATCGGTGCTGGAGGCAGCGCGCGAACACGAGATCGACGCGCCCTTCTCCTGCAAGGCGGGGGTCTGTTCGACCTGCATCGGCCGGGTGAAGTCGGGCGCGGTCGAGATGATGCAGAACTACGCTCTCGAGGACAACGAGGTGGCGGACGGTCTGGTGCTGACCTGCCAGTGCCTGCCGCTGTCGGATGAGATCGTCATCGAATACGAAGGACACTGAGAGATGCGGGACGCCATCCCCACCGAGCCGCGCCACCTTGAAAGCTATGTCGCGGGCCGCTGGCAGGCCGGCACCGGCGAGGGTCAGGTCGTGGCCGATGCCGCGACCGGTGATCCAGTGGCCCGCGTCGACGCCACTGGCATCGACATGGGCGAGATGCTGCGCCATGGCCGCGAGGTCGGCGGCCCCGCCCTGCGCGAGATGACGACGCATCAGCGCGCGATGATTATGAAGCGGATCGGTTTGGCGCTGATGGAGCGCAAGGAGGAGCTTTACGCGATCTCCACCGCCACGGGGGCGACCCGTTCGGATGGCTGGATCGATATCGAGGGTGGCATCGGCACGATGCTCTCCTACGCCTCCAAGGGCCGGCGCGAGCTGCCCAATGCCCATGTCGTTCCCGATGGCGCGCCGGAGATCCTGTCGAAGGATGGCAGCTTCATCGGTCAGCACATCCTGATGCCGCTGGAGGGGGTGGCGATCCACATCAACGCCTTCAACTTTCCGGTCTGGGGGATGCTGGAGAAGCTCTCGCCGACATGGCTCGCGGGCATGCCCGCCATCGTGAAGCCCGCAAGCCAGACCTCCTATCTCACCGAGGCCTGCGTGCGGTTGATCCTTGAGACCGGTAAGCTGCCCGAGGGCGCGCTGCAATTGATCTGCGGTCGCACCGGCGACCTGTTGGACCGCGTGACCTGTCAGGACGTGGTGACCTTCACCGGCTCCGCCACGACCGCGCGCAAGCTGCGCCACACGCCTGCGATCATCGAGAACGCGGTGCGCTTTACCGCCGAGGCCGACAGTCTGAACGCCTGCATCCTTGGTCAAGACGCCACGCCAGACAGCCCTGAATTCGGACTGTTCATCAAGGAAGTGCATCGAGAAATGACCGCCAAGGCGGGCCAGAAGTGCACCGCGATTCGCCGCGCCATCCTGCCGCGCGCGCTGATCGAACCGGCAATCGAGGCGCTGCGGGCACGGATCGAGAAAACCGTGATCGGGCATCCCGGCGATGCGGCCACCCGCATGGGTACGCTGGCCTCGATCGATCAGGTCGAAGAAGTTCGCCGCGCCGTCGAGGCGATCGGGGCCGAGGCACGCATCGTGATCGCGCCGGGTCCGGTGCCGGAGAAAGGCGCCTTCATGTCTCCTTGCGTGCTGGTCTGCGACGCGCCGCTGACCGCGAAGGCCCCGCACGAGATCGAGGCCTTCGGCCCGGTCTGCACGCTGATGCCCTATGACAGCCTCGACGAGGCAATCGAGATCGCCAATCGCGGCTCGGGTTCGCTGGTGGCCTCGGTCTTCACCGACGATGCGGAGGTCGCGAAGTCCCTCGGGCGCGGCATCGCCAAGCTGCATGGCCGGGTGCTGTTCGGCAACCGGCGCTCGGCCAAGACCTCGACCGGCCATGGCTCCCCCCTGCCCCAGATGGTGCATGGCGGGCCGGGCCGCGCCGGTGGTGGCGAGGAGTTGGGCGGCATGCGCGCGGTGAAGCACTTCATGCAGCGCACCGCCCTGCAGGGCACGCCCGACCAACTGACGGCCGTGATCGGCCAGTGGATGCCCGGCGCGAGCCGCCGCGAGACCGACATCCACCCGTTCCGCAAGTCGCTCGCCGAGCTGGAGATCGGCGACACCATCGTCACCAAGACCCGCAAGGTGACGCTCGAGGATATCGAGCATTTCGCCAATTTCACCGGCGACAGCTTCTACGCCCACATGGACGAGGCCGCTGCCCGGCGGAACCCGTTCTTCGAGGGCCGCGTCGCACATGGCTACCTGATCGTCTCCTTCGCCGCCGGGCTCTTCGTGCAGCCCGACGAGGGTCCGGTGCTAGCGAACTACGGCGTCGACAATTTGCGCTTCATGACCCCGGTCAACGCAGGCGACAGCTTGCGCGCCCAGCTCACCGCCAAGCAGATCAATCCACGCGAGATCGACGATTACGGCGAGGTGCGCTGGGACTGCACCGTGCTGCGCGAGGATGCCGAGGTGGTGGCGCAATACGACGTGCTGACACTGGTGGCCAAGGAGCAAAGGACATGGTGATGGTCCGCGATATCACACAGCAGGACGCCGCCCCGCAGCCCGCCCAACCGTCCGGGACGCTCGCCGCCTATGCGCTGGAGGATCGCTACAGGCAGACCCAAGGCCGCGTGTTCCTAACCGGCACGCAGGCGCTGGTGCGGATCATGCTCGACCAGTCTCGCCGCGACAGGGCGGCAGGGCTGACCACCGCCGGTTTTGTCTCGGGCTATCGCGGCTCGCCCTTGGGCGCGCTCGACATGGAGATGTGGCGCGGCAAGATGCAGCTCGAAGAGCACCGGATCGAGTTCCTGCCCGCCGTGAACGAGGATCTTGGCGCCACTGCCGTGCTCGGCGCTCAGCAGGTCGCGCTCGATCCCCGTGCCGAGGTCGAGGGCGTGTTTTCCATGTGGTACGGCAAGGGGCCGGGCGTCGATCGTTCGGGCGACGCGCTCAAGCATGGCAACGCCTATGGTTCATCGCCCAAGGGCGGGGTGCTGGTGGTGGCGGGCGACGATCATGGCTGCGTGTCGTCCTCGATGTCGCACCAGTCCGACGTCGCCTTCATGGCGTGGTTCATGCCGGTGCTGAACCCGGCCTCGGTCGCCGAATACCTCCCCTTCGGCGAATGGGGCTTCGCGCTGTCGCGCTTTTCCGGCGCTTGGGTCGGCTTCAAGGCGATTTCCGAGACGGTGGAGAGCGGCCAGTCGGTCGAGCTGTCGCCGCCGCGCGATTTTAGGCAGCCCGACTATCTGGCACCCCAAGGTGGGCTGCATGTGCGGCTGTCGGACCTGCCCAGCCCCGAGATCGAGGCGCGGATGCAGCACAAGCTCGCCGCCGTGCAGGCCTTTGCCGAGGCCAACCCGATCGACCGCGCGATATACGGCATCGAGGATGCCCGCTTCGGCATCGTCAGCACCGGCAAGGGCCATCTCGACCTGATGGAGGCGCTGCGGCTGCTCGGGCTCGATGAGGCCGAATGCCGCCGTCTCGGGATCGACATCTACAAGGTCGGCATGGTCTGGCCTCTGGCGCGAAAGGCCGCGCTCGACTTCGTTCAGGAAAAGCAGGAGGTGCTGGTCGTCGAGGAAAAGCGCGGCATCATCGAAAGCCAGCTCAAGGAATATTTCTACGACTGGCCCGGCCACAAGCCCGAGCGCATGGTCGGCAAGTTCGACGGGCCGGGCAATGCGCTGTTGCCATGGACAGGGGAGCTGTCGCCCAAGGTGCTGCTGCCGGTGCTGGCCAAGCGGCTCGACAAGCTGTTTCCCGAGGAGGGGTTTCCGGCCAAGGCGCGCGCGCTGACCGAGACGCCGCCCCCGATCCTGTCGATCCCCGGCGCGACCCGCACGCCCTATTTCTGCTCGGGTTGTCCGCACAACACTTCGACCAAGCTGCCCCAGGGCAGCCAAGCGAATTCGGGCATCGGCTGCCACGTCATGGCGTCCTGGATGGATCGCGAGACGCTGGGCTACGCACAGATGGGCGGCGAAGGCGTGCCCTGGGTCGCAGCGTCCAAGTTCAATGGCGGCCGCCACATCTTCCAGAACCTGGGCGAAGGCACTTGGTATCACTCCGGGAGCCTCGCGATCCGGCAGTCGGTCGCGGCGAAAGCCAACATCACCTACAAGATCCTCTACAATGACGCCGTCGCCATGACCGGCGGCCAACCGGTGGACGGCCCGGTGAGCGTGCAGGGCATCGCCCAGTCCTGCCGTGCCGAAGGGGTCGAGCGGATCGCTCTGGTCTCCGACGACCCGCTGAAGTTCGAGCACGCCGATTTCCCGGTCGGCACGACCATCGACCATCGCCGCGATCTCGACCGGATCCAGCGCGAACTGCGCGAGATCCCGGGCGTCACGGTGCTGATCTACGAGCAGACCTGTGCCACCGAAAAGCGCCGCCGCCGCAAGCGCGGCACGCTGGAGGACCCCAAGCGCTTTGCCGTCATCAACGAGCTGGTCTGCGAGGGTTGCGGCGACTGCTCGGTTGCCTCGAACTGCCTCAGCGTCGAGCCGAAGGAGACCGAGTTCGGCCGCAAGCGGAAGATCAACCTCTCGAGCTGCAACAAGGATTTCTCCTGCCTCGAAGGCTTCTGCCCGAGCTTCGTCACCGTCGAGAGCGCGACGCGCAGAAAATGCGAGGGCGCGGGGCTGGACGCGCGGACCATGGCCGCCGAGTTGCCGGTGCCTGCTCTGACCGATCTTTCGACACCCTACGAGCTTCTGGTCTCGGGTGTCGGCGGCACCGGCGTCGTCACCGTGGGCGCGCTGATCACCATGGCCGCGCATCTGGAGGGCAAGGGGTCGAGCGTGCTCGACTTTACCGGTTTCGCACAGAAGTTCGGTACGGTGCTGAGCTATATCCGCCTCGCCCGAAGCCCCGAAGACATTCATCAGGTCCGCGTCGAGGCGGGCATGGCAGATGCTGTGATCGCCTGCGACATCGTCGCCTCGTCCTCGCCGAGGGCCAGCGTGTGCTACCGGCGTGGCACGCGTGTCGTGCTCAACCGGGCCGAGATGCCCACCGGCGATCTGGTGCTGCACCGCGACGCCGATCTGCGCGTCGATGCGCGCGAGGCCGCGATCGCGGCCGCCGTCGGCGCGAACCGGATCGACGCCTTCGATGCCAATGCCGCCGCCGAGACGCTTCTGGGCGACGCGGTGTTCTCGAATGTGATGATGCTGGGCCATGCATGGCAAAGCGGGCTCGTGCCGGTCGGCTTCGCCGCGCTGGAGCGGGCGGTGGAGCTGAACGGCGTCGCGGTCGAGACGAACCACATGGCGCTGGCCTATGGTCGGCTGATGGCGGCGCGGCCCGATCTTCTGACAGAGGCTCTGGGTCAGACGCCCACTGCGCCGGAGCCGCTTGAGTGGCTGATATCGCGCCGCGCCGAATTCCTGACCGAGTATCAGGACGCCGCATGGGCCCAGCGCTACCGCGACAGGCTCTCGGGCTTTCATACCGCGCTCGACCTGCCGCGGCCCGAGGCCGAAGCCCTGACGCGGCTGGCCGCGATCTCGCTGTTCAAGCTGATGTCCTACAAGGACGAATACGAGGTCGCGCGGCTGCATGGCGATGCCGGGTTCCACGCCCGGCTCGCGGCCGAGTTCGAGGAGGGCTTCACGCTCAGGCACCATCTCGCGCCGCCGCTTCTGCCATTGGGACGCGATTCGCGCGGACGTCCGCGCAAGCATGGCTTCGGCCGCTGGATCCGCCCGGTGTTTGGGGGGCTTGCCCGGATGAAGCGGCTCAGAGGCACCGTGTTTGATCCCTTCGGCCGCACCGAAGAACGGCGCATGGAGCGCGAATTGATCGGCTGGTTCGAAGGGGTGATGTCGGATTGTGCCGAGGCTGCCGGATCATGCGAACCCGGTCTTTGCGTAGGACTGCTGTCGGCCCCGATGGAAATCCGCGGCTTTGGTCCGGTCAAGGCCGAGGCGGCGGCCAAGGTTCGGCCCCGTGTCGAGGTGCAACGCGCGACATTGCATCGGCAGCGGAGCGGCGCGGCGCCGCTCCGCTGAGCCGGGATCAGGCGGCGGCGGTCGCCTTGCCGCCGGCGAACAAACCGCGCAGCTTCATGCGCAGTCCACGCGCCATGGCCGAAACCATCTTGGACCGCATCTGGCGGGCTTCGAGCATCACGGCATCGATTTCGGACGGGGTGGGGTGGGTGTAACGAACGATCTGGGTCATCTTCGGCTCTCTTGGGCTCAACTGCGAGCGCTGTCGCCCGCACCACCGAAATGGCCGCGAACCCCGCGGAATACCAGTCATTGCCGCCATGCAGCCTCCGCATGGCACTAGGCGGCCCTGCCCCGGCGGGCTCAACCCAACGGCTTCACCTTGCCGCTGAGCCGGGCACCAAGCGTGAGTGTCGCCGGCATCGCCGCGATGACCCGGCCCAACGCGGCAAATCGATCAGGCCGCATCGCGAGATTGGCGAAGGCATTGGCGGCACGGATGCGGGTTGAGAACTGGCGCCGCCATGCCGCCTGATAGCGCGCCCCGGCGGCATCGCGCGCCTGCGCGTCGTGCACGTCGATCTCGCCCAGCATCCGCGACAGCAGCCAGCCCGATTGGATCGCCATGGAAATTCCTTCGGCAATCACCGGATGCGCCTCGCCCGCGAGGTTGCCCACGCGGTAGATTCCCTCCGCGTAGCAGGGCCGCAGCGCCGGGCGGATGGGCCCCGCCGCCAGCCATGGCCCATCGAGCACGGCCCCGCCCAGCGCCTCGCGAATGCCGCGACACGAACGGACGAGATGCGCCTGCAGCGCGGCCCCCGCCGTATCGCCCGGACGCCGCAACGCTTCGAGCGTGTCGCGCCGGATGCAGCACGACAGAGACAACCGCCCGCCATCGACCCGCACCATACCGCCATAGCCCCCCGGAAAGGACAGAAGCGGCATCAGGTCGGCCGCGAGAGTGCCGCCGTGGAAATGCGCCTTGAAACCGAGGAGATCGCTTGGCGCGTGCATCTTTGGGGCCTGCGTGAAGAGCGGTCCGCGTTCCCACGAGCCATGCGCCGCGACGAGGATCGGTGCGGCCAACGCGGCTGTGCCCTGCGAGGTGGCCAGCGTCACATGATGCCCACCTGCATCCCGTTCGAACCCGGTCGCGCGGCAGGGCTGCATGATCTCGACGCCACAGCGGCGAGCCTGCGCCACGAGCAGGTCATCGAGAACGTCGCGTCCCAGCCCGCGCCCCCGCCCGGCAGAGACGGGCATCGGCGCCGTCACCACACGCTCGCCCGTGAACAGCGCCAGCCGCCCGATCTCGGGCCCTGCCGCGGCGTCCCATTCTTCGACCACACCAAGGGCTTCGAGGACGGGCCGGCTGGCCGCGGACATGAACTCGCCGCAGACCTTGCGACGCGGAAACTCGGAGCGTTCGACCAGCGCCACGCGCAGCCCCGCCCGTGCCAATCCGATCGCCGTCGACGCGCCGCCCGGCCCGCCGCCGATGATGATGGCGTCATGCGTCATGACCGACCCCAAGGGCGGCAAAGCCATGGCCGAACGGCCCCTTGCGGCCCTCGAACTTCACCTGCCCAGGCCAGAGCCGAGACAGCTCGTCATCCCGGAACCCGGCCCTGACGCTGGCGGGTGCGTCGTGCCGTGTCACCGCGTTGGCCCCGATCACCCCCACCATGCGGGAGGCGGCATAGGACAGGCGCGTGCGCAGTGGCTCCGTCGCCACGAGGTGGCGCGCATGAGCGGCAGTCGCATCAAGCAGCGACTCAAGCGCCGCGCCTTCGAAATGGTGCAAAAACAGGTTGGCAACCACCAGATCGGCCGGCTCTGCCTGCGCCGCGATCCAGCGTTCGGCGTCGGAGGCAACGATATCGACCCGCCACCCCAGCGCGACCAGCGCGGCTTGGGTCTCGGGCGACACGACGGGCTGCATGTCGAGCAGCACCAGATGCGGCGCATCTTTCACCGGACCGAGCCTGCGCGCGAGCCGCAGCGCACCGACGCCGTCACCGCAGCCCAGGTCAACCATCTCGCGTACCGGTCCGGTCACATGCGCCCGGATCAGCGCGGCGGCCGTATGGGTGTGACCTGCCCCCCTCGAGATCCCTCAGTCTGATGTAGAGTTTGCTCAATTGCAAAGGAGCAGACGATGCGAAAGAGCCGCTTCACCGAGGCGCAGATCATCGGGATGATCAAGGAGCAGGAAGCCG
>NZ_JBLHYX010000005.1:0-188578 GCF_047631075.1 Limimaricola cinnabarinus
CGCAGCGCCGCATTGTAGTCGGACCAGTTCGTCGTGCGGTAGCGGGTCGGGAAAGGCTTTGGCATACCCTCGACCTAACCCTCAGGATGCGCTCGGTGAATCCCCCTCACCGAGATGTGCAACAGCGCCTCCTCGATTACTGTTCTCCTTCACCGGCTGCAGTTCTTCTCGATGCGACACTGACCAAGCCGAGTTGCCGCATGTCTGCGGGCAGCACATGATAGGAGATCACACCATGGCCACTGGCACCGTGAAATGGTTCAACACCACCAAAGGCTTCGGCTTCATTGCGCCCGACGGCGGCAGCAAAGACGTTTTCGTCCACATTTCCGACGTCGAGCGCTCGGGTCTGACCGGCCTGCGTGACGACCAGAAGGTCAGCTTCGACATCGAGGCCGGCCGCGATGGTCGCGACTCCGCGAAGAACATCGAACTTGCCTGAGTGGTAAGGCGCCTTGGCGCCGACTGCCGGACGCTTTGGCTGACCACTTGCGCCTTTTCGTGGGATATCGAGCGGGCGCTGGAATTCGCGCTGTTCCGTACCTATGTTGTGCCGTCGATCTCCGGGCTTCTGGCGCGGACCTGGGAGTTCGCGAACCGGCCCGCCAAGCGATACGACGACACCGAACTGTTGCTGTCGGAGCCTCTGGAGAACGGGCTTGACAGCCTGCGCGGCCGGACTGCGATCGCGCGGATCAACGTGTGACGACATGCGCTACGTGCTCGGCACCTTCGTAATCGAATCGATCCGCTGGCTTGACCGCTACGGCCGACGCGCCATGACGCTGCATGAACAACAGGCATGGATGAGTTATTATCGCGCGCTGGGCGCACGGCTGGGCATTCGCGACATTCCGGACGATCTCGCGGGGTTTGCCGCGTTCAATGCCGAGGTCGAACAGCGCCGCATGCAGTTTGCCCCGAGCAACCGCGTCGTGGGTCAAGCCACGCTCGACCTGCTGCTCGGCTTCTACCTGCCGCGACGGCTGTTCGGACTCGGGCGGCCGGTGGCGCTGGCGCTGATGGATGCGCCGCTGCTCGCCGCGATGGGCCTGCCCGAGCCGCCGCCGCCCGCAACTGGTCACGGCGCGCCGGCGCGCGAGCTATCCTGCGGGCTACGAGATCGCCGGTCTCGGGGTCTGGCCCTCGAGGGCCGACCGGAGCCTGTCCTGCGGGGCGAACGGGACCGCGGCAAGGGACCGGAAGCTGACGAGCCGCTAGAGGTCGGGACGCGCGGCCGTGGCCGGCGCGGCGTCGGGAGCTTCGAGCGTGTCTGCGAGGTAACGCGTGATCTTGTCGACGGCCCGGGTGAGACCGTCGAGTTCGGACTCATCGAGAAGTTCGGTGAATACCCTCTGGCGGTCGAGCAGACCCGGTTCGAAGGTGGCGAGTGCTGCCTGCCCCTCGGGGGACAGGCGCAACAGCCTTTTACGACGGTTCGCGGGATCGGGCTGCTGCTCGAGCAGCCCCTGCTGCAGAAGATCCGATACAGACCGGCTGATCTGCGCACGGTCGATGACCATCAGCCGGCTCAGATCCGCCGCCGTGGTTTCCTTGAAGATACCGAGAACCATGAGGATGCGGTAGGAGGTCAGGCTGGTGTCATGCACGGCCAGCTGGCGCGCGGCATGGGTATCGAGCAGCTTGGACAGGCGGCTGATGCGAAACGACAGGCGCTGCTCGAGCTCGGTCAGGGCCCGAAGCCGTTCGGCCATGCGCCGCGGATCGTTCATCATCGCCATCTGGCCGCTCCACCCCCGCCGCTCCGGGCCGCCGACATCCCGGGTCCGACCCTAGCAAGCCGCCGCGGGGCCGTCCATCTGCGGAGAAGCCGTTGCCATGCCATGCCTTCCGCCGGTGCCGGAAACGGCCAAACGAAAGCCCCGGCCGCATCCTGCGGCCGGGGCTTTTCCGGATTCCCGATTTGACAGATGTCAGACCATTTCCTGATCGCGCGCCATCATCGCCGCCTGAGTGCGGTTCTTGGCGCCCATCTTGCGGCACAGCGTCTTGACGTGCAGCTTGACCGTCACCTCCTGGATGTCGTGGTCGAGCGCGATCTCCTTGTTGGACTTGCCCTTGGAGATGCCTTCGAGAACTTGTCGCTCGCGCGGGGTAAGGTGCGACACCGCCGGGTTGTCGGCCTCCTTGGCAGTCATGAAATCGACGGGCACATAAGTTTCGCCCATTACCATGAACTTCACCGCGTTGGTCATCGAGCGGGCAGACATGGTCTTGGGAAGGAACCCCGCGGCTCCGGCGGCCAACGCCTCTTCGGCAACGTTCTTGTCGGCGCTGCCGGAGATCAGGGCCACCGGGTTGCCACCGCTGGCCTCCAGCGCCGCGCGCAGGCCCTCAAGCCCTTTCATGCCGGGCATCCGGTAGTCGAGCAGCACCAGTTCGAACGGGCCGTTCCCGGTGATCTGTGCCATCGCCTCGTCGAAGCTCGCGCTCTGCGTGGCCTTCATGCCGCAATCGCGCTCAAGGTAGGCGGCCATCATCTCGCGCACCAGGTCATGGTCGTCTGCGATCAGGATACGCATGATCCGTCCTCTCGTGTCGTTGCGGTCCGGCGGTCCGGTATCCCGCGCCAAGGTGGTCCCAAGTCAGGGTAGCAGAAGAGATAAGCTGCGAAACGGGCGAATCCGAGGCCATCCTACATAATTCCGCGTCCAAACCCGTCCAATCCGGGGCATTGTCGCCACGTTCACGCCATCGCGGCACCACAAGGATTCGTAAAATGCTTCTTGATGACGCATGTTGAACGCGTCGTCGTAGAGGATCTGGAAAGGAGCCGACATGCAGATGGTCTACGCTGGCGCCATCGTCGGGCTGACCTTCACGGGGCTGGCGCTGATCGGGTTGAACATGCCGATGTTTTCGAACGCCGAACGCGAAGCGACGGCGACCGAGGTGCCGCGACCCGCGGCGGCGGGGTCGTCGGCGACCGAACCGGGCGTGCTCCGGATCGGCCGGGGCGACGAGGGCGCGGTGAGGTTCGACCTGCAGGATCTCGACGCGCTGCCGCAGCTCGTGTTCGAGACAGGCACGATCTGGACCGATGGCGTGTCTACATTTTCAGGCGTGCCGGTGGCGGCGCTGCTCGAGGAAGCGGGATTGGAAAAGACGCTGGAACAGCCCGATGCGACGTTGGAGCTGATTGCGCTCAACGACTACCGGGTGCGCATTCCGATGAACGAGATCGGCCCGGAACTGCCGATCATCGCAACGCGGATCGACGGCAGAACCGTACCGGTCCGTGACAAGGGGCCTTACTGGCTGGTTTACCCCTATGATTCCGATCCGCGGTTCCGGACCGAGGACGTCTATGCGCGCAGCATCTGGCAACTGGCGAAGATGGTCGTGATAGAGTGAGCGGGAGACGCATGTGAGCGGTTCGGGAGCGTTCCGGCGCGAGCGCTGGCAAATGAACGCACGCACCGGCCTTGGCGTGGCCGCGGCGATCGTCCTGACGGCGGTGCTGTCGCTCGGATGGATGTTGGGACGTCAGATCCGCGAGCTTGAAGGCGCGGGCATTGACAACACCCAGTGGACGCTCGCGCAGCTCGAACTCGAGACCGCAATCTTCGCGCGCGACGTGATCGGCGTGGCGCAGGAGGCGCAGGAAAACGCCGACCGGCTGCGGTTGCGCTTCGAAATCCTGATCAGCCGCCTCGGTCTGGTGCGCAGCGGCAAGATCGGCCGCTCGCTGGTCGAATATCCCGGTGTCCCCGCATTGCTGGAGCAGATCGACGATTACGTGGCACGGGTCGACGCGCTCTTCGCGCAGGAACTGAGCGAAGCCGATCTCGTGCGGATCTATCGCGAAACCCTCGCGGTGCAACCGATGATGCGCGAGCTGTCGCTCGACGGGCTCGACATCCTTGCCGAGATTGCGGAGGTCTATCGCCACCGGGTGCGCCAACAGGCCGAGCTGACGGCGCTGTCGGGAGGATTGCTGCTGATCCTGCTGGGGGCACTGCTGCGGCTGATCGACGTGCAGCGCCGCCGTGTGCTCGAGCGGGATCGGGTGCTGTCGCGCACGGCGGAGCGGCTGAACTCGGTGATCGGCTCCTCGCTCGACGCGATCGTTCTGGCCGATCACGACGGCATCATCACCGATTTCAACCCGGCCGCCGAGGAGATCTTCGGCTGGCGCAAGGAGGAAATCCAAGGCAGTTCGGTGATCGACACCATCGTGCCGATCGCGCGCCGCGAGAACTTTGCCCAACGGATCAAGGATTTTCTGCGTACGGGGCAGGGGGAGCTGATCGGGGCCGGGCGGGTCGAGCTTGCCGCACGCCGTCGCGATGGCGAAGTATTTCCCATCGAAGCTGTCCTGACCAGCGTCGAGGGTCCGAAAGGACCGGTCTTCATCGGGTATCTGCGCGACATCACCGATCTCAAGGCCGCTCAGGCGCGACTGATCGCGGCGCGCGACACCGCCGAGCGGGCCGACCGCGCCAAATCGCGCTTCCTGTCTGTGATGAGCCACGAGATGCGCACCCCGCTCAATGGCATCATGGGCGTGCTCGACCTTCTCGAGACATCGTCGCTGGCGCCCGAACAGCGCCGCCAGATCGGCGTGGCGCTGGCTTCGGCCGAGATCCTGCTGCAGCTGGTCAATGAATCGCTCGACATCACCCGTATCGAGACCGGCGAGGAGACGATCGAAGCGCAACCCTTCGCGCCGGGGCCGATGCTGCAGCGCCTCTTGTCGGTGCTGCGACCGCTCGCCGCGGAAAAGGACCTGCCGCTCGACTTGGAAGCCGAGGAGGCGGATCTTGGTCTGTGGTACGAGGGCGATCCGAACCGCGTGGCGCAGATCATCACCAACCTCATCGGCAACGCGATCAAATTCACCGAACAGGGCCTGATCGAGGTGACACTGGGGTTGGAGCCCGACCGCATCGAGATTGCCGTGCGCGACACCGGCATCGGCATCGCGTCCGAGGATATCGAACGCGTCTTTGCCGAATTCGTGACCCGCGCCCGTCCGGAGGGACGCCAAGGCCGCAGCGACGGGCTCGGCCTCGCTATCTCACGGCGCCTCGCGCGGCTGATGGGCGGCGACATCACCGTGTGCAGCACGCTTGGAAGGGGCAGCACCTTCCAACTTACCCTGCCGCTGCACCGGGTGCCGCCGCCGCTCGAAATGCCGGTGCCCGAACTGATCGCCCCCGCGTCGGGAGCGGCCCGCCTGTCGGTGCTGGTGATCGAGGACAACGCCGTCAACCGCATGGTATTGCGCGGCATGTTGCACCAGTTCGGCCATGAGGTGACCGAGGCCCAGAACGGCGCCAAGGGGCTTGAGCGGCTGCGCGAGCAGAAATACGACGTCGTGCTGATGGATTTCGAGATGCCGGTGATGGGAGGCATCGACGCGACCCGCGCGATCCGCGACGGTCTGCCGGCCGACCGGCAATCGCCGATCATTGGCCTGACCGCGCATGGCTCCGCCGAGGCGCGCGCCGCCGGGCTCGCGGCGGGCATGAACGAGGTCTATGCCAAGCCGCTGCGGCTGCCGGTGCTGCGTCGCTTGCTTGCCGCCTTCGAAACCGTGCCGCCCGCCGCCACCCCCGATATTGCGTCTGCACCCCCCGCAGAGTTCGTGATCGAGGCCGCTATATCGTCGAGCGCCCAGGCGGCATTGTTCGATATCGACGATTTCGACGATATGGCCGAGATGCTGGGGGCCGAACATCTGGTTCGCGCGCTCGACGCCTTTGAGGCGGATTTGCGCGACTGCCTGCCGCGGTTGACGGGCGACAAGCCTGCCGAAGAGGGCGTGGTCGCCGTGGCGCACAAGTTGCGCGGGGGGGCGGCAATGCTCGGCCTGACCGGTCCGGTCGAGACACTGGGCGAGATGGAAACCCGCGCCCCGACGCTTTATTCCAACGAAGAGGTTGCGGTTCTGCGCCTGCAGATCGAGCGGTCCATCGCCGCGGCCCGGCAGCGGGTCGAAACGTTGGAGCCGAGCGGGGCGGGGGCCTGACCTCCACCCCGCCCGACAATCGACCGGATCAGCCTTGGATGCGCGCCGCCATCAACGCGATGGCCTTCTGGTAGACGCCCGCCGCGTTCCATTCCTGGATCACCGCGAAGTTGGGCTGCCCCTCCTGATAGCCCGCGCCCGGCTGCCAGCCCTTTTGGCGCAGGAAATTGGCGGTCGAGGCCATCGCATCGCTCAGATCAGTGAGATCGACCCGGCCATTGCCGTCGCCATCGACGCCGTAGCGCAGGATATTGCCCGGCAGGAACTGGGTATGGCCCAACTCGCCATGCATCGCTCCGGTTGAGCCGGGCGACACCGCGCCGCGATCGACAAGCATCAGCGCCGCCAGCGCGTGCTGCGAGAAGAACTCGGACCGGCGGCAGTCATAGGCCAGCGTCGAGATCGCCGAGAGCACGTTGCTGTCGCCCATGAAGCCGCCAAATCCCGTCTCCATGCCATGGATCGCGATCAGCACGCTTGCAGGTACGCCGTACTGGCTCTCGAGGCTCTGCCAGAAACCGGGATTGGAGGCGAGCTTCTTGCGACCTTGGGCGACGATGGTGTCGGCGCCGCGCACTTGCAGGAACTTGTCGAGCGAATAATTGAAGCTCTTTTGATTGCGGTCGGCATTGATGGTGCGCTGGGCATAGCTGGTCTGGGCCAGCGCGTTCAGCCCGGCCTGTCCGACACCCTGCGCGGCGGCCTCGGCGGCGAATTCCTGTTTCCAGCGTTCGAAGCCGGAGGCGTCGTTGCCGCAGGTGGCGGCGGCAGCCGAGCCCGCGCCGAGCCCGAGCGCAAGGAGGGTGGAAAGCACGTGTCGCAATGGATAACTCCCATGACATGGATGGCGGCCCTATCAGAGGGCCGGTTTGCGAATGGACCTAGCACGGGTCCGTGCAGCGACAACGCCAAAGCCGGGAGGGATCATGCGTGCCAGTCTCGTGGGGGTGATCCTCGCCCTGATGCTCATCGTGGCCTTCATGGCCGGGCGCCAGACCTCGACGCCGCCCGCCGCGCCGCCGGCCGGGACCCTGCCGGTTTCGGCCGAGGCCGCATCGGCGGAGGCGCGCACCATCGCGGTATTCCGCGCCGCGCGCGACAGCGTCGTGGCGATCACCACATCGACACGGATCGTCGATCCCTTCACCCGCCGCGCGGGCGAGACGCCGCTCGGCTCCGGCTCGGGGTTCGTGTGGGACGAGGCGGGCCATGTCGTCACCAATGATCACGTGATCCGGGAGGCGAGCCGCGCCACTGTGCAGCTCGCCGACGGACGGTCGCTGCCCGCCCGCGTGGTGGGGCGTGACCCCGGCCATGATCTGGCGGTGCTGCGCATCGAAGGGCGTGATCTTCCGGCCCCCTTGCCGCGCCCCGAGGCGGGCGAGGGCGCGCTTCAGGTCGGGCAATCGGTGCTCGCGATCGGCAATCCCTTCGGGCTGGACTGGACCCTCACCACCGGCATCGTCTCGGCGCTCGATCGCGAGTTGCCGGGCGAGGCGGGGCGCATGATCCGGGGCCTGATCCAGACGGATGCCGCGATCAATCCGGGCAATTCCGGTGGCCCGCTGCTCGATGCGCGCGGCCGTCTCGTGGGGGTGAATACGGCGATCTATTCGCCTTCGGGCGCAAGCGCGGGGATCGGCTTCGCGGTGCCGGTGGCGGTGGCGGCACGAGTGGTGCCGCAGCTCATCGAGACCGGGCGCTACGCGCCGCCGAGCCTCGGTTTGGGGTTCGACGCGCGGATCAATGCCGCCGTCAATCGGCAGGGGCTGACGGGGGCGCTGGTGCTGGAGGTCGCGCCGGGGTCGCAGGCGGAGGCTGCCGGGATCGTCCCGGCGCGGCTGGCGCGCGGCGTCTTGCTGCCGGGCGACGTGATCAGAGCGCTAGATGGTGAGGCGGTGGAGGGGCTCGACGACCTGCTGGCCCGGATCGACCGCCGCCGCGCGGGCGAGGAGGTCACGCTCAGCCTCGAACGCGACGGTCGCCGCCGCGAGGTGACGCTGACGCTGAGATCCGGCTGACGCTGAGAGCCGGCCGCTAGGCGCGCCCGCGCTCGCGGCGAGGCCCGCCCCAGATGCCGCCCAGCGCTGCGGCGAACAGCCCGGCCAGGGCCATCGTGCCAAGCACCGGATCGCCGAGGCCCGCCGGAGCGGCCCCGACAAGCTCCGGCACCACTTGTTGCAGCGTTTCGGGGGCAAAGATGGCGGCGGCCATGACGATCACGAGCAACAGCGCCCAGACGGCGACACCGTGCAAGGCCGCGATGCGGCGGCGTGCGGTTCCCGCGAGCGTGGCAGCGCTCCACCCCGCCCCGATCAGCGCGGGCAGCGGCAACAGCATGGGCCAGAGACCTCCCGGCGCGGGCAGGGCCCCGGCCACGCCACGCCATAGAAGCAACAGCGGCACCATCAACGCCACGCCGATCAGCCCGCCGACCAGCATCGCGCCCCAGGACAGACCGTCGCCATGCGACACCGGCTCCGCCCCGATCAGGCTGCCGCGCGTGGTGGGGATCTTTCGGAGGGTCTGGCTCATCATGCGCTCCTGTGCTGCGGTCTCACACTAGCGCGATCCGCTCGGGGTCGATCCAGTCCCTTTCAACCGCAGCCGGAAGATTTTTCGCTTAAGCGCTTCGCTTGCCAGCGAAACGCGTCTGCCAATCCTCGCGCTCCTCGTCGGTGATCTTGCGGAAGGTCACGTCGGGCACGCTGAAGCCATGGCCCACCGGCAGGGTGGTGAGCGCCTGCGCCACGTCGCCGGGCCAGGCGTCGTCATCGCTGCGCATTGCCTCCATCAGCTGCGCGCTGGCGTCAGGAATGAAGGGCGCCGAAAGCACCGCGTAGAGCCGGATCAGGTTGAGCGCGAGGCGGATCTGCATCGCCGCCGCCTCTGGGTCGCTCTTGAAGCTCGCCCAAGGCGCCGCATCCTGCAGGTATTCGTTGCCGGCAACCCAGATCGCGCGCAGCTCGGCCGCGGCCTTGCGCACCTCGATCGCGTCCATGTGGCCCTCATAGGCGCGCACCCGGCGTTCGAGATCGGCGATGAGCTGCTCCTCTCGCGCCCCATAGGCCCCGCCCGCAGGCACCTCCTCGCCGAACTTGGAGCGGCAGAACTTGGTGACTCGGCTGACGAAGTTGCCGAGAACGTCGGCGAGATCCTTGTTCACCGATTGCTGGAAATTCTCCCAAGTGAACTCGGCGTCGGAGCTTTCGGGCGCGTGGGACAGAAGCCACCAGCGCCAGTAATCGGCGGGCAGCACCTCCAGCGCCTGATCCATGAACACGCCGCGCCCGCGTGAGGTCGAGAATTGCCCGCCATCATAGTTCAGATAGTTGAACGACTTGATGTAATCGACGAGCTTCCACGGCTCGCCCGAGCCGAAGATGGTCGCCGGGAAGGAAAGCGTGTGGAACGGCACGTTGTCCTTGCCCATGAACTGGGTATAGCGCACGTCGTCGGCGCCGAGGTCGGTGCGCCACCAGCGCTCCCAATCCGCGCCCTTGCCGGCATCGACCCATTCCTGCGCGCAGGCGATGTATTCGATCGGCGCGTCGAACCAGACGTAGAAGACCTTGCCCTCCATGCCGGGCCACTCATTCTCGCCCTTCTTGACCGGGATGCCCCAGTCGAGGTCGCGGGTGATGCCACGATCCTGCAGCCCGTCGCCGTCATTGAGCCACTTCTTGGCGATCGAGGTGGTCAGGATCGGCCAGTCGGTCTTGCCGTCGATCCACTCCGACAACTGGCCGCGCATGCCGCTCTGCTTGAGGTAGAGATGCTTGGTCTCGCGCGGCTCCAGATCGGTGGAGCCTGAGATCACCGAGCGCGGATTGATCAGGTCCACCGGGTCGAGCTGCTTGGTGCAGTTGTCGCACTGGTCGCCGCGCGCGCTTTCGAATCCGCAATTGGGGCAGGTGCCCTCGATGTAGCGATCGGGCAGGTACCGGCCGTCGGCCTTCGAATAGATCTGGGTCTCGACCCGCTCTTCGATCAGCCCGGCCTCGTCGAGACGGGCGGCGAAGGCTTGGGTCAGACGATGGTTCTGCGGGCTGGAGGATCGACCGAAATGGTCGAAGGAGAGCCGGAAGCCACGTGCGATCTCGGCCTGCGTCTCGTGCATCTCGGCGCAGAATTCGGCCACCGGCTTGCCGGCTTGGGCGGCGGCCAGCTCGGCCGGGGTGCCGTGTTCGTCGGTGGCGCACAGGAACAACACCTCGTGACCGCGCCCGCGCTGGTAGCGCGCGAAGAGATCGGCGGGAAGCTGACTGCCCACCAGATTGCCCAGATGCTTGATCCCGTTGATGTAGGGGATGGCCGAGGTGATGAGATGCCGTGCCATGCTGCTGGTGTCCTTCGCTGCGTCCGCTCCCCCTGTAGCGATCCCGCCCGCGCAAGGCCAGTGGGGCGCGCATCGCCCCGGGAACAGTGGGGCGCGACGGCTTGCCGTCGGGCGCGCGCAGCCCTACCTCTGCGCCTCGCAGACCGGACGGATGAGACCGGCACGAGGACAGGAAGGCCCCGAACATGAAGAAGATCCCCCTTGGTCGCAGCGGTATCGAGGTCAGCGAATGGTGTCTCGGCACCATGACCTATGGCAGCCAGACCCCCGAGGACGACGCGCACCGCCAGCTCGACATGGCGCTCGATGCGGGGATCGATTTCCTCGACGCCGCCGAGATGTATCCCGTGAACCCGGTCAAGGCCGAGACCATGGGCCGCACCGAGGAGTTCATCGGCAATTGGATCGAAAAGAGCGGCAAGCGCGACGCCTACAGGATCGCCACCAAGGCCGCCGGTCCCAACCCCGGCTGGGCCCGTGACGGCAAGGGTTATGACGGCGGCAACATCCGCGAGATCGTCGAAGGCTCGCTCAAGCGCCTGAAGACCGACGTGATCGACCTCTACCAGCTGCACTGGCCCGAGCGCGGCTCGTATCACTTCCGCCAGTACTGGAACTTCGACCCTTCGGGTCAGGATCCCGAGCGCACCCGCGATCACATGGACGGTGTCCTTGCCACGCTCAAGGATATGGTCGCCGAGGGCAAGATCCGCGCCTTCGGCCTGTCGAACGAGAGCGCATGGGGCACCACCCGCTGGATCGACCGCGCCGAGGCGCAGGGCGGCCCCCGCGTGGCCTCGGTCCAGAACGAATACTCGCTGCTGTCGCGGCTCTATGACACCGACATGGCCGAGATGGCGGTGAACGAGGATGTGCTGCTGCTGGCCTATTCGCCGCTGGCCTGCGGCTATCTCACCGGCAAGTATCAGGACGGCATCCCCGAGGGCTCGCGACTTTCGATCAACGGCGATTTGGGCGGGCGCAAGACCGACCGGGTGATCCGGGCCACGCAGGCCTATCTCGACATCGCCGATCGCCACGGTCTCGACCCGGTGCACATGGCGCTGGCATGGCAGCGCACGCGGCCCTTCGCGGTTTGCCCGATCTTCGGCGCGACCAATGTCGATCAGCTCGAGCGCATCCTCGCGGGACGCGACGTGGTGGTGTCGGACGAGGTGGTGGCCGAGATCAATGCGGCGCACAAGCAGCACCCGATGCCCTATTGAGCCGATGACGGAGCCCGTGCGAGGCTCGGGCTCCGTTCGCTCGCCGATCCACACACCGATCCCTCCGCCGTTTCACTGGCCGACCCGCGCCGTGATCCGGTGGCCCCCCGCACCCACAGGAGACCGCCGTGATCCTCGCCCTATCATCGCGGCTTCGCCGCCCCGCGCCGAGACGGGCGCTCGCGGCGCTTCTGATGCTCGCGGCCTGCGGTGCGGCCGAGCCGCCCGTTCCTGCGGCGCAGGCCCCTGTGTTCCGTGCGGCTGGCGCGCCGATCGCCTCGAGCCTGCGCGGCACGGCCCCGGACCTCAACGGCGACTGGATCGTCGCCTCGGCCTATCCCGGCGGTCCGGTGAGCCCCGGTGACCGGGTGACGCTCAAGCTCGATGTCTCCGGCGGCGGCGTGGCGCGGATCGCGGGGGCGGGCGAGGCGCGCCTGCGCGCAGTGACATCCGAGGGCCGGGGCCGCTTCGAGATCGGCGGTCAGCCCTGGTGGCTCCTGTGGACCGACGATGATTTTCGCACCGCGGTGATCGGCGCGCCGAACGGGGCCTATGGCTGGGTCATGAACCGGCCCGGTCAGGCCGGGGCCGACCGCAACCGCGCGGCGGTCGAAATGCTCGATTTCAACGGCTACGACACGGGCGCGCTTTCTACCGCGACGGGGGGCTGAGCGATGGCGGTCACGGGGGCGAGGACGGCGGCCATCATCGGCGGCGGGGTGATCGGCGGCGGCTGGGCCGCGCGGTTCGCACTGATGGGGTGGAACGTTCGCATCCACGATACCGACCCGGATGCCGCGCGCAAGATCGGCGCTGTCATCGAGCGCGCCCGCGCTGCGATGCCGGGCCTGTGGGACGTCGCCCTGCCCGACGAGGGCAAGGTGAGCTTTCACGACGACCTCGCCGAGACGGTGTCGGGGGCGGAGTGGATTCAGGAGAGCGTGCCCGAGCGGCTCGATCTCAAGCACGAGATCTACGCAGCGATCCAAGCGGCCTGCACCGAGACCGCGATCATCGGCTCATCGACCTCGGGGTTTCGCCCTTCGGAGCTGTCGGAGGGGGCCGCACGGCCGGGCCAGATCATCGTCGCGCACCCGTTCAACCCGGTCTACCTGCTGCCCCTCGTCGAGATCGTTACCGGCCCCGGCACCGGCGACGCGCGGATCGAACGGATCCGCACCACCCTGCGCGACATCGGGAGCCACCCGCTGTTTCTGCGCCGCGAGATCGACGCGCATATCGCCGACCGGCTCCTCGAGGCGGTCTGGCGCGAGGCGCTGTGGCTGGTCTCGGACGGCGTGGCAGACACCGCCGAGATCGACGACGCGATCCGCTACGGCTTTGGCCTGCGCTGGGCGCAGATGGGGCTGTTCGAGACCTACCGCATCGCCGGGGGCGAGGCGGGGATGCGGCAGTTCCTGACCCAGTTCGGCCCAGCGCTGAAATGGCCGTGGAGCAAGCTCACGGATGTGCCCGATCTCACCGACGAGCTGGTCGAGACCATCGCCAGCCAGTCCGAGGCCCAGTCCGGCGCGTATTCCATCGCCGATCTGGAGCGCATTCGCGATGCCAATCTCGTATCGATCCTGCGCGGGCTCAAGGCGCGCGACTGGGGCGCGGGGCGTCTCTTGAACGCCGCCGACCGTCGTGTCGGCGGTGCGCCCAAGGGCCTCGATGCGATGTCGCTCACGGGACCGCTCCCCACGGGGGCGCGCGCCGTGCCGCTCGACTGGAGCGACCACAATGGCCACATGACCGAACACCGCTACCTGCAGGCCTTCGGCGATGCAACCGACCGGTTTCTCGCGCTGATCGGCTGCGATGCCGACTATATCGCCCGCGGCCAAAGCTTCTTTACCGCCGAGACCCATATCCGGCATCTTTCAGAGGTCCGGGCCGGGGCGCGGATCACGCTCGACACGCAGCTTTTGCTGGCCGAGGGGCGCCGCGTGCGGATTTTTCATCGGATGTGGGCCGACTCGCGGCTGGTGGCGACGGCCGAGCACATGCTGGTACATGTCGATCTCGAAAGCCGCCGCGCCGCTGCACCACCGCCCGATCTCCGGGATCGTCTGGCCCGCATCGCCAAGGCGCATGCGCATCTGCCGCAGCCTGAAGGCGCAGGGGCCGCGATCGGACGACCGATCACGCGCAAAGGCGCGCAGGAGGCGGACGAGCCGGAGTAGGGCGATCCTCAGGGCCGGATGTCCGCCTCCATGGTGCCGTGAAAGAACGGCATCGGACGGGCCGGGTCGGGATCGTCCAGACGCGCCCGCACCTCGCGCAGCGCCAGTAGCGTGATCCGCGGCAGGTCGAGCGCCTCGCTCTGCGTCAGCGGCACCCAATGCAGATGCGCAAGCTCATCCTCGGCGCGGTCGAAATTGTCGGGATCACTGGCGAGGTGGTCGGCGCGGGCCAGAAAGAACCGCGCGTCGAAGCGGCGCGGTTGCCCCGGCGGCGTTACGGCGCGAAACACCGGCACGAGAGCGGCGGCATCGGGACGGTGACCGGTACGGGCAAAGCCGCGCCAGCCCGGCGGCGCGTCGGGCCAGTGGGCGGGACGCCCGAGAATTTGGCCGGTCTCTTCCCAAAGCTCGCGGATCGCGCAGGCAGAAAGCGGGGCCGCCAACTTTCCTAAAAGCGCGGCATGGGCCGGCCCGAGCGGGGCCGCGAAGCCCACGGTGGCATCCACCGGGTCGAGCGCACCACCCGGAAATACGTATTTCGACGGCATGAAGGCCGCACGCGCGCCGCGCCGACCCATCAGCACCGATGGGCCATCGGGCGTCTCGCGCAGCAGCACCACCGTCGCCGCGTCGCGGATCGGCACGGGGCCGGGCATCAATGCGCCTTGCCGAAGCCATGCATGCGTCGCGCCCACTGGATACCGACGACCACACCCTTGAGCCGTGGCAGAAGATAGAGCGACAGCGCCACGGCGCCTACGGTCAGCACTGTCGCCATGACCAGAGGATCGGGGCGAAAGCGCGTGAAACCCACATGGATCACCGGGGCCAACAGGTGCCCCACGATCAGGATGGTCAGATAGGCCGGACCGTCATCGGCGCGGTGATGGCGCAGCTCCTCGCGGCAGACCGGGCAGCGGTCGACCACCTTGAGATAGCCTTGGAACAGCCCGCCCTCGCCGCAGTTCGGGCACCGCCTGCGAAAGCCGCGCAGCATCGCGGGCCGCGTCGGGCGATCCTCGGTCTCGGCGTCTGGCTGGTGGACGGGCTCGCTCATCCGGGGCTCCTCGGGTGGTGGCGTCTGCCCTCCACATGCGCGCTCCGGGATGATTTTGAAAGACCGGGCATCCGGGTTGCGGCGCGATGCCGCGCGTGGGCGGGGCGCACCTTTCTTCGCAAGGCGGCCCGCCGCGCCATGCGCGACGAGCCTGTGGCCGGAGCGTGAGTGGAAGCTCCGACCGTCCCTTCGAAGGATTACTCGACCGCGGGCAGCAGCACACCGTCGATCACGTGGATCACGCCGTTCGACTGCTTCACGTCGGCGACGGTCACGTTGGCGGTGCGGTCTTGGCCATCGGTGATCATGATGGTTCCGTCTTCGCCTTCGGAGACGGTGAAGGTGCAGCCGCCGACGGTCTCGACTTCGTGCATGCCGCCATCATCCTTGATCATGCCGGAGATCGCGTCCGACATCGCATTGGCCGCGACGACGTGGCAGGTCAGGATCTCGGTCAGGCGATCCTTGTTCTCAGGCTTGAGCAGGTCCTCGACCGCGCCTTCGGGCAGGGCGGCGAAGGCGTCGTTGGTCGGTGCGAAGACGGTGAAAGGGCCTTCACCCGAGAGCGTCTCGACCAGATCGGCGGCCTGCACGGCAGCGACGAGCGTGGTGTGATCAGCCGAGTTCACGGCGTTCTCGACGATGTTCTTCTCGGGGAACATGGCGGCGCCGCCGACCATCGGGTTGCCGGTTTCGGCATGGGTCTCGGCCAGCGCGATGGTGGAGGTGAGGGCGATGGCGGTGCCGGCGAAGAGGGCCTTGAAAGTCATGATGTCGTCTCCCTGACATGTCCGGGGGCGATCATGCCCCTCGTGATGCCAGCAGACACGGCGGCCTCGGAGGCTCAGTTGCAGGCTGCGACATCACGGTTTCGTGATGCCTTGTTCGTCGAGCCAGTCGGGCAGCGCGCCGATGTGGTCCAGCACCAGATCGGCATGCGGCGCCAGTGAGTCCCGCGCCGCGAGGCCGGTCAGCACGGCGATCGCGGTCATCCCGGCGGCCCTGGCGGCGTGCAGGTCGTGCAGGCTGTCGCCGATCATCGCACAGGCTGCCGGTGCAAGGCCAAAGGCCGCGGCACAGGCGACGAGCTGGCCCGGACCCGGCTTGGCGCCATGACCGCTATCGGCCCCCGCGACGAAGCCAAAGCGCGCAGAGAGTCCCGAGGCGTGCAGATGCGCGCGTGCTGGTGCTTCGGAATCGTTGGTCACGAGGCCGAGCGCCAGACGGCGCGCCGCGAGATCGGCGAAGAGCGGGCCGAGTGGCACGGCAGGTACCTGCGGCGCCTTAGCCGACCGCGCGTTCATCCGCGCGATCACTGCCGCACGATCGCCGCCGGGCAGCAGGGGCAGCATCCGGTCGGCGATCTCGCCCGCGGTCGCGGCGATGACGATGCTGTCGGGCGAAAACCGACCCGCGGCCATGTCATAGCCCAATGCCTCGGCGATCCGCCGTGCGAGCGCCGCGTCGCCTCCGGCTTCGGCTTCGATCAACCCGCGCGACCAACCGCCCCATGTGGCGTGAAAGTCGAACAGCGTGCCGTCCTTGTCGAAGATCAACGCCGCCGGTCTCACGTCCAGTGCATCCGCGCCGGACCCGCGAGCACCAGCATGGCGGTGTGCGGCTCGTCATAGGCATATCCGGCGGTATCGCAAAAAGCGGTGACCCAAGCGTCGTCATTGGTAAGGAACTCAAGCACCGAGGCCTGGAACCCCGGCTCGGCCGCGCGCGCGCGCAGATCTTCGGCGGCGGCCCCCGTCGCTCCGAGAAACACTGGCCACAGCTCGTCATCGGCGGCCAGCCATCCCAATGCGCCCAGCGCGATCACCTCGGCACGTTCCCGCTTCATCATCGTCTCCCCAAAGCCCTGCGAAAGCATTTGTTAACCATTCCTGACGACCCTGAGAACCGGGAGAGGGCGCAATCCCGATGATGGGTTCGAAGATGGGCCCGATGATGGGGCAGCGATCGCGTGAGCGGATCGTCGGCCTGACCGGGCAGCATGGCCCGAACAAGGACACATTCATGTCGGGTCGTATCCTCATCGTCGATCGAATCGCAACGGAAAGAGCGCTTCAGGAGAGCGCCCTCATCGCCGTGGGGTTTGACTGTCTGCATTGCGACGGTTTCGAAGACGCGTTGGCGCGGCTGCCCGATCCGTCGATCGACCTGCTCTTCGTGCCCACCGCGCCGGGCGTTCAGACGGATTTCGACGCGACCCTCACCTTTCTGAAGAGGCTGCGCGTCGTTCCGAACGGTGTACGCCTGCCGGTCGTGGTGGCGGGACGCTGGCCTGCCGGGGGGGAACGGCTCGCGCTTCTGCTCGGCGGGGCCGACGAGGTGGTGGTGGCGCCGGTTTCGACCACGTTGCTGCAGGCGCGGATCCGCAACCTTTTGCGCGCGCGCGACACAGAGGACGAGCTGTCGCGCCGCGAGGCCACGCATCAGGCCTTGGGGTTTTCCGAAGCGGCGGCGACCTTTGCGCCGCGCCAGCGCATTGCGGTGATCTCGCCCGAGGCAGAACGGGGGATGACGGCCTATCGGGGCCTGCCGGAGCCGTTGCGCCGGATCGCGCCGCAAGGCTCTTTCACGGAGGCCGGACATGAGGAGGATCTCTTCGTGATCGACGGGGCCGGTCTCTGTCGGGCGGGGCATCCCGCGCGCGAACTCTACCGCATCGTGGCCGAATTGCGCAGCCGCTCGGCCACCCGCCGCGCCGCGCAGCTGGTGCTGATCCCCGAGACGAGCCGCGAGGCGGCGATGCTGCTCGACCTGGGCGCGGACGACATCGTGCCCGCCTCGGTCGAAACCGACGAGATCGCCTACCGTGCCCGTCGCCTGCTGCGCCGCAAGTCGCTTGCCGATCGGCTGCGCGCGACCGAGAGGCACGGCCTCGAAGCGGCGCTGACCGATCCGCTGACAGGGCTGTGGAACCGGCGCTACGCGCGGCCCCACCTGATCAGGCTGATCACCGAGGCGCGGTCGCGGTCGCGGCCGATCGCGGTAATGCTGCTCGACATCGACCTGTTCAAGGCAGTCAACGACCGCCATGGCCACGCTGCCGGCGACGAGGTGCTGGCGCAGGTCGCGCGGCGGCTCCGCGACGGGTTGCGACCGGCCGATCTTCTGGCGCGGATCGGCGGTGAGGAGTTTCTCGTGGCGATGCCCGACACCAGCCTCGAGCAGGCGCGCATCGCGGCGGACCGGCTGCGCCGCCGCATCCGCGACGCGCCGTTCCGCGTGGCGCCTGAGGTGTCGTGCCGCATCACCGTGTCGGTCGGCGTGGCGATGGGCCCGGGCCGCCCCGACCCCGAACAGGAGGCCGAGGCGTTGATGCGCCGCGCCGACGAGGCGCTCTACGCGGCCAAGGAGACCGGTCGCAACCGCGTCACGGTCAGCCTGAGCGCGGCCTAGCCAAGGCAGTCTTCCAATGCCACGGCCAGACCTTCGATCAGCGCCGGATAAAGATCCGGTCCCGGGGTCAGCATCAGGCCGTCGGGATCGGTCGGAGCGGTCGCGGCCGAACTGTCTTCGCGCAGCAGCGCCACCAGATCGGCGGGCGTTTCGGGATCGCTGAGCACGCAGACGATGCCGCCGATCTCGACCTTGTCGCGCAGCTCCGCAATCCGGGCGGGTCCCGGCGCCGAAGCGTCCGATAGCGCCAGAGCACCCGATGCGGGCACGTCGAAGCGGCGCTCGAAATACTGGTAGGCGTCGTGCGGCACCAGATAGGGCCGCCCCGACAGCGGGGCGAGCCGCGCCGCGATCCGCTCCGACATCGCCGTATCCGCTTCGATTGCGACCGTCGCGTTCTCGCGGTAGGTCCCGGCATTCTCGGGGTCGGTCTCGGCCAGCGTCTCGGCCAGCCGCTCCATCCATGAGGCGGCCACTACCGGGTCGAGCCAAGCGTGCGGGTCGGCTTGGGCCGCGTCCAACGCGTCATGGCCGTGCCCGTGGTCGTCCCCTTCCTCTTCCTCTTCCTCTTCCTCATGCTCCGTCTCGAAGGCCGGATCCTGGCGCAGTGGCAGCCGCTCCCAGCCCTCCAACTCCAGCACCGCGAGCGCTTCGGCCTCGGGGGCCAGCGCTGCGAGGCTGTCGGAGAACCAAGGCAGGAAGGCGGGGCCGGTCCAGACAACAAGGTCCGCTTGCGACAATCGCCGGGCATCCGACGGGCGCAGTGTCACATCATGCGGAGATCCACCCGGCGGCAGCAGCAGCTCGGGCGTGCCCACGCCGTCCATTACCCGTGCCACGAGGCTATGCAGCGGCGCGGTGTCGACGACGACCCGAGGCGGCTCGGCCAAGGCCGGTGCAGCCAGACACGTGAAGCAAGCAGCGAAAGAGACGGTAGAACGCATGGAGACCTCTTGAGCATTTCAGATTTGGAAGTTAGGTGCTATGTTATAACATAACGATAGGTCAAGACCCGACCAGTAGCTTCGAGGAGACCGCCATGGCCGAACCCGGCTTTGCCTGCGGCGACCATGCCGCCTGCATCCGCAGTGCGATCACCGCCGCCGAGGCGGGATGCGCCGCGTCCGGCGCGCGGCTGACGCCGTTGCGCCGTCGCGTGCTTGAAATCCTGCTCGAAGGCCATGCGGCGATGGGGGCCTATGACGTTCTGGCACGGCTCGACGCCGAAGGCATGGGTTCCAAGCCGCCCGTGGCCTATCGCGCGCTCGGGTTTCTCGTGGATCAGGGGCTGGCGCATCGGATCGAACGGCTCTCGGCCTATGTCGCCTGCGCCCGTCCGGGCGCGGCCCATGCGCCGGGCTTTCTGATCTGCCGCGGCTGCGGCGCGGTGGCGGAAACACAAGGTGCCGAAGGGCTGTCGCGCCCGGCGGCAGAGGCCGGTTTCGTGATCGAGCAGACGGTGATCGAGGCCGAGGGGCTCTGCCCGGCCTGCCAGGAGCGCGAGGCATGAGCGCGTTGATCGAGGCGCGGGGGCTGGAGTTCGGACCCAAGGGCGCACCGGTGCTGCGCGACGTGTCGCTGCGTGTCGAGGCGGGCGAGATCGTCACACTCGTGGGGCCGAACGGCTCGGGCAAGAGCACGCTTTTGCGGCTGGTCATCGGCGCTCTGGCGCCGCGGCGCGGCAGGGTGCGGCGCATGCGGGGGCTGCGCATCGGCTATGTGCCGCAAAGCCTCGTGCTCGACGCTTCCCTGCCGATCACCGTGCGCCGCTTTCTCGACCTGCCGCTGCGGGTCGGGGATGCCGAGGCCGAAGCGGCGCTCGATCAATCGGGCGCGGGCGGGCTCGGCGGGCGGCAGATGGCCGCGCTGTCGGGGGGGCAGTTCCAGCGGGTGCTGCTGGCCCGCGCGGTGCTGAACCGGCCGCAGCTTTTGATCCTCGACGAGCCGACGCAGGGTCTCGACCAGCCGGGGCAGGCCGCCTTCTATCGCCGGATCGAGGCGCTTCGGCGCGATATCGGCTGCGGCGTGTTGATGGTCAGCCACGAATTGCATGTGGTGATGTCGGCCTCGGACCGGGTGATCTGCCTCAATGGGCATATCTGCTGCGAGGGCACGCCGGCGGTCGTTTCCGCCGCCCCGGCCTATCGCGAGCTGTTCGGCACCGGGACGGGCGGCCAACTCGCGCTTTACCGTCACGAGCACGACCACGCCCATGAGGGTGGCGGCGCCGCGCATCATCATCACCAACATCACGCCGAGGGCTGACATGCTCGACGATTTCCTGATCCGCGCGGGCCTCGCCGCGCTTGGCACCGCCTTGGCCGCGGGCCCGCTCGGCTGCTTCGTCGTCTGGCGGCGCATGGCTTATTTCGGCGATGCGACCAGCCACGCCGCGATCTTGGGCGTGGCACTGGCGCTGGGGCAGGGGATGGCGGTGTTTCCAGGCGTTCTCGGCACCGCGATCGCCATGGCGATCGCGGTGCATGCGCTGGCGGGGCGGGGCCTTGCGCATGACGCGGTGCTGGGCGTGCTGTCGCACGGGGCGCTGGCGGCCGGGCTTGTGGCCGTGGCACTTACCAGTGGAACACGGGTGAACCTCGAACTCTACCTGTTCGGCGATGTGCTGACCGTGACGCGCGGCGATCTGGCCTGGATCTGGGGCGGCGCGGCGCTGGTGGTGGGCGTGTTGGCCTGGCGGTGGCGCAAGTTGCTGACGGCGACGCTGTCGCCGGATCTGGCTCACGCCTCGGGAATCGCGCCGCGCCGCGAAGCACTGGTGCTGACCCTGCTCTTGGCGACCGTGGTGGCGGTGGCGATCAAGGTGGTGGGCGCGCTGCTGATCACCGCGCTTCTCGTGATTCCGGCAGCGGCGGCCCGGGGCGCCGCCCGCACGCCCGAGGCTATGGCGATGCTGGCACTGGGCATGGCGGCGGTTTCGGCGCTGGCGGGGCTTCAAGCGGCACTGTGGTTCGACACCCCCGTGGGACCTTCGATCGTCTGCGTCGCGGTGGCGCTCTTCGTTGGCAGCCTGCCGCTCAGGCTGCTCGGGGTCGCGCGCTGATGATTGCCCAGCGGCATCAGTAAAAATCACCACGCCTTGCTCTTGCCTCAATTGGTTTGCGAACTAGCGCCAAATCGTTCGAGGAGAGCAGATGAGACGATCCCTGATGGTTGCGGCAGTCGCCGCGCTGCCTGCCCTTGGGCTTGTGCCCGGCTTCACCGGCCTTGCGGCCACCCCCGCTTCCGCTTCCGCAGGCTGCCTCCTGCCTGCGGAGGCCAGTGCAAGGGCGACGCGGATCGCCGCGGGTCTCAACGCCTTTCGCGCCTCGCAGGGCCTGCGCCGGGTGTCGCATGACCCCGAGCTGTCGCGCGCGGCGCAGGTACAGGCCTGCGATCTGGCGCGCAGCGGGGAGTTCGGCCATCGCGGCAGCGACGGCTCGAACCACCGGGTCCGCGTCGAGCGCACAGGCTACTGCGCCGGGGTCAGCGGCGAGAATCTTGCTTGGGGCTATCCCCGCGCGCAGCAGATCATCACCGGTTGGCAAGGCTCGCCCGGCCACCGCCAGGTAATGGCGCTCGATCGCGCGCAGGAGTTCGGCGTAGGCCTCGCGCAAGGGTCCAAGGGCCCGGTCTGGGTTCTGGTGATGGCACAGCCCTGCTGACGCCTCAGCCGGTGATCTCCAGCGGGATGGTCACCGGCCCGTCATTCACCAGTGCCACCTTCATGTCGGCGCCGAAGCGTCCGGTCTCGACCGGCACGCCCAAGGCCGCCAGCTCCGCCGCCAGCGCCTCGTAGAGGGGCGCGCCGATCTCGGGTGCGGCAGCGGTCGAGAAACCGGGGCGGTTGCCCGTTCGCGTATCGGCGGCCAACGTGAACTGGCTCACCACCAGCGCCGCGCCGCCCGTGTCGAGAAGCGAGCGGTTCATCCGGCCGGCCTCGTCGCGAAAGATCCGCAACTTGGCGATCTTTGCGGCCATCCTGCTGGGCAGGGCATCGGTGTCGCCCTGCATCGCGCAGACCAGTACCAGAACACCCGGCCCCGCGCGCCCGATCACCGCGCCGTCGACGCTGACGCTGGCCTCCGAGACGCGCTGGACCAGAGCCTTCAAAGCTCGTCGGCCCAGGGCGGGTTGGCGCCGGCGCGGCTGACGGTGATGGCCGCGGCTTGCGCGCCGAGCGCCAGCGCGTCGCGGATCTGCGCTTCGGTCAGCGTGTCGATCGCCTCCTTGGTGAGCAGCCCAGCCCGGTGCAGGCTCACCAGAACGCCGGCGTTGAAGGTGTCGCCCGCGCCGACCGTGTCGGCCACCTCGACCTTGGTAGAGGCGACGCTGACGGTGTGATCGTCGGTATAGCCGGTGGCGCCCTTGGAGCCTTCGGTGATGCAGACGAGGGCGGGGCCCTTGGCGAGCATCCGGCGTGCCAGATCGGGGGTGCTGCCCTGGCCCTCGAGCCAGTGCAGATCCTCGTCCGAGACCTTCACGATGTCGGCGCGCGCGATCATCCGCTCGATCCGGGCGCGGTAGGCGGTCTCGTCGCGGATGAAGCTGGGGCGGATGTTGGGGTCGATCATGGTGACGCGGGTCGCGCTCTCGCGCGCCTGCAACGCCTCGTAGGCGGCGCCGCAAGGCTCGACCACGAGGGAGATACCGCCGAAGAACAGCGCCTCGGCGCCCGGCTCGGGCAGGTCGTCCTCCGACAGCATCCGTCCGGCGGTGTTCTCGTCATAGAAGCTGTAGCTGGCATGGCCGTCGGTGAGCTTCACGAAAGCCAGCGTCGTGGGCCGGTCAGAGATATGCGCCGGGAAGGTATCGACCTTCGAGGCTTCCAGCGTTTCACGCAGCAGGTCGCCGAACATGTCGGACGAGATGCCCGAAAAGAAGCCGACCGGCGCGCCAAGGCGGCCCATGGCGATGGCGGTGTTGAACACCGCGCCGCCGGCATAGGGCGCAAAGGCGGTCTCGCCGCTTTCGGTGCGACGGGGCAGCATGTCGATCAGGGCTTCGCCGCAGGCGAGGATCATCGGATTTCCTTCCGGAGTAGAGGCTGTCGGATCGGCGCGGACAATGCCGCCTGACGCGGGGTCGTGCAAGCGGGCTTACTGGTTGAGATAACCGAAATAGCCCAGAATCGCAGCCGCGATCAGGGCGGCGATCACCGCGAGGGTGATCTTCCACTTGGAGTAGGGGCGCGCGCCCTGCACCTTGCCCGACCGCGCGTTGACCACGAAGGCGTAGCTTTGGCCCCGGTAGCGGTAGGCAGCGGTCCAGACCGGCAGCAGCACGTGCTTGAAGGTCACGCCGGACACGCGGGTGTCCAGCGCCTCGATCCGCTGCTGATCGCCCCCGATGTCGCGGCGCACGTCGCTCTGGATCACCTGCTCCATCACCGCACGCGCCTCGGTATAGGCGTCGTCGAGCTCGATCTGGTAGCCTTCGGCCATGAAGCCCGCGACATATTCGGGTCGGTAGGGCAACAGGGCGGGCAGGTCCCACGGGCCGATCGCGTCGGTATGCGCCTTGGGCAGGGATTTCGAGCCGAGCACCAGCACGTCGTCGAAGAACCGCGCCACCCGGCCGCGCACGCGCCGCCAGCGGATGCGCGGCTCCTGCACCCGCACCTGTTTGCCATCGCGCATCACGGTGCGGGTGACGTAATAGGTGTCACCGCGCTGGCCGCGATAATCGGTCTCGGTCTGGGCGTCGAAGGTCCAGAAGGGCACGTAGATGCCGTTCATCCGCCGCCCCTTGCGCGCATAGGCCTTGAGGCCGTTGGGCGCGAACCACAGGCTGCCCAGCCATGCGCTCAGCGCCTCGTGGGCGCGGCTCTCATCGATCTCGAAGGGCAGGAGCGCGCGCGGCTTGATATGGCGATGCGTGCCGGTGTCGGCCACCACGGCCGTGTCGCAATAGGGGCAGCGCGTGGCATGGGTGCCGCGCGCGAATTCCACCTGCGCGCCGCAATTGGGGCAGGAGGCGGTGCGCGTCTCCTCGATCTGCGACACCGGCACGTCACCGCGCCGGGCGCTTTCGAAGTCGATCTCGCGCGTGGCATCGGGATCGCGCAGCGGCGCGATCGCCTCGTGGTGGCCGCAATGGCCGCAGGCCAGCTCCATGGTGCCGGGCGCGAAATGCATGTCGCTGCCGCAGACCGGGCAGGGAAAGCGATGCTCCTCGACCACGCCGCCGGAAGGGACGCGGGAGACGCTGGGAATGCCGGTCATGCGGACCTCTCGGATGGCGTCACGCGCGTGGTCACGGTCAGTGTCACGGTTGACGTCACGAGGCGGGCGGTGCCGGAGGCGGGGGGGGCGGCATCACCGTGAAGAGCTGTGCCAGCTCGTCCACATCCTCGGCCCGCTTCCAGCCGTCCTGACCGGCGGTCCAGACGAGGGTGTCGCGCCCAAAGCCGCCCTCGGTCACCATTCGGCCCAGCCGCGCCTTGGAAAAGGGTCCTGAGGTCTGACCGTTCACCGCGAGGTGCCAGACATGCTCGGCCGGCGGCGGCGGAGGCGGCGGCGGCGGGGCGGCATGTTGCTGCGGTTGCTGCATCTGGTGACCGGGCATCGGCCCCCACGGCCCTTGTCCCGCGACCATGCCCATGCCAAAGCCCATTCCCGCCCCCATCGTCCCCGACGGGTTGGCCGCGGCGGTGGTCATCGCCTCGGCGGCGGAATACTGGCCGAAACGGTTCAGGTCGCCGACGATCCCCATCGAGGTGCGCTTGTCGAGCGCACGCTCCACCGCTTCGGGGAGCGAGACGTTCTCGACGTAGAACTCCGGCAGCTCCAGCCCGTATTGCGCGACCACCGGCGCGATCGCCTCGCGCACGATCTTGCCCAGATCCCCGGTGTTGGCCGCCATGTCGAGCACGGGGATGCCCGATCCGGCGAGCACGCGGCTCGCCTCCTGCACCACGATGTTACGGATCTGGTAAGAGATCTCGGAGGTGGTGAATTCGCCATCCGTGCCGACGATCTCGCGCAGGAACAGGGCGGGGTCGGTGATCCGCATCGCGTAGGAGCCGAAGGCCCGCAGGCGCACCGGCCCGAATTCGGGGTCGCGGCACATCACCGGATTCTTGGTGCCCCATTTCTGGTTGGTGATGCGGGTGGTGTTGACGAAGTAGACCTCGGATTTGAACGGCGACCGGAACCCGTGATCCCAGTGCTGCAGCGAGGTCATGATCGGCATGTTGTTGGTCTCGAGCATGTAGAGACCCGGCTTGAACACATCCGCCAGCTGGCCTTCATGCACGAAGACCGCCGCCTGACCCTCGCGCACCGTCAGCTTGGCGCCGTACTTGATCTCGTGGCCCTCGCGCTCGAAGCGCCAGACCATCGTGTCGCGGCTGTCATCGGTCCAATGGATGACGTCGATGAACTGACCTGACAGAAAATCGAGTATGCCCATGTGTCGTCTCCCGTGTTGCGCTCAGGCGTTGCCGCCCAGCAGTTCCGCCGCGATCTCGCGCGCGATTGGCGCGGCCTCGACGGCGCTCATGCCGGGGCTGAGCCGCCGGTCGTAGAGCATCTTCAGAAGCAGTTCGTCATGCCGCGTCAGCAGGCCGAACTCCTCGTCGTCGTTGAAGATCGAGGGGCGCGCCTGCGGGCTGTCATTGGCGAGCCCCATGCCTTGGGCCAGCTCCTCATGGATGCAGGCGAGGCGCAGCATGTCGGGATGCTCGCCCCGGATCAGCGCCACGGCGCGGCTGTAGGTGTTGCCGCCATCGCCCGAGAAGGCGATGACGAGGCACAGCGTCGAGCGCGGCGGGTTCAGGAAGGCCCGCACCGAGCTTTCGGCGATGCCAGGCACCATCTGCCTCAGCTTGTCCTCATAGCCCGCGCGGTCATCCTCGTTCAGGATCAGCACCGAGAAGTTGCCTTCCGCCGCGGTCTGGGTGATCGGCACGCCGGTGAGCCGCGACAGCCGCGCACCATAGGCGGCCACGGCGTTGCGGTCGCGCACGCGCTGCTTGGCGGGCACGGTGTCGCCGAACTGCACGTCCATGCGGATCGGGTTTTCCCAGCGACGCAGACGGCTCATCGTCGCCTCGGCGCGCAGGGTTTCGCCATCGGCCACGTATTCATCGTAGAGCGCGATACGGATGAAATTGCGCGCCAGCATCGTGTCGGTGAAGGGCGTGTCCGGCCCGCCGCCATCGCCGCGCAGCAGCCCTTGGGTCACAAGGTCCGATTGCAGCCGCGCGTAATGCTGCGACAGAGCCTGGCTCGCGGCGGAGCGCGTGGGTTCGGGCGTGACGGCGGGGCGGACGGGCGGTGCAGGCGCGGCTGCGGGGGCCGTCGGCTGGGGGATCTTGGCCGCCGGCTCTTCGCGCGGCGGTGTTACCGGCACGAGTTCGGCCTCCGAGGCGCAGCCCGCCACGAGCATCAGGGCCAATGCCCCGCAAATCGACCTGACGGATCGTGCTTGCATTGCCGTGCCTTATCCGCGCGGGGTGGTACCGGATGATCTGGGCGTGCCGGGCGCCGCGCGGCTGCGCGCCGAACCCAGCGCCGTTTTCAGCTCGCCTTCCATGCGGCGCAGCTCGGCCTCGGCCTCGGCGCGGCGGCGCTTGCCTTCGTCGGCGATGTCGAGGCTCTCATCGATGGTGGCGATCAGCTCGGCATTGGCTGCCTTTACCGCCTCAATGTCGAACACGCCGCGTTCCATCTCGGTGCGGATCGCCTTGTTGGCACTGCGCAGGTTCTCGGCGTTCGAGCGCAAGAGATCATTGGTGAGGTCGTTGGCCTCGCGCACCGCGCTCGCCGCCGCTGCCCCGCGCTGGATCGTCACGGCCTGCGCGAGCTGGGTCTCCCACAACGGCACGGTGTTTACGAGGGTGGAATTGATCTTGGTGACAAGGCTCTTGTCGTTTTCCTGCACCAGCCGGATCGAGGGCAGCGACTGCATCGTCACCTGCCGAGTCAGCTTGAGGTCGTGCACCCGCCGCTCCAGATCGTCGCGCGCGGCGCGCATGTCGCGCAGTTCCTGCGCAGCCATAACCTGCGCCTCCTCGGGGGCGGCCTCCATCTTGGCCTGCTGCGCCGGGATCTCGGTGGCGTCGATCTCCTCAAGCCGCGCCTCGCCCGCCGCGATGTAGAGCGCCAGCTCGTCGTAGAAAGCGAGGGTCTTGTCGTAGAGTACGTCGAGGCTCTCGATGTCCTTCATCAGCGCGTGCTCATGGCGCAGCAGCTCGTCGGTGATGCGGTCGATCTGGCCCTGCACATCGCGGAACCGTTCGGTGAACTTGGCCAGCGGCTTGGCTTTGCCGGTCAGCCTGTCCCACAGGCTGCGCTTGCGATTGGGGTCGAGCTCGGCCACGTCGAAGCCGCGGATCGTGGCGACGATGTCGCGCAGGCTTTCACCCGCCGGACCCACATCCTTGTTCTGCACGCCCTGAAGCATCGATTGGCTGATCTGCTGCAATTCGGCCTGCGCGCCCGAGCCGAAGCGCACGATGGAGTTGGTGTCGCCAAGGTCGATTTCGCTCATGCGGCGGCGGATCTCGGCGCTCTGCTCGGGTGCGGCGGCCTCGAGCGTCAGCTCGCCGCCGGGATCGGGCAGGCGGATCTGGTTCAGGGTCTCGATCTCGGCCACGCGGGCGGCCGCGGCATCGCGGGTCTTGTCGGACATCACTCGTTCCCTCTTTCAGACGGAGCCACAACGCCTTCGCGCGCCAAGCGGTCCCGCAACACGCGGATCTCGATGTCCATGTCGGTCCGGTCCGAAAGCAGCATCGTCTCGGTCCGGGCCGCGAAGTTGGCGTCGAGATCCGTCAGGAGCGATTCATACTCCGCCCGCGCGGCACTGTCGCGACCCCGCGACCACAGATCGGCGAATTTCACCGAAGCGTCGCGCGCGCCCATCAGATACACCCCCAAGTAACGCCGTGCCTGCGTCAGGTCGCGCGGATCACGCTCCACGGTGCGGATCATCTCGCGCGCCCGGGCCTGAAACGCGGCGACGCGCTCGTCGAGCGCGCGGTCGCGCAACCCCGAGATCGCCTCGCGCATCTGCGCGAGATAGCTTTCGGCCTCGTCCACGACCTTGGCGACGCGGTCCTGCTGGTGATCGTCGACGCCGTCGATGCGCTTGTCCGACATCGGGTCGATGCCGAAGGCTGCGACATGCAGCCCGCTGGCGGCGATGCCATAGAGAAGCGGGCCGAAGAGACCGCCATCACCCGACCACGCGGCCAGCGCCACGCCAAGTCCGGTCAGCCCGGAGGCCATCATCTTGCGCGGCCAAGCGGGGCGGCGCGCGACGGAGCGGGCCCGCCATTCGGCCTCGGCCCGCAGGCCGTCACGCAGCAGGAAGGCAGCGGCGGTCAGCACGCCCGCGCCGACCAGACCCGCAACGAGGCCGGCAGGTCCGGCGCCGAGCGAGAACAGCGCCAGCAGAGCGGGGGGCACGAACAGCAGGTTCACCCGCGCGCCCGCCGGATCGACGCGGGCGGTGTCGCGCAGATCGGGGGCAGGGCTGCGGGTCTGCGGATCGGGGCTGTAGCGCCCGCCGAAGCGCCGGGCCATCAGCCGGCTCCCAGAAGGCCGGTCGCGGTGCCGGCCATCAGGGCCAGCAGCACGAGATAGGCGATGGTACGGAATGGCGCGGGCATGGCGTCCTCCTGTGTGGCAGGCAGCGCCGAACGCCGCCGCGATCCGCCGCGGATCGCGGCGAGGATCTGCGCCCCGGCAAAGACCAGCGCGGAGGCGACAAGGAGCAGCAGAATCAATCGCGTCATGGCCGGGCGGTCCCTTGGCTAGGCCCTTCAGATAATAGGGGGCGTCGCGCGGCTTTTCGAGGGGCGCTCAGCGTTTCGGCGGTTTCGGCCCGCGCCCGCCTCCGGAACCGCCGCCGGGGCCGCCTTTGGGGCCGCCACGCGCGGCGCGGTCGCCTTTCGGGCCGGAGCGATCGGCGTCGAAGCCGGACCGCCCGCCTTTCGGGCCGGTGCGGTCGGTCCTCGAGCCGGGCGTCTCCGTCCTGGCACCGCCCTTGGCACCGGCGCGCCCGGACTTGAACCCGGGCCGGTCGCCATCGCTCGCGACCTTGGCGCCAAAGACGCGGCCCGTGCCGCCGGTCGACCGTTTCGTTTCGCTGGCCTGCTTGCGCGCGCCGCCCGGTCCCTTGGGGCCAGTGCCGCGCAGGCCGGGCTTGGCCCCGGGCGTGCCGTCGGGGCGGCGGCGCTGGACCTTGGGGCTGTCGCCTTCGCCCAACTGCTCCCGCAGCACCTTGGGCCGGATCTCCTCGACCTCGCCGGGTTCGAGGTTGCCGATTTGGAACGGCCCGTAGCTGATCCGGATCAGCCGGTTCACCGCCACCTCCAGCTCGGCCATGGCGCGGCGGATCTCGCGGTTCTTGCCCTCGCGCAGGCCGATCGTCAGCCAGGCATTGGCACCCTGCTGGCGGTCGAAGGTCACCTGCATCGGCTGATAGTCGACGCCCTCGACTGAAATGCCCTTGCGCAACCGGTCAAGCTTGTCCTCGCTCACCGAGCCGTTGATCCGCACCCGGTAGCGCCGCAGCCAGCCGGTCGAGGGCAGTTCGAGCTTGCGCTTCAACTCGCCATCATTGGTGAGCAGCAGCAGCCCCTCGGAGTTGAGGTCGAGCCGGCCCACGCTCATCACGCGCGGCATGTCCTCGGGCAGCTCGTCGAAGACGGTCTTGCGGCCCTTCTCGTCCGAGGCGCTGGTCACGAGGCCCGCAGGCTTGTGATAGAGCCACAGCCGCGCCGGTTCGGGCGCGGCCAAGGGCGCGCCGTCAACGGTGATGCGGTCCTTGGCGGTGACGTTCAGCGCCGGGCTGAAGATCCGCTCGCCGTTCACCTTGACGCGGCCATCTTCGATCATGCGCTCGGCCTCGCGGCGCGAGGCCACGCCGGCGCGCGAGAGAACCTTGGCGATCCGGTCGCCCTCGGGGGTGTCGTTCTTGTCCATCCATCCGCCATAACCGCTTGCGCGCGCCCTTGCCAGCGCCGCGCGACACGGGGCATCAGGGATCATGCGGTTTCGATCCCACATGGACCTCGCGCTCGCCGAGGCGCGCGCCGCCGCCACGCGCGGCGAGGTGCCCGTGGGCGCGGTCGTGGCCGATGCCTCCGGCAGGGTGATCGCACAGGCCGGCAACCGCACGCGCGAACTGAACGATCCCACGGCGCATGCCGAAACGCTGGCGATCCGCGCGGCCTGCGCGGCCTTGGGCTCCGAAAGGCTCACCGGCTGCGCGCTTTGGGTGACGCTCGAGCCCTGTCCGATGTGCGCTGCCGCCATCTCATTCGCCCGCATCGCGCGGCTGCATTACGGCGCGGCGGACCCCAAATCGGGCGGCGTCGAACGGGGGGCGCGCGTGTTCTCGCATCCGCAATGCCACCACAGGCCCGTGGTTTTCGATGGCATCGCGGCGGCCGAGTCCGAGGTGCTTTTGAGCCGGTTCTTCGCCGGGCTTCGAAAGCCCTAGGCACACCGTGCGAGAATTGATTGATCGCGGCGGGGCGGGTTCTGGACTTGGGGTCGCGCGGGCCCGATATTGGCGCCATGAGTCTGCCCCCCGGTTTCCTCGAAGAATTGCGCACGCGCCTCAGCCTCGGCCAGGTGGTCGGGCGTAAGGTTGCGTGGGACATGAAGAAGTCGAACCAGGGCAAGGGCGATTTCTGGGCGCCATGCCCGTTCCACCAAGAGAAATCCGCGAGCTTTCACGTCGATGATCGCAAGGGCTTCTACTACTGCTTCGGCTGCCATGCGAAGGGCGACGCGATCTCTTTCGTGCGCGAGACCGAGAACGTCGATTTCATCGACGCGGTGAAGATCCTCGCCGCCGAGGCGGGCATGCCGATGCCCGAACGCGACCCGCAGGCGCAAAAGAAGGCCGACCGCCGGGGTGAGCTGGTCGAGGTGATGGAGCAGGCGGTGCAGTGGTTCCGCATGCAGCTTCGCACCACCTCGGCCAGCAGCGCGCGCGACTACCTTGTCGGGCGCGGCCTCGACGAGGCGGCGCAGGCGCGCTGGGAGTTGGGCTTCGCCCCGGACGACCGCGCGGCGCTGAGCCGGGCGCTCAAGGCCAAGGGCATCGCCGAGGAGATGATCGTGGCGGCGGGGCTCGCCGCGCGGCCAGAAGGCGGCGGCGCGGTCTATGACCGGTTTCGCGGGCGCATCATCTTTCCCATTCGTGACGGGCGCGGCCGCGCCATCGCGCTGGGCGGACGGGCAATGGACCCCAACGCACGGGCGAAATACCTGAACTCCCCCGAGACCGAACTCTTCGACAAGGGGCGCAGCCTCTACAACCTCGCCTCCGCCCGCGAGGCGGCGGGCAAGGGCGCGCCGCTCGTGGTGGCCGAGGGCTACATGGACGTGATCGCGCTCTCGGAGGCTGGTCTGCAGGCCGCCGTGGCCCCCTTGGGCACCGCCGTCACCGAAAGCCAGCTTCAGCTGATGTGGCGGGTCCACCCCGAGCCGGTGATCGCGCTCGACGGCGATGCGGCGGGGCTTCGCGCCGCGCGGCGGGTCATCGACCTCGCGCTGCCGCTGATCGGCGCGGGGCAGGGGCTTAGATTCGCGCTGATGCCCGAAGGCCTCGACCCCGACGATCTGATCCGCGCCAAGGGGGCGACGGCGATGCGCGAGGTCGTGGCGCAGGCACAGCCGATGGTGCAGCTGTTGTGGCGGCGCGAGACCGAGGGCCACGACTTCGACAGCCCCGAGCGGCGCGCGGCTCTCGACAAGAGGCTGCGCGACGCCACCGCGCTCATTCGCGAGCCGGATTTGCGCGGGCATTACGAGGCCGAACTGAAGCGCCTGAAATGGGAGCTGTTCAACCCGCGCCGCCAGTCCGGGCCGACCCGGATCGACCGGGGTGGACGCGGCGGTTTCTTCAAGCCGAACCAGCTGCCGCTCGCGCCGAGCTCGGCTGCGCGCGCCTCGATGCTCGCCACCGGTGGCGTGGTCGAGGATCACCTGCGCGAGGCGGTGATCCTCGCCACGCTGATCGCCACGCCCGAGGTGCTGCACGAGTTCGAGCCCGCGCTTGAGCGGATGGATTGCCGTGATCCCGATCACGCGGCCTTGGCGCATGGCATTCTCGCCTGCCACCACGAGAGCGATCTGCGCGGCGCGCTTGAGGCGCGGCTTGGGCAGGATACCCTTGAAACCCTGTTCTCCCAACGCCATGTGGCGATCAGTCCGGGGGTCCGCAAACCCGGCGATGCCGATGTCGCCCGGATGTGTCTGGCCGAGGAGCTGGCCAAGCTCGACGCCCGCCGGGGCCATGCCCGCGAGCTGGCCGAGGCGGTCGAGGACCTGTCGGGGCTGAGCGACGAGGGGCTGACCTGGCGCCTGTCGCGCGCGGCCGAAGCGCTCGACAAGGCGGGTCGCGGCGACGGAGAGGATACGACCGAATACGAATACGGGACCAACGGCGCACCGATGCGGCGCGACGAGAGGTCCGAATTCGACGCTCTTCTGGGGACCATCGCCTTCGGCAAAGGCGGTCCCAAGGGGAGTTGAGACGCGGCCCGTCGCACCGATTCGGCGATGGTTGTTGCGAATGCATGAAAGAATCGGGCGCGGGGAGGTTGCGAATCGCCGCCCTTGCGGGTTGATTCGGGCAGTCCGAATCACTGCCCGCGCTGGACAGGACGTTCACCGAACGAGGAGCCCTTCATGGCCGCGAAAGACACCGACGACCGCAAGGACGACGACCAGGACGGGGCGATGACGCTCGACATGAGCCAGGCGGCGGTCAAGAAGATGATCTCCGAAGCGCGCGAGCGCGGCTACATCACCTATGACCAGCTCAATCAGGTCCTGCCCCCCGATCAGGTCTCCTCGGACCAGATCGAGGATGTCATGTCGATGCTCTCGGAGATGGGCATTCAGGTGACCGAGGCCGAGGAAAGCGAAGAGGCCGATGACGGCGGCTCGCGCGAGGTCGCCACGGTGGGCGGCAACCGCGACGTCACGCTGGCGGGGGCCGAGGCCGAAAAGCTCGACCGCACCGATGACCCGGTGCGCATGTATCTGCGCGAGATGGGTTCGGTCGAATTGCTGTCACGCGAAGGCGAGATCGCTATCGCCAAGCGCATCGAGGCTGGTCGCAATACGATGATCGCGGGCCTGTGCGAAAGCCCGCTCACCTTTCAGGCGATCACGATCTGGCGCGACGAGCTTCTGTCCGAGGACATCCTGCTGCGCGACGTGATCGATCTCGAGACCACCTTCTCGGGCCAGCTTGGCGAGGAAGAGGGCGACGAGCCGGTGGTCGAGTCTGGCGCCGCGCAGCCCGCCTCCGGAGGCGAACGCTCCGAGGGCCGCTCCGAACTCGACGCCGACGGCAATCCGATCAGCAACAACGACGATGACGACGAGGACGACGAGCAGCACAACATGTCGCTCGCCGCGATGGAGGCCGCGCTCAAGCCGCGCGTGCTCGAGACGCTCGATACCATCGCCGAGAACTTCTCGCGCCTGTCGGACATGCAGGACGCGCGCATGTCGGCGACGCTGAACGAGGATTCGACTTTCTCGAACGCCAACGAGGTCGAGTATCAGACGCTGCGCTCGGAGCTGGTGGTGCTGGTCAACTCGCTGCACCTGCACAATAACCGCATCGACGCGCTGATCGACCAGCTCTACGGCATCAACCGTCGAATCATGTCGATCGACTCGAGCATGGTGAAGCTCGCCGATCAGGCCCGCATCAACCGCCGTGAGTTCATCGACGAGTATCGCGGCGCCGAACTCGATCCCACCTGGATGGAGCGGATGGCCGAAAAGCCGGGCCGCGGCTGGCAGGCGCTGTTCGAGCGTTCGGCCGGCAAGATCGAGGAGCTGCGCTCCGAGATGGCGCAGGTCGGTCAGTATGTCGGCGTCGATATCGGCGAATTCCGCCGCATCGTCCAGCAGGTCCAGAAGGGCGAAAAGGAGGCCCGTCAGGCCAAGAAGGAGATGGTCGAGGCCAACCTGCGTCTCGTGATCTCGATCGCCAAGAAATACACCAACCGCGGCTTGCAGTTCCTCGACCTCATCCAAGAAGGCAACATCGGCCTGATGAAGGCGGTGGACAAGTTCGAGTATCGCCGCGGCTACAAGTTCTCGACCTATGCGACGTGGTGGATCCGTCAGGCGATCACCCGCTCGATTGCCGATCAGGCCCGCACCATCCGGATCCCGGTGCATATGATCGAGACGATCAACAAGCTGGTGCGCACCGGTCGCCAGATGCTGCACGAGATCGGCCGCGAGCCGACGCCGGAGGAGCTGGCCGAGAAGCTGCAGATGCCGCTCGAGAAGGTCCGCAAGGTGATGAAGATCGCCAAGGAGCCGATCAGCCTTGAGACGCCGATCGGCGACGAGGAGGACAGCCAGCTCGGTGACTTCATCGAGGACAAGAACGCGATCCTGCCGTTGGATTCGGCCATTCAGGAGAACCTGAAGGAGACCACGACGCGGGTGCTTGCTTCGCTCACCCCGCGCGAGGAGCGGGTGCTGCGGATGCGCTTCGGCATCGGCATGAACACCGACCACACCCTCGAAGAGGTCGGCCAGCAGTTCTCGGTGACGCGCGAGCGGATCCGTCAGATCGAGGCCAAGGCGCTGCGCAAACTCAAGCATCCGAGCCGGAGCCGCAAGCTTCGCAGCTTCCTCGACCAGTGATGGCGCATCGCAAGATCACGCAACTCACCCGGCAGCGCGCTTTCGCGACGATCAAGGTCGTCGCGGAGGCCATGCTCGCCGGTGAAAAAGCGATCACTTATTCCGAACTGGCCAATCGGCTTGGTATGTCCAAAGTCAACGGGCAGGGCCTCGCCAGCTACCTCAATGAGGCGGCGGCAATCTGTGCCGAGCACAAGCTGCCAAACGTCTCCTGCGTCGTGGTCAGCAAGGACAGCTTCGAGCGCGGCGCGCCGATGCCCTCCGAAGGCTCCTTCAGTGACAACCACTACGCCGCCTCGGGGCTGACGCGCGAGGATGTGCCCGCCGAACAGGAGCGTGTGCGCCAGTACGACTGGCGGTCGCTGCCGACCCTCGATCTCGACGACTGACCGCACCGGCGCGCTTGGGCCATGAGGGACCGGTGGCGCGCCGTCGGTCCCGATCGGCCGGGCGCTTCAACGCCGGGTTGACGGATCAAGGTCGAACCGTGAACATCGGCGCAGTTCCAGCCAGGATGTTCCCATGCCCACCGATCCCCTCATGCTCGTTTCCCTTGGCGCGGCCCTTGTCTTGCTCCTTGCCCTCGTCGCGGCCCTCACCGGGCTCAGGGCCGCGCGTGCGGCCCTTGCCGCCTTGCGCGCCGATCTCGACGCCGGGCGGCGCGAGGTCGAGGATCTGCGCGGCAGTGCCGGGGCCGAGCGCACGCGGCTCGAAGAGCGCGAGCGACAGCTTTCGGCGCTCAAGGAAGAGCTGACAGCGGCCCGCAAGGCCCAGTTCGAAAGCGATGCGGCGCATGGCGAAACTCGGTCGGCCAAGGCGGCGCTCGAGGAGGCCAGGCGCGGCCTGGAGCAGACGCGCAACGACCTGAAGGGGCAGCTCTTGAGCCTCACCGCCGAGATGCGCGAGTTGCAGGAGCGTCATGCGCAGCTGCAATCCGACCACGCCACGCTTCAGGCCCGCAGCGCGGGCGAGATCGAGGCCGCCGAGACGCGCATCTCCGAGCTGAAGGAGTTGCGCGAGGAGATGTCGCGCCGCTTCGAGGAACTGGCGACCAAGACCCTGCGCCAAACCGGCGAGGATTTCTCCAAGGCCAACACCCGGACGCTCACCGAGCTTCTGACGCCGTTCCGCGACCACGTCTCGCGCTTCGAGACGGAGTTGCGGCAGGTGCATGGCAAGGCCGACGAGGAGCGCGCGCGCCTCGGCAAGCAGATCGAGATGCTGACGGTCCAATCCGAAACGATCCGCTCGGAAGCCGCGGCGCTCACCCGCGCGCTCAAGGGCGACAAGCAAAAGCAGGGCGCTTGGGGCGAGATGATCCTCGAACGCATCCTCGAAAGCTCCGGACTGGAGCGCGGCACGCATTACACCGTGCAAGAAAGCCGCACCGACGAAGACGGGGCGCGCTGGCGGCCCGACGTGGTCGTCAGGATGCCGCGCGGCAAGAGCCTCGTGGTCGACAGCAAGGTGAGCCTGATCGCCTATGAGGCGGCGGTGAACGCCGAGACCGAAGACGAGCGCAAACGCCACCTGCGCGAGCACGTCGCCTCGGTGCGCCGTCACATCGACCAGCTCGCCGCCAAAGGCTACTATGCGATGCAGGACGGCTCTGTCGATTATGTGCTGATGTTCATGCCGATCGAGGGCGCGCTCTCGGCGGCGCTGTCGGAGACGGGCGACCTGACCGCCTATGCGGTATCCAAAGGCGTGGGCGTTATGACCCCCACGACGCTGATGGTGACGCTGCGCACCGTCGATCACATCTGGACCGTCGAGCGACGCGAGAGCAACGCCGAGGACATCGCCAAGCGCGCGGGGCTGCTCTACGACAAGGTCGCGGGTTTTGTCGGCAACATGGAACAGGTGGGCCGCGCGCTCGGGCAGGCCAGCCGCGCGCATGAGGATGCGATGGGGCAGCTTTCCTCGGGGCGTGGCAACGTGCTGGGCCAGATCGAAAAGCTCAAATCCATGGGCGCGCGTACCCAAAAGAACCTTGGGGTGGAATTCGACGAGGCCGGGGACGATGCCCCCGAGCCGCTTTCCCTCGATGCGCGAGAGCCTGCCGAATGAGCGTGGGCAGCACATGCAAGGCGTGAGTGTTGCCACACCGCCACTGGTCTTGCGGCTCGCGTAAACTATTCGGAAACCTTCTCCGTGCTCCGGTGTTTGTCATGCAGGATCGAGACGGGAGACACCGCCATGAAAAAGCCGATTGCCATCGCCCTCGCAGCTGCCCTCACCATGCCGCTCATGGGCATCGCCCCGATCCTGTCCACGGCCGCGGGCTTTGCGGACGTGACCGAACCCGCCGCGCGCTATGACCTTGATGGTGCGATCGACATCCCTGTGTCGGCGGCCGAACTCGACGAATGCCGCGCCACGCTGGAGCAGGTCTTTGTCGGAACCGGCGGCAACCCTTCCGTGCGTTGCGTCATTGCAGGCTGATCCCTGCACGCAAGCTTTGAGATCGACACGCATGGCCCGGGTCTGACCGAATTCACGGACCGGATCACCCGCTGGGTTCGAGAAGCAGCGTCGGACGAGGCGCTCCTTACCCTCTTTGTGCGCCATACTTCCTGTTCGCTTCTCATTCAGGAGAACGCCGATCCGGAGGTTCAGACCGATCTTGCGGCGTATATCAACAGGCTGGTCCCGCCGTCGAACGATCCATCCATGGCCTATCTCACACATACCTACGAAGGGCCGGATGACATGCCCGGCCATATCAAGGCAGCCTTGATGCCGACTTCGTTGCAGATCCCGGTGATCCACGGGCGCATGATGCTCGGCACGTGGCAGGGGATCTATCTTTTCGAGCATCGCACCCGCCCGCATCGACGCGAGGTGGTCGGCCTGCTGCGCTGAGGCCGCCCGCGCTATCTGGTGTGTCCGCTGCGACCCCTACCCAATTCTTGGGCATCCTCCTATACTGGCGGTGGAATGCGGGCACTGGCCCCCCAAGAGACGTGACGAGGATCCGGATGCGCTGCCCGTTTTGTGGAAATGTCGATACGCAGGTCAAGGATTCCCGCCCGGCCGAGGACCATGCCGCCATCCGCCGCAGGCGGTTCTGCCCCTCGTGCAGCGGACGTTTCACCACCTATGAGCGGGTGCAGCTGCGCGACCTTGTGGTGATCAAGACCAATGGGCGGCGCGAGGAGTTCGACCGCGACAAGCTCGAACGCTCGATCCGCATCGCGCTGCAAAAGCGCCCGGTGGAGCCCGAGCGCATGGACCAGATGATCTCGGGCATCGTCCGGCGGCTCGAAAGCATGGGCGACACCGATATCCCGTCCTCGAAGATCGGCGAGATCGTGATGGAGTCGCTCGCGCGGATCGATACCGTGGCCTATGTGCGTTTTGCCAGCGTCTACATGAACTTTCAGGCCGTTGGCGATTTCGATCGCTTCATGTCCCAGCTTCGTCCCACACCGGCCAGCAAGTGAGCATGGCGCGGGACCGGCGCTTCATGGCGCTGGCGCTGTCGCTCGGGCGGCGCGGGCTGGGTCGGGTCTGGCCCAACCCCAATGTCGGTTGCGTCATCGTAGCTCAAGGCCGGATCATCGGGCGCGGTCGCACCGCCGATGGGGGCAGGCCACATGCCGAAACGCAGGCACTGGCGCAGGCGGGCATTCAGGCGCGCGGGGCCACGGCCTATGTCACGTTGGAGCCTTGCGCGCATCACGGTCGGACGCCGCCCTGTGCCGAGGCGCTGGTGGCCGCAGGCGTGGCACGGGTGGTCGTGGCGGCGCACGACCCCGATCCGCGTGTGGCGGGCCGCGGCATCGCGCGGCTGCGTGCGGCGGGGATCACGGTCGAGACGGGGCTGATGGTGGACGAGGCCCGGCGCGACCTATCAGGGTTCCTGAGCCGGATCGAACGGGGCCGCCCCTTCGTCACGCTCAAGCTCGCGGCCAGCCTCGACGGGCGCATCGCCACCGGCACCGGCGAAAGCCGCTGGATCACCGGGCCGCAGGCGCGGGCGCGGGTGCACATGATGCGGGCGCGGCACGATGCGGTCATGGTCGGCGGCGGCACGGCGCGGGCCGATGACCCGATGCTCACCGTGCGCGGGCTTGGCATTGATCGTCAGCCGGTACGGGTGGTGGTGTCGCGCAGGCTGGATTTGCCGCTGGACGGCGCGCTTGCGCGCAGTGCCGCGACCGTTCCGCTTTGGCTGTGTCACGAGACGTCGGTCGATGCGGCACCCTGGACGGCGCAGAGCGCGGTCAGCCTGCCTTGCGCGCTGGCGAACGGGCAGGTCGATGTCGGCGCAGCTCTCGCGGCCCTCGGCGAGGCGGGGCTGACGCGGGTGTTCTGCGAAGGCGGCGCCGCGCTGGCGGCCTCGCTGCTCGCTGCGGATCTCGTGGACGAGCTTGCGCTGTTCACCGCCGGCTGCGCGATCGGGGCCGAAGGCACGCCCGCGCTCGCCGCAATGGGGAACGACCGATTGGGTGATGCGCCGCGTCTGGAACTGGCGGCGCACGAGCGGGTCGGGGCGGATCTGATGAGCCTTTGGCGCAGACCCGGCTGACGCGCCTTCAGCGCCGCCAGAGCGGCGCGGCCGAGGCGAACGCGCCCTGCAGCTTGGCCAGCGCGCGCAGCCCCGGCCGGTGCGCGGTGATGCCGGCGGACAACCTGTCGAGCACCAGCTCCGGCGGGCAGGGGCGTCCGGTCAGCGGATCGAAATAGCGCGGCCAGCCGATCAGCGCCGCATGGGCGAGACCCATGAGATCCGGGCGTGCCCGGCGGCGCGGACAGGGTGGTCCGAGGTCGCGGGTCAGGCCCCAGCCTGCATAGAACGGCGTGCCGAGGCAGGTCACGGGTCGCCCGCGCAACAGCGCCTCGAAGCCGATGCCCGAGGCCATGGTCCAGACCTCGTCCACCGCGCCGAGCGCCTCCAGCGCGTCCACGCGGGCAAGGACCGCATCGGCATGGCGCGATGCGTCTGGTACTGCGCCGGGCCGCAGCCCCGCCTCGATGTCGGGGTGCGGCTTGTAGAGGATCACCGCGTCGGGATTGGCCGCGCGCACTGCCCTGAGCAGGCCGAGATTGCTGCGCACTGGACCCGCGCCCAGCCGGATGGAGGCGTCGTCCTCGACCTGACCCGGCACGAGGATGCGATGACCGGTCGGCAAGTCGGGCAGCGCGGCGCCCGCAAGGTTGTATTTTGACAGCCCCGCCGCGCGCAGTCGCGTTACCAGCCGTTCCGCGCGCCGTCGGTCGGCGTCGGACAGGCCCTCCGAGGCCGCGATGAGCCGTTCCATCCGACTTTCGTGCGAGGGATCGTAATGCAGGCCGAGATCGTCAAGCCCGAGGCTCGCGGGGGGCACCAAGGCCGCGCCCAACCCGCGCGAACGCAGGAACCCGTCCTCGACCCGCACGGCGCCCCGGGGCGCGGCGCGGTCGCCCCAAAGCATGAGGCGGCGTCCCTGCCGGGTCGCCAGATCGGCGGCCCGCTCGGGGGGATCGACGAAGCGAACCGCCCGCACCGTGCCAAAGCCGCGCTGCAAGTGGCGCCGCTTCCATAGCCGCATGCCGCTGGCGACCCAGCCGGCCCGGTCCTCGCGCCACGCGCGGGTCTCGGCCTCGAAGCTGTCGAGCGCGCGCTCGAAGTCGCAGGCGCGGTCCATGTGCGGGTCGTGCCAATGCGGATAAAGGATCATCGCGGTGGCGAAGATCTGCGCGCGGGTCAGCTGCCGCTGCCGTCGATCCACCGGGGCGCGGTCCTCGGTCAGGCCCCAGCCCGTATAGAAGGGCTGACCGTGGATCACCGGGCGATGGCCCGCAAGGATCGCCTCGAACCCCATCTGCGAGGAAAAGGCATGCACCGCGATGGCCCCTTCCAGAAGCTGCCATGGTGAGACCGGGGCGTCGCAAAAGCAGATGCCGGGGCCAAGATCGGTTTCGCGGAAATGGCCCGCGCGATAGCCCTGCTGGCTCTCGGGGTGGGTCTTGATGACGATCCGCGCCCCGGGATGCGCCTCGCGCGCCTCGAACAGCATTTCCAGAAAGCTGTTGCGATCGCCCCGGCTCGCGCGGACCGCCGCGTCCCCCGCGGTCTGGTCGATCACCAGCACATAGCCTGGATCGGGCAGGGGGGCCTCGGGATCGAAGCCGGAATATTTGGAAAGCTCCGCCGCGCGCAGGCGCGCCATGCCGTCGCGCGCCCGATCGAGAAGAGCCGTATCGTCGAGCGGATGCGTTGCGAGAAGGGTTTCGAGATCGCTGGCCTGTGCGGGGTCGAAATGCGCGCCCGCGTGATCGATCAGCAGGCCCAGCGGCGGCGCCCCGGCACGACCGGGACGGATCGAGCGCAGGAATGCGTCCTCGATCCGCACGACCCGCGCGCCGCGCCGCGCCGCGATGGCGGAGCCGCGCCACGCCGTCGGGCTCGCGCCCCAGACAGCGACGAGATCGCCCGGCCCGGGCAGGCCGCTGCGCACCGCATAGCCCGCCCCGCGCAGGCGCGCCCGCATCGGTCGCGTCAAGAGACCGCCATTGTAGACGTAGAGGCAGCGCGGAGTCCGGGCCGCCAAGCTCAGCGCACGGCGTCTGTGGCGTTGCGCGTCGCCGTCAGCGTGCCGGTCAGTCCACCGATCACCCGGCCGAACTCGACGATCGGGGCCTCGGTGACATAGACCGTGTCGTCGCCGCGGATTGCGAAGTCGCGGGCCATGAACATGCCGTTGGGACGGGTAAGATCGAGTACGTAGACCAGACGTTGCGTACCGACTAGATCGGGAATGCCGGTGATCTGCCCGGCGATCACGGCCGGTTCGTTGCGGAACACGAAGACGCCGGTGGGATCGGCCAGCTGCGGGTTCAGGCCGCCCACGCGCGCGATCGCCTCGATGGCCGAGATGTTGCGGCTCTCGAAGGGTACGAGATCCTGCGTGCCGGTGGCCCCCAGCGCGGTGAAGTCGCGGGTGTCGGCCTCGACGAGGATGCGGTCGCCCGCGCGCAGCGCCACATCGGCGCGCGGCTGCTCGAACAGGTCCTGGAACCAGATCTCGCCCGAGGTGCCGCCACGCGTCAGCGTGACCTGCGCCAGTTCGGGACGCACGGTGACCCCGCCCGCCGCCGCCAGCATCGACGAGAGCGTGCGGGTGGGCCGCTCGATCGGATAGACGCCCTGCGCGCCGACATCGCCCACCACGGAGACGGTCGAGCCGTCACCCGCGAGACGGCGCACCTGCACCTGCGGGTCGGGGGTCTGTGCCTCGAGTTTCTCACTGATGATCCGGCGGATCGTCTCGGGCGAATTGCCCGCCGCCCGGATGCGGCCCGCATAGGGAACGAAAACGAAGCCCGACCCGTCGACCTGCACCTCTTCGAGCACGGTGGCGTTCTGACCCGTCGGCACCAGCAGGCCGTCGTCGACATTCTCCCAGATCGTCAGCCCCAGCACGTCGCCTGGCTGGATCGTGTCCGAGCCGAGCAGGCCCGCGTTCTCGAATGTGGCGGCAAAGCCCAGCGCCGGTGTGACGCCCGCGGTGCGGTTCACCCGGTCATCCACCTCCACGACGAAGGCGTCGCCTTGCCGGAGCACCGAGCCTGCAAAGATCTCACGCTTGTTGGGGCCGGAGCGTGGGGTGAGCCCGCAGCCGGCGACGAGGGCGATCACGGCCATGAGGGCCGCACCGCGTGCGAGGCGGTGGGAGAGGTGTGTCACTGCGTGGTCTCCTCGACCTGTTCCTGTCTGCCTGCGGCCCCGATGCGGGGCCGGTCTGCCTGCGGCCCGTGGGATCGGGCCGGCCTTTGTTGGTCTTGGGCAGAGTCTGCCCGTTGCGGGCAAGGCTAGCGCGCGGGGGGGCGGCTGACCAGTTGCCACGCGCCGGAGCGGAGACGGCGGAAGGCGCGGTGTGGCTTGCGGGCCGCGCCGGTCAGGGCAGGGCGCGCAGCGGTTGCCGCGGTGCGACCCGGCCCGCACGCAGCGCGTCGTAAGGGTCCTCGGCGGCGAGCATCATGTCGGCCACCTGCCGGAGCAGCCGCCTGCGGCCCGCCGAGGAGTAGAACCCGCCCGAGACCTGGCTCGTCTCGAGCAGGAAGCGGCGGTAGACGCGATAGGCGCGCCGGTCCGGGCGCACCGGCGCCGCGAAGAATTCGGGCAGCGGCTGGGTCGAGGCGAGGTCGGGCTTGGAATAGACCGCGCGGCCGAAGGCCTTGAGCGGGATGCCGCGCCACAGCACCTGCTGAGCGGCGGTGGAGTTGACCGTGACGGCAGTACGCGCCGCGTCCAGAAGCCGCGCCAGCTTGCCGCCGCGCAGGTAATGCACCCGCCCCTCGACGCCATGCGCGCGCGCCAAATTGCGGATGATCCGCTTGAGCGGGGCCTGCCCGTTCTCCAGCGGATGCGCCTTGAATACGAGGTGATGATGACGCGGCGCGCCCTTGGCAAAGCCGTCGATCACCAGCTCGAGAAACTCGGACATCCGGGTGAAGGGCGAATGGGCCCGAAAGCTGGCATCGTGTTCGAGCTGCAGGAGCGCGAGATGGTAGGGATAGCCGCCCTGCCGGATCTGCGCCGTCGCCACGATCCGGTCGAGCGCGAGGAAGGGCATCAGCAAAAGCCGCGTGGTGTAGAGCCGTGCCTCGGTCGAGAGCGGCAGCGCCCGGTGCGCCCGAAAGCCGCTATAGGCGCGGTTTCGAAACAGCACGAACCAGTGATAGAGCGCGCCATAGAACACGTGCTGGCGCATGTCGCCCCAATGCGCAGGGGCCTCGGTGATCTCGGGATCGGAGCGCTCCAGCGCCATGCGCATCTCGTCGATGCCGATCTCCATGAGCCGCGAATGGCCGTTGGTGCCGCCGCGCTCATAGGTGACCCACCACGGACGCAGATAGCCCTCTTCGAAGACATGCACGCAAAGCCCGCGTGCGCGCGCCGCCACGACCGCCGCGGCGTGCACCGGACGGGTGTCGCCATAGAGCACGATATCGGTGATGCCGTGTTCCTCGATCAGCCCCTCGAAAGCTCCGGCCCAGCCGTCGAGAGAGCCGCGATAGGGGATATAGCTCGACCGGTCATGCCAGAAGGCCGCATCGCCCGCGTTGAAGCCGACGCGCCAAGTGCGTGCCCCGGCGGCGCGAAGCATCTTTGCCAGCCGGTGAAAGAAGGGCCCGTGCGGGCCCTGCAGGAACAGGAAGCAACGTTGTGCGGGATCGGTCATGATGCGGGCCATTCTGACGGACGATCCCTTTCTTTTCGCAAAGACGTCGGACCCTTTTATGGCGGCCCGGTGGCATGGGGAAGGGCATGCTATTGTGTGGCGCGCCTCGCGTCTCTAGGTCTTGGCGGACCAGACAGGAGCGCGCCCATGTTCACAGGCATCATCACCGACGTCGGAGAGGTTCTCGCGGTGGAGCAGGAGGGCGACCTGCGCGCCCGCATCGCCACCGCCTTCGATCCCGACGGCATCGACATCGGCGCCTCGATCGCTTGCGATGGCGTCTGCCTCACCGTCGTGGCGCTGGGCCGCGAGCCCCGCAACTGGTTCGACGTGCAGATCTCGGCCGAGACGGTCGGTCTCACCAATATCGGCCGCAATGGCTGGCGCCCCGGCAAGCGTCTCAACCTCGAGCGCGCCCTCAAGGTCGGCGACGAGCTGGGCGGGCATATCGTTTCGGGGCATGTCGACGGCGTGGCCGAAGTGGTCTCGACCCGAGACGAGGGCGACAGCCTGCGGGTGCGCCTGCGCGCGCCGGACGCGCTGGCAAAGTTCATCGCGCCCAAGGGGTCGGTGGCGCTCAACGGCACCTCGCTCACCGTGAACGAGGTCGAGGGCGCGGAGTTCGGCGTGAACCTGATCCCGCACACCCGCGAGGTGACGAATTGGGGCGAGATCGCCCAAGGGCAGTTCATCAACCTCGAGATCGACACCATGGCGCGCTATGTCGCCCGGCTGCGCGACTGGGACGCCTGATCTCGAACCCGCCCACGATGTCGGTTCGGATCGCGTGCCCTGCGGGAGGCCGTATTTCCGCGCTTCGCAGGGGGCGCGTTACCTTGCGGAGCCTTCCGGGGGCTGCGGCGGGCGCGGGGCGGTGAAGGGGTGCGATCCCAGCCCCTCGGCCCCGATCGCCGCCTCGACCGAGGCTCGCGTTTCGAACCGATCCAGCGCTCCGCGCAGTTCGGGCCAGCGACCGAGGTCGAACCAGCCGGTGCCGCTTTCGGGGTAGAGAGCACACCAGCGCAGCATCGGCGCGAGGTAGCAGTCGAGCGCGGAGGGCTGCGCGGCCCCGAGCCAGCCGCCAAGGCCGGGGGCCGCCGCCTCCAACCGGTCGAGCATGGCAATCGTCCGCTGCGCCGTGCGTTCGTGCAGCGCGAAGACCATTTCGGGCGCGATATGCTCGCCGCCATAAAACAGCATCCGCAAGGCGGGGTGCAGCGTGTTCGACAGCCAGAACAGCCAGGCCAACGTCATGCCACGCTCGGGCGCGCCGGTCGCGGGCATCAGCGCCGCGCGGTCGCGGTGCCGGTCCGAGAGCCACAGCAGGATCGCCGCCGTTTCGAAGATCGGCCCTTCGGGGGTTTCGAGCACCGGGATCATGCCATGCGGATTGAGCGCGAGATAGGCCGGGGCCTGCTGCGCCCTGACGCGCCGGTCCACCAGGACGGCGTCATAGCTGAGCCCAAGCTCCTCGAGCGCGAGCCGGACGCAGAGCGAGGCGTTGTCGGGGGCATAATGCAGCCGCAGGGTCATCGGGTCCTTCCTCGAAAAGCGGATCGCCGTTTTGGATGCCACCACCCCGGCGCGGGTCATGCAAGAGGGAACGCAGGGGCGCAGGGGTCGATTGCCCCTCGCGGCCCGTCGGCATCTTTCCTATAACCGGGCCCATAGCCGGGCCCACGAACGGGCAGGACCCGCGAGGAGGCGCAGCATGGCCAGAGCATTGTCACCTGTCGAAAAGGCGAAGTTCGTCGCCGCCAAGCAGGCGAGCCGCCTTGTCGAAAGCGGCATGCGCGTGGGTCTCGGCACCGGATCGACCGCCGAGTGGCTGGTGCGCTGTCTGGGCGAGATGGTCCGCGACGAGGGGCTGCGCATCCGCGCCGTGCCGACTTCGCACCGCACCGCCGAGCTGGCGCGCGAGCTCGGGATCGAGGTCGTCACGCTGGAGGAGGCGGGCTGGCTTGACCTGACCATCGACGGCGCCGACGAGGTCGACAATGAGCTGAACCTGATCAAGGGCGGCGGTGCCGCGCTCTTGCACGAGAAGATCGTGGCGACCGCGTCCGACCGCATGGTCGTCATCGCCGATGCGACCAAGCGGGTCGAGACGCTGGGGGCCTTTCCCCTGCCGGTCGAGATCATTCCCTTTGGCTGGCAGGTGACCAAGGTGCTGGTCGAGGAGACGCTTGTGGGGCTCGACGTGCTGGGCCGCGAGGCGGCGCTTCGCATGAAGGACGGCGAGGCCGTGCGCACCGACGAGGGCAACCACATCCTCGATCTGCACCTCAACCGGATCGGCAACGCGCGCCAGCTCGGCCTCGCACTGAACCAGATCGCGGGCGTGGTCGAGAACGGTCTTTTCGTCGATATCTGCGACGCGCTGATCATCGGCCATGGCGACGGTCGGGTTGAAAACCTCGATCTGCATGGAGAGGTGGAGGAAACCCAGTTCGACTTCCTCGCCTCCGACAACATCTTCACAGACATTTCCGACTAGGACCGACCAACTTATGGCATTCGACTATGATCTCTTCGTGATCGGTGGCGGCTCTGGTGGAGTGCGCGCCGCGCGCACCGCCACCGCCACCGGAGCTTCCGTGGCGCTGGCCGAGGAGAGCCGCATGGGCGGCACCTGCGTGATCCGCGGCTGCGTGCCGAAGAAGCTCATGGTCTATGCTTCGGGCTATGGCGAGGTGCTCGACGAGGCGCGCGCCTATGGCTGGGAGATCGGCGAGGGCCGCTTCGACTGGCGCCCCTTCCGCCAGAAGCTGCATGCCGAGCTCGATCGGCTCGAGGCCGTCTATCGCCGCCTGCTCGACGGCTCGGGTGTGGAGATGTTCGACGCCCGCGCCCGGATCGCCGATCCGCATACGGTCGAGCTGTCCGACGGCACCCGCAAGACCGCCAAGCACATCCTCGTGGCGACGGGCGGGCGGCCGGTGCGGCCCGACATGACGAACGCGCATCTGGGCATGGTCTCGGACGACATCTTCGACCTGGAGACGCTGCCGAAGTCGATCCTGATCGTCGGCGGCGGCTACATCGCTTGCGAGTTCGCCTGCATCCTGCACGGGCTCGGTGTGAAGGTGACGCAATTCTACCGCGGCGCGCAGATCCTGCGCGGCTTTGACGACGAGGCGCGCGGCTTGATCGCGGATTCGATGCGCGAGCGCGGCATCGACCTGCATCTGGGCACCAACGTGGTCGAGATGTGCCCCGAGAGCGAGGCGGGCGATCCCGCGCGCCACGGCGGCACCGGCTCGGATGCGGCGGGTATCGACGGTGCGCCCGAGGCGGCGCGAGGCACCAAGGGCCCGGTCTGGGTCAAGGCCACCAATGGCGACGAGCGGGTCTATGACGCGGTGCTTTTCGCCACCGGCCGCAGGCCCAACACCGACGGCCTCGGGCTGGAGGAGGCAGGCGTGACCCTCGCGCGGGGTGGCGCCATCGAGGTCGACGAATACAGCCAGACCGGCTGCCCCTCGATCTATGCGATCGGAGACGTGACCGACCGGGTGAACCTGACGCCGGTGGCGATCCGCGAAGGCATGCAGTTCGTCGAGACGGTGTTCAAGGGCAACCCGACGCCGGTGGATCACGCGCTGATCCCGTCGGCGGTGTTCACCCAGCCCGAGCTCGGCACCATCGGCCTGACCGAGGAGGCGGCGCGCGAGATCGAGCCGGTCGAGGTCTATTGCGCCTCGTTCAAGCCGATGCAGTCCTCCTTTGCCGGATCGGCGGACCGGGTGCTGATGAAGCTCGTGGTGTCGATCGAGACGCGCAAGGTTCTGGGCTGTCACATCGTCGCACCCGAGGCGGGCGAGCTGATCCAGCTTGCGGGGATCGCGGTCAAGATGGGCGCGACCAAAGAGGATTTCGATCGCACGGTGGCCGTGCATCCGACCATGGCCGAGGAACTCGTCACCATGCGCGAGCCGGTGCGTCGTTCTTGAATACGAGGGCGTAGCCCACACATGCAAAGCGTGTCGGGTGAAACCGGCGCGGGGGAAACCAACAAGGGAACAGTGGCTTCATGGCTGGAAACAACGGCGGCCCCTGGGGCGGCGGCGGCGGTGGGCGCGGCCCCACCGGCGGTGGGGATGACGACAGACGGCCCGGCGGCCCGCAGCGGCCGCGCCGGCCCGGCGAGAGCCCGCAGATCGACGAGCTGATGAACAAGGGCCGCGAGCAGCTTCGCGTGCTGATGGGCGGCGGTGGCAATCGCGGCACCGGCTCCGGCGGCCCCGGTGGCCCGGGGTTCAAGATGTCGCGCGGCACCATCGGTCTCGTGGCGGTGGGCGCGCTGGTACTGTGGGGCGTGATGTCGTTCTATACAGTGCGGCCCGAAGAGCAGTCGGTCGAGCTGTTCTTGGGCTCCTATTCCTCCACCGGCAGCCCCGGTCTGAACTTCGCGCCATGGCCGCTGGTCACGCATGAGGTGGTCAACGTTACCTCCGAGCGGACCGAGAACATCGGCATCGGGCGCGACAATGACGGGCTCATGCTGACCACCGACGCCAACATCGTCGATATCGGCTTTCAGGTGGTCTGGAACGTATCGGACCCGGCCAAGTTCCTGTTCAACATCCGCGACCCGCAGCTCACCGTGCAAGCGGTGTCCGAATCCGTGATGCGTGAGATCATCGCCGCGTCGAACCTCGCGCCGATCCTCAACCGCGACCGGGGCCTCATCGCCGATACGGCGATGGAATCGATTCAAGCGACGCTCGACGCCTATGAGAGCGGCATCAGCGTCGTCCGGGTCAACCTCGACCGCGCCGACCCGCCCTCCGAGGTGATCGACGCGTTCCGCGACGTGCAGGCCGCTGAGCAGGAGCGCGACCGTCTGCAGCGTCAAGCCGACGCCTATGCCAACCGGGTGCTCGCCGAGGCCCGCGGTCAGGCCGCGCAGACCGTCGAGCAGGCCGAGGGCTACCGCGCCCAGACCATCAACGACGCGCTGGGTCAGGCGAGCCGCTTCTCGGCGGTGCAGGACGAATACGCGCAGGCGCCCGTGGTCACGCGTCGCCGCCTCTATCTCGAATCGATGGAGCGTGTGCTGGGCGACGTCGACAAGATGGTGCTCGATCCCTCCATCGCCAATGGCGGCCAGAACGGGGGCACGGGCATCGTGCCTTTCCTGCCGCTGAACGAGCTGGGCCGCCAGTCGGGCGGGCAGAACCAGCAGGGCGCGGCCGCCGCGCCCGCCACCGAAGGGCAGGGGAACTGAGATGAAGAAGACCGCATTCGTGCTTCCCGCCCTCGTCATCGCCGTGGCAGTGATCCTGTCCTCGATCTACGTCGTGGACGAACGTGAAAAGGCCTTGGTGCTGCAGTTCGGCCAGATCCGCCAAGTCAAGGAAGAGCCCGGTCTCGGGCTCAAGATCCCGCTGATTCAGGAGGTCGTGACCTATGACGACCGGATCCTGTCGCTCGACACCGATACAATCGAGGTGACGCCGTCCGATGACCGTCGTCTCGTGGTCGACGCCTTCGCACGCTACCGCATCTCGGATGTGGTGCAGTTCCGTCAGGCCGTCGGCGTGGGCGGCGTGCGCGCCGCTGAGGACCGGCTGTCGTCGATCCTCAACGCGCAGATCCGCGAAGTGCTCGGTGCCGATCAGGTGACCTCGGACACGATCCTGTCCTCCGACCGCCGGACCCTGATGAACCGGATCCGCGAGCAGGCGCAACGCTCGGCGCAGGGCCTCGGCATCGACGTGGTGGACGTCCGGCTCAAGCAGACCAACCTGCCGAGCCAGAACCTCGACGCGACTTTTGCCCGGATGCGGGCCGAGCGCGAGCGTGAGGCCGCCGACGAGATCGCCCGCGGTAACGAGGCGGCGCAGCGTGTGCGCGCGTTGGCCGACCGGACCGTGATCGAAACCATGTCGGAGGCCGAGCGCGAGGCGCAGGTGACCCGAGGCGAAGCCGACGCCGAGGCCAACTCGATCTTCGCGGGCGCCTACAGCGCCGATGCCGAGTTCTTCGATTTCTACCGTTCGCTGCAGGCCTATGAGCGCGCGCTCAAGGGGTCGAACTCGACCATGGTGCTGACCCCCGACAGCGCCTTCTTCGACTACCTCTACGACGACGACCTGCCGGAAGGCGTGACCCCGGCTCCGGCCCGCGAACGCGGCCCGCTCGATGGTGGTCTCGAAGAGGAACCCGCCTCCGGTGAGGCCGATGCCGGGGTGATCCGCCTCGACAGCCTGCAGGTCACCCAAGGCGAGGACGGCGCGGTCGTCTTCTCGACCGAGGAAGGCGAGATCGACGCGCAGGCCGAAGCCGACGCCGCCGCGGCGGGTCAGGCCGAGGCGCTGACGCCGCGGGTGATCCTGCCCGGGGACGAAGCGGGCGCCGAAACCGGGGTCGCGACGCAGTGACGCCGATCCTGCTGGGCCTTGGCCTGGTGCTCGTTGTGGAGGGGCTGGCCTGGGCGCTGGCCCCTTCACTTCTTTTGAAGATGCTCGAAACCCTGCGCGGAATGACACCCGAACAGCGGCGTGTGGCAGGGCTCGTCACGCTTGCTCTGGGCATCGCGCTGCTGTGGATGGCGCGGCTGACCACACTCTAGGGCCATCACCGATACCGCCCGATTTCGTGTTACAGCCTGTCACACCGCTTTGACGGCCTGCGACGAGGGCTTGAGTTGCGGCTTGGGCTTCTTAGGTTGATGGTCTGCGCCGACCGGAGCCGCCTTTCGCCTCGCGCTCCGACGCCCAGGACGAAACAGGAGTGTGCCCGTGAACGCCAAGACCCCCATGAAGTCCCTCGTCACCCCCGTCCGCGCCGTTTCGGTGTTGGCTCTGGGCGCTGCGTTGGGATTCAGTCAGGTGGCCCCCCTTGCTGCCCAAGATACCGCCGTGACCCCGGATGCGGAGGCGCAGAGCACCGCAGACGCGCCGGAGGCCGCCCGCCCGCTCACCTTTGCCGATCTTGCCGAGCAGGTGAGCCCGGCGGTGGTCAACATCACCACCTCGACCATGGTTTCAGCCCCCGCCGGACCGCAGGGCATCGTGCCCGAGGGCTCGCCTTTCGAAGAATTCTTCCGCGATTTTCAGGATCGTGGCGACAGCGCGCCGCGCCGCTCCTCGGCGCTGGGCTCGGGCTTCGTGATTTCGGCCGATGGCTATGTCGTGACCAACAACCACGTGATCGAGGGTGCCGACGAGATCAACATCGAGTTCTTCTCGGGCAAGACCCTCGAAGCCGAGGTGGTGGGCACCGACGCCTCGACCGATATCGCGCTGCTGAAAGTCGAAGGCGACGAACTGCCCTATGTCGAGTTCGGTGACAGCACCGGCGAAGGCGCGCGCGTCGGCGATTGGGTGATGGCGATGGGCAACCCGCTGGGTCAGGGCTTCTCGGTTTCTGCGGGTATCGTTTCGGCCCGTGGCCGGGCGCTCTCGGGTACCTATGACGATTACATTCAGACCGACGCGGCGATCAACCGAGGCAACTCGGGCGGCCCGCTGTTCAACATGTCGGGCGAGGTGATCGGCGTGAACACCGCGATCCTGTCGCCCAATGGCGGCTCGATCGGCATCGGCTTTGCCATGTCCTCGGACGTGGTGACCGAGGTGGTCGACCAGCTTCAGGAATACGGCGAGACCCGCCGCGGCTGGCTCGGCGTGCGCATTCAGGACGTGACGCCCGACATGGTCGGCGCGATCGACGGGCTCGAGACGGCGGCGGGTGCGCTCGTCACCGACGTGCCCGAGGGTCCGGCGATGGAGGCCGGCATGGAAGCGGGTGACGTGATCACCAGCTTTGACGGCAACGAGGTGCCCGACACGCGCGACCTCGTGCGCATGGTCGGACGCGCCCCGGTGGGCGAGGCGGTGCCGGTGACGGTGCTGCGCGGCGGCGAGACCGTCGATCTCACCGTGACCCTTGGCCGCCGCGAAGAGGCCGACGCCGCCGTGCCCGCCTCGGCCCAAGGCTCGAGCGACGCGGAGGAGACCGAAATGTTCGGCCTGACCCTGTCGGAGCTGACGCCGGAACTGCGCCAGCAGCTCGAACTGCCCGAGAACGCCGAAGGTCTCGTCGTGACCGATGTGGACCCGGCCTCCGATGCCGCCGAAAAGGGTGTCGTCGCGGGCGACGTCATCACCGAGGCCGGGCAGCAGCCCGTCGCCTCCGTGGCCGATTTCGACGCGCGCATCGAAGAGGCCCGCGAGGCGGGGCGCAAGTCGCTGCTGCTGTTGGTGCGGCGGGGCGGCGACCCGCGCTTCGTGGCGCTGGGGCTGGAAGACGCGGCCGAGTGAGGCCCGCCTTCGATTGTCGGGAACGGGGCGCCTTCGGGCGCCCTTTTTCATGGGGTCCGTGCCTTAGCGGCGATTCATGACTTCGAGTTGATCGGGGCTCAGTGCCCTGATCCCCAGACGTTGCGCCGAGGCGAGCGACAGCACGGGGCTGTCGGGCCCGCCGCTGCTGCGCTGGAACGCCTGCACCGCGTCGAGCGTGGCCCGGTCGAGCTGTCCGGTCACCGGGCCGGGATGGAACCCACGCGTGACCAAGGCGCGCTGCAGGGTCTCGACGAAAGCGGGGGTGAACTCAGGCGGGCAGAGCGTCTCGAACAGCACCTCGCGCCGCTCGTGCAGGATTCTCTGGCGCGCGATGGTGCGGTAGCGCGCCGGCCCGTCGCCCGGCTCGCGGATCTGCTCGCGCGCCGTCTCGATCACCGCCGGAGTGATGTCGCGGCCATGACACCGCCCTTCGGTGCCGGTCGCGATCTCGGCCTCTATGAAGGCGGGCAGCTCCGGCACCGCGACGGTGCAGGCCGCGAGCGGCAGGGCGAGCAGGAGGCGGAACATCGGTCACCGGCGGTGGTTGTCGCCCGAGACTAGACCGGCCGCCGCGACATCGAAAGCGCTCCCGCGCGGCGGTGCCCCGGCGTGACCCGCAAGACGCAACACATCTGCCGGAGCGTCCCGCCTTGGCTCTGGCACGCCGCGAACGCCTCGCCTAGACAGGGCGGAGCCGCGAATGAAGGAGTCCGACATGGCGAAGATCACCTATATCGAACACAATGGCACCGAGCATGTCGTCGACGTGGCCAACGGGCTGACCGTCATGGAGGGTGCGCGCGACAATGGCATTCCCGGCATCGAGGCCGATTGCGGCGGTGCCTGCGCCTGCTCGACCTGCCACGTCTATGTGGACGAGGCTTGGGTCGAGAAACTCCCCGCCAAGGATCCGATGGAAGAGGACATGCTCGAATTCGCCTATGAGCCCGACGAGACGCGCTCGCGGCTGACCTGCCAGATCAAGGTCTCTGACGCGCTCGACGGTCTCAAGGTCAAGATGCCCGAGCGGCAGATCTGATGCGCGCTGCCCTGATCCTCGGGCTTCTGGCCGGACCCGCCGCAGCCGAAGGGCTGGCCGAGGCTCGCTTTGCCGAGCCGACATCGCGCTATGTGCATGGCGTTTTCGGCGAGACCGAGGAATGGGGCGCGCTGGAGATGGTGACGACGGGCGGCGAGACCTATCTCATCCGCCTGCCGGACACCCGTGTCTTCGAGGACACCGCGCCGCGCCTTGCCGATGTGACCGGTGACGGAAATCTCGAAGCGGTGGTGGTCGAGACGGATGCGGCGCGGGGCGCGCGGCTGTCGGTCTATGGCGGCGGGGGCCTCGTCGCTGCCACCCCCTTCATCGGCACCGCGCATCGCTGGCTGGCCCCGTTGCCGCCCGCCGATCTCGACGGTGACGGCGCGGTCGAGCTGTCCTATGTCGACCGGCCGCACCTCGCCCGCCTGCTGCGGGTCTGGCGCATGCGGGATGGTGCGCTGGAACAGGTCGCGGCTCTGGAGGGGCTGACCAACCACCGGTTCGGCGAGGCGGAGATCTCAGGCGGCCTGCGCGATTGCGGTGCCGGGGCCGAGCTGGTGCTCGCGGATGCGGCGTGGCGGCGGGTGATGGCGGTCCGACTTGCGGATGGGACTCTCTCGGCGCGCGAGATCGGGGCGATCGGGGCCGAAGGTTTCGCGCCCGCTTTGGGCTGCGAGAACTAGACCAGCGCCGCCAGAACCAGAAGTGCGGCCATCTCGGACAGCTGCTGCGCCGCGCCGAGGACATCGCCGGTCTGTCCGCCGATCTTGGCGCGGGCCACGGCGGTGGCGCATTGCGCGGCCAGAGCCATCGCCGGGACGAGCCACAGCAGGCTCCACCCCGCCAGCGGCAACACCAAGAGAGCGGCCACGCCGCAGGCGAGGCCGAAGGCCCGCCCCGAAGGCCGTCCCGAAAGCCGCGCCAGCCCGTCCTGGCGTGCATGCGGCAGCCGCATCATTGGCCAGACCATCGCCGCCCGGCTCGCCACCGCCGCGATGATCAGCCCCCAAGGCCCGATCACGACCAGCGTCGACCAGCGAATCAGCAGCGACGTTCCGACCGCCAGCACCCCGTAGCTGCCGATCCGGCTGTCGCGCATGATCTCGAGCCGTCCCGCCCGTTCGAACCCGCCCCAGAGCCCGTCCGCGCAATCGGCCAGACCGTCCTCGTGCAGCCCGCCGGTGAGCAGGATCGACGCCGTCAGGGCCAGCGCCGCCGCCGGGCCGGACGGCAGGCCCAGTGAGAGCGCCCCCCAATAGCCAAGGCCCGCGAGCGCTCCGACCGCGAGACCGGCGAGGGGAAAGGCCCAGACCCCTTCGGGACGCACCGGAGCAGGGCGGACCGGCAGGCGCGTCAGAAGCCCGAAGGCCGCGCGGACTGGCTCAAGCATGGGGGCCTCTTTCCAAAAGCAGTCCCCTAGGGTTAGGCAGGCGGGAGCCGCGATGCAACGAGGACACGCATGACTGCCCCTTTCTCCGACCTTGCCGGACTGCGCGCCCGGCTTTGCGATCTGCCACAGCCCGATGCGGTCGCCACCGGTGACGCGCGGTCGCGCAACGCCCAGTTGACCAAGCCCGCCGGGGCTTTGGGACGGCTCGAGGATCTGGCGATCTGGTACGCGGGCTGGCGCGGCGACGCGCGCCCGCGGCTGATCCGGCCGCAGGTCACCGTGTTTGCGGGCAATCACGGTGTCGTGACGCGCGGCGTCTCGGCTTTCCCGGCGGCGGTCACGGCGCAGATGGTCGGCAATTTCGATGCAGGCGGTGCGGCAGTGAATCAGCTCGCCGAGGCATTCGGCGCGACGATGACGGTGCATCCGATCGAACTCGACCGGCCAACGGCGGATTTCGTCGAAACGCCGGCGATGAGCGAGGCCGACCTCGTCGCGGCCATGGCGCTCGGCTGGGCGGCGGTGAATCCGGAGGCCGATCTGCTGGTGGCGGGCGAGATGGGCATTGGCAACACCTGCTCGGCCTCGGCCATCGCAATGGCGCTCGAAGGCGGCGCGGCGCTGGACTGGACCGGCCGCGGCACCGGGGTCGATGATCCCGGTCTGGCGCGCAAAGTCGACGCCGTGACCCGAGGCGTGGCCCGCATCGAAGGCGAGGCCGATCCGATCGAGGTGCTGCGTCAGCTTGGGGGGCGCGAAATCGCGGCGATGGCGGGCGCGATTCTTGCGGCGCGGCATCACCGCATTCCAGTGATCCTCGACGGCTTCATCTGCTGCGCCGCCGCTCTGGTGCTGCACCGTGCCGCCCCCGGCGTTCTCGATCACGCGGTGGCCGGTCACCAGAGCGCCGAGAGCGCCCATGCGCGGCTTCTGGAGGCGATGGGCAAGGCGCCCTTGCTATCGCTGGGACTGCGGCTCGGCGAAGGCTCCGGCGCGGTTCTGGCGATCGGCGTGCTGAAGGGGGCGCTGGCCTGCCATTCGGGGATGGCGAGCTTTGCCGAGGCGGGCGTCAGCGACGGCTGAGGGATCAGGCTCGGTCCTTGCTGCGATAGCCCACGGTCTCGTCGGTCTCGACCGGCTCGTCCTGCTGGTCATCCCGCGGATGCAGCCGCTCGAGGATCGAGGTTTCGAGATCCTTGTTCAGTGCCTTCGCGCGCTTCACGTATTCGGCGTTCTGCGACACCGGAACGCCGGGTTTCCATAGCTGTGCCAGTTCGCGCACCCCCGCGCGGTCCTGCTGGTAATAGGTCATCTCCAGTTCGGAAGCCTCGAACCGCGACAGGCCGATATTCTCGAGCACGTAGCGCCCGGCGCGCAGGCTTGAATCGAACAGCTCGCGCACGATGTCGTTCGCCCCGGCCTGATAGAGCTGGTAGACGTGCTCGCGGTCATAGGCGCGCGCCACGATGTGCAGGTCCGGCCGCATCGCGCGGGCATGGCGCACCAGCTTGAGCGCTGAATCGCGATCATCGAGCGCCACCACCAGCACCTTGGCGGTCTCCAGCCCGGCGGCATGCAGGATGTCCGGACGGGTCGGGTCGCCGAAGAAACCCGAAAAGCCGAATCGGCGCATCGTGTCGACCATCTCCATGTCGTGGTCGAGCACCACCGTGTCGAAGCCCGCCCCCTGCACCAACCGGCTTACCACTTGGCCGAAGCGGCCGATGCCGGCGATGATGATCGGCGCTTCGCGGTCGATCTCGTCGGGATCGGGATCAGGCGCCTTGGCAGTCCTTGCCGAGAGCTGCTCGTAGAGGATGAAAAGCAGCGGCGTCACCAGCATCGACAGCGCGATCACCAGCCGGATCACCTCGGCCTCGGCTTGTGCCAGCACGCCCTGTTGCAGCGAGAAGGACGACAGCACGAAGCCGAACTCGCCCGCCTGCGCCAGCGCCAGCGTGAACAGCCAGCGGTCGCGCGTGTGCATCCGTGCCATCCGCGCCAGAAGGTAGAGCACCCCGCCCTTGATGACGATCACGCCCATTGTCAGCGCCACGATGCGCACCGGGTTGCCCAGCAACACTCCGAAATCGATGCCCGCGCCCACGGTGATGAAGAACAAGCCCAACAGCAGACCCTTGAAGGGCTCCAGATCGCTTTCGAGCTCGTGCCGGAATTCGGAGTTGGCCAGCACCACGCCCGCAAGGAAGGTGCCCAGCGCCGGCGACAGGCCCACGAGTTCCATCAGTACGGCGATGGAGACCACCATCAAGAGGCCGAGCGCCGTATAGAGTTCGCGCAGGCGGGCCTGATGGATATAGCGGAACACCGGGCGGGTGAGGTAGATCCCCGCCAGCACCACCACCGCCACGGCCCCCAGCGTCACCAGCGTCACCGCCCAACCGGGCAGGTTCTCGATCAGCGTGCGGGCGGCCTCGACTTCCTTGGCGCCCGGCGCGTCGGGGTTGACCGGCGTCTCATGCGCGGCTTCGCCGCCGCCATGGCTCGAAAGCGCGAGAAGCGGCAGAAGCGCCAGCATCGGGATCACCGCGATGTCCTGCGTCAGCAGCACCGAGAACACCGAGCGCCCGCCTTGTGTGCGCATCAGCCCCTTTTCCGACAGGGTCTGCAGCACGATCGCGGTCGAAGATAGTGCGAAGATCAGCCCGGTGGCAAGCGCCACCCTCGGATCGAGCCCGAGCAGCGTGCCCGCCCCGAATAGCGCCCCGGTGGTCAGCACCACCTGCACGCCGCCCAACCCGATCAGCCTTTGGCGCATGTTCCAAAGCGCGCGTGGTTCCAGTTCCAGCCCGATCAGGAACAGCATCATCACCACGCCGAATTCGGCGAAGTGCTGAAGATCCTCGGTCTCGGCGCCCACGAGCCCGGTGGCGGGGCCGATGATGATCCCGGCGGCAAGATAGCCCAGCACCGAGCCGAGCCCGAGACGGGCGGCGAGCGGCACGGCGAGCACGGCGGCGCCGAGGTAGATCGTGGCTTGAAGAAGAAATCCCTGCATCCTGTTGCTATCGCCTCTGAACGCCGCAAAGGCAACGTGGCGTTCCGCAGGAAGGGTGCCGCGAACGCAGGGTCGTCAGTCGGGGATCTGCAGAACCAACGTGCGACCGCGCTTGACGTAGTTCAGCACATCGTCGCCGATTGCCGAGACCTGACCGCCATCAAGCGTATCGCCGATGCCAACGCGCAGGTAGCGTCCGTTGTCGAGCCGGACCAAGGCGCGGCGCGCCCCTGGCTTGCCATAGACACCGATGAGGTTGATGTCGCGCAGATTGATGGCGCCGTCCAGCGTCGCGGCGCTGGCGACGCTGCCGGGCACGGGACCATCCGGCGCGACCGAGGCGCCGGAGACGGCCTGCGGTGCGCTGGCGGGGGCCCGGGCCGCGGGGGCCGCCGTTGCCACACGGGAGCGGGTTTGCGCGACGACGCGGTCGAAGTTGCGCGGTCGCGAATCCGGGCGGCGCGCGGTCGGCACGGCCGAGGCCGTGGCATTGGCAAGCGGATCAGGCGCGCCCGCCATCAGCGACGCCAGCGCATCGGCCACGGTGGCGCGCACGGGCGGCGCTTCGGGGGCCTCTCCCACAGCCTGCGCCAGCGCACTGGCCTGCGCGTCGGCGGCCTCGTCGACCTGGGTCTGGGCGTCGGGCGCAAGACCCTCGGGCCGCGGTGGCGGCCGGGGTCCGGCATAGGCCACGAGGGGCTCTTGAATGTCTGCAGTCTCGGCTTCTGCCTCCGGGACGAGGCCGTCCTGCGGGCGAGGTTCGGGGCGCAAGGCGTCGAGCGCGATGCCGCCCGGCGAGACTACCGAAGTGGCCTTTTCCGCCGTGTCGGAGTCGCCGTCGTCTTGGGCATCCTGTTGCGGCGCGACGGTACCGGGACGGGTCGGGGGCACGACCGGGGGCGGCCCGGTCCGGAGATCCAGCCCTTCGGTCACTTCTTCCTCCTGCGGACGCGCAGGGATCTCAGGGATCACGATCGTGACGTCCTCGCCCGCAGGGCTTTCGAGGGCGGCGGGCGTTTCCTCGGGAACGTCCACCGGGATCGGAGTGCCGGGACGCGCGGGTGGCACGATGGGGGGCGGGCCGGCATAGATGACGAGGCCTTGCGGCGTCAGGGTGCCTTCGGCAGTCGCGGCGATAAAGCCCCGCGCATCGCGGTCGAAGACGCTACCGGCGGGCGGCGGATCCAACTGCGCGGAGAGACCGCCATCGGGTGCTGCCACGGCCAGCCTCGGCGCGGCGACCAGCGCGGCCACTCGGGTGGGTTCGGTCTCGGCGGGGATGGGATCGCCCAGCGCCTCGGCGCGCGGCGTCAGCGGTAGGCGAGGGGCGCGCAACCACACGCCTGTCGCGGCATAGATGCGCTCGGCCTCGGCGGGGCTGGCGGTCGTGCCGGGCGTCACGGTTGGAGCCGGGTAGTCGTCGTAGTCGGGCAGCGGCGCCGCGACGGCGGCGAGTTCGGTCGGGCCGTCCTCAGAGGCGCCTGCCGCCTCGGCTTCGGGCCCGGCTTCGGTCACGGTTTCGATCTCGGCGCCGGTATCGCGCAGCAATCCAGCTTGCGGGTCCTGCTCATCGCCGCGCATCCACAGCCCCGCCAGAGCCGCGAGCAGCGCCAGCGCGACGAAGGCGGCGATCAGGGCGAGACGGTTTGACCGGCCGGGCGGAGTGGCACGACGCGCGCCGAACACGGTCATGCGCTCGCGTTCGCTGGCGCGGTCGAATCGGTTGGCGGCGCGTGGGCTACCGGGAGGGGAGGCAGGGCGAACGGGCTCTACCGGTGCCGCGAGTGCCGCCCCGGCGGCAAGTGCCGTGGCCTCCGCATCTTCGGACGCGTCGGCCTCTGCGGGAGGCAGGGCCGGCATTGCGGCGGGCGGCGCGCCCGGCCGCGGCATCGCAGGGGGCATGACCCGGCGCGTGGCCAGAGCCGGGTCGGTCTCGGCATCCGACGCCGCGGGCTCGGCGCCCTGCGGCGGCAGCGACGGAGTGGCGGGCGGCGGCGCGGGGCGCGGCGGAGCCGGGGGCGTGTCGGTCTCCGCGACAGGCTCGGGTGCGTCATCGGTGTCGGGGGCGGGCATCGGCAAGTCTGGCATCACTTGTGCGCCAGCCTGCGGCAGCGGCGTGGGGCGACGGGGCGCAGGCGTGTCGAACAACTCCTCATCCGCGTCTTCGGGCATTGCGGGCGCCGTTTGGGTCTCGTCATCCGAATGGGCCGGAATCGGGGCGGCGACGTGCGCATCGGGATCGAGCGGTGCCGCCGGTTCGAGGTCGTCGACAGGGGCGGGTTGTGGCAGTGGCGCGCCTTGCTCCGGCATGACTTCCGCGTCTTCGACCAAGGTTTCGTCGGGCAGCATGTTTTCCGAGGGAACCTGTTCGGGCAGGGCTGCACCGACCGGCTCCGCCTCCCGGTCAGACATCAACTGGTCCTCGGGGGCGGGAGAGGCGGTCGCGACCTCCGGCTGAACCGCGCTTTCGCGCACCGGTGCGTCGTCTCGTGCGATCGGCGCGTCGAGGCTCGAAACCGCGCCGAACACCGGCTCGCCGGGAAACCCGTCGGTCGAGGGAACGGCGGCAAAGCCGACGGGATCGAGCGCATGTTCCCGAGCGAAGCTTTCGGCCTCGTCCAGCGTTTCGCGCGCGACAGCCGCGACATGGGTGCGCCCGTCGCGGATCACATAGTCGATCACCAGTTCGTGCACCGGATAGGGGGTCGCCCCTTCGAGTGCAGTCGCCACCTCGTCCGCCCCGCGTTCACCCTCGAGCGCGAGGTAGCGAATCTGGTCGTTGGGGATGAGCAGCTTGGTGCGCATTCCCTCGGGCGCCAGATCGCGGGCGCGTTCGCGCAGCCGCGACAGGTCGCCCGCCAGATCGGCGCTGTCGAGCGGCACCTCTCCGACGCGGCTCCAGCCATCCGGGCCGCGGTGCAGAAGTCTAAGGCCCTCGAGCGAGAGCGACAGGGCGAAGTTGGGTATCATGCGGCAGGCCTTAGCATCACGGGCGGGGTCCGGGAACAGACGCGCCAGTCAGGCGGCATTTTGCAGGCAGCTTTCCGCGCGCGCAAGCCGCTGCCCCATGGTTGTGATCGCCTCTCCCTTGCGTCCTGCCTCGGCGAGGCGTTCGATGCGCGCCAACGCAGGAGGATCTGATGAAACACGCCCGCCTCACCGTCCTTGCCCTCGCCATCGGCCTCGCCGCTCCGGCGCTGGCCCAATCGCCGCAATCGACCATTGCCGTGCCCCGCAGCATCGTCGTCACCGGCGAAGGACATGTGCGCGCCGCACCCGAGATGGCCCGCATCCGCCTCGGGGTGAGCGAGACCGCCGAAACCGCCCGGGCGGCGCTCGACGCGATGAACGCGGCGATGGCGCAGGTGCTCGAACGCCTGACGCAGACGGGCATCGCGCCGCAAAACGTCCAGACTGGCCAGCTCAGCCTTGACAGGGATTATTCCCGGATGCGCGACGGGCAGTCCGAGCCCGTCGGTTTCGTGGCAACCACGATGGTCGAGTTGCGCGTGACCGATCTCGATGAGCTGGGCGCCGTGCTCGACGCGGCGGTGGGCGAGGGGGCGAACCGGCTCGAAGGGATCGAGTTCGCCCTTGCCGATCAGGCGGCCGCCCATGACGAGGCCCGCCGTGCCGCCGTGGCCGACGCCATGTCTCGCGCAGCACTCTATGCCGAAGCCGCCGGGGTGGAACTGGGCGAGATCCTGACGCTGTCGGAAACCGGAGTGAATCTCGGGCCGCAGCCGTTGATGCAGATGCGCATGGCCGCCGATTCGGGCGTGCCGATCGCACAGGGCGAGGTCGAGGTCTCCGCCGGGGTCAGCCTCGTCTACGCGATCGAGTGAGCCGCTCACCCCCGGCCCGGCAGGTCGGCGCTGGCGAAGTTCGCCGTGTCGCCGCCCTCGGGCTTGGGGATCACGCTGAAGGAGCCGTCGCTTTCGAGCACCACGGCTGCGATCTCATCGGGGGCCGCGCTGCCGTTGTTGCGGATCACTGAAAGCAGTTCCTCCTCGGTGACCCGCTCGCGGCGCAGGGCGTCGTGCAGGAACTCGCCCTTGTGCATCACTAGCCGCGGCTCGGACCGGACAGTACGGGCAAAGCGCGGCCACATCACCGATCCCGTCGTCACGAGATATTGCAGCCCGATCAGCAGGGCAAAAGCAGTGAAGCCTTCGGCCAGCGCCACGCTCTTCGATAGCAGGATCGTCGCCAGAGTCGAGCCGATCGCCACAGTGACCACGAGGTCGAAGGCGTTGAGCTTGGCCAGCGTCCGCTTGCCCGAGATCCTAAGAAAGGTGACAAGCCCGATATAGGCCAGCGTTCCGACGATCAGGGTCCGCAGCAGGCCACTCCAGCCTTGAAACAGCATGTCTTGGGTCATCACGGGCTCCCTCGATGTCGTGGTGTCACCTCATCCAGAACCCGCGGGCGCGCAGGATGGTTCGGATTTCCTTTTCCTTGGCAGGAAGGGCGGCGCGGTCGAACAGCGCGCGGACCTTGGCGCCGCGACCTTGATAGACCATCCGCCGGATCGGCTCGTAGCGTTTCAGCAGCTTCTTGAGCCGGTTCGGCGCGGCGACCTGTTCCAGTGCCTCGACTACCCGGTCCCCCTCGCGTGCATAGAGCAGCGGGAAGGTGCGGTAATGGCAGGTGATCGCACCGTCGAGCCCATCGAAAGCGGGGCCCGGACGGCCGCCGCCAAGACTGTGGATGACCAGCGGCAACGCCACCTGATCGAGCCATGGGTCTAAGGGCTGCAGCGCCACTTCGGACGGCGGGTCGTCGCGGATCGCCACGGCGTATTCCATGAAACGCGTGCCGAAGGCCTGCGCGTCCGGACCGCAGAACCAACCCGCATTGAAATAGAGATAGCGCTTCCAGAACTCGTCGGGCCATGACAGGTCGAGCGAGCTTTCGAACTCGAGCCCGAAGCGGTCGTAGAGCGCACGCCAACACGCGGTATAGCCGGGCCAGTACAGCTCCGCGACCGGCCATGTCCCCTCGCGCCGCATCGAAGCAGCGGGGGGCGAAGTATCGATCGGCAGCGCGCCGATCTCGCTGAGTACCAGCGTATCGCTGTCGAGAAACAGGAACGGCGCGGCGGGCAGGGCGATGAGCGCCTCGATCTTGTTGCCCTGCGGATAGGCGGCGCCGAAGTGGCGGCTTTCGAAGGGCAGGATTTCCGCGCCCATCTCCTTGAGCATGGCGCGTCCTTCGGCGCTCATCCTCGGATCCTCTGGCCAGAGCGGTCCGGGCTGTGGCTCGGCCACGAAGAGGCGTCCGGCGAATCCCGGGGCGTGGGCGCGCAGCGAGGCTGCGAGCAGGAGCGCCTCGGCCTCGATCCGGCCCGACTGGCCGATGATGACGATGTTGAATGGCCGCATCCATGCCCCCCGGGCCGCCCGATCCGAACGACCCTAGGCAGGCTCCCGGAGGCGGTCAAACCACCAACGCGGAAAAGGGGGGGAGTGGTGGGCGACCCTGGAATCGAACCAGGCGTGGGTCTCCCCGGCGGAGTTACAGTCCGCTGCCGCACCTTGCAGCTCGTCGCCCGCAGCCGGGCCTCGACCCGGTGCGAGAGCGGGAATAGGCGCTGGGCTTGAGGGCGTCAACCTCAAAATCCGGCTTCCGCGACGGCGCGGCACGCGCGGCGCTTCGGCTGGACTTCGCAGACGCGAACGCGCAAGCAGGCGGGGCCTGAGCCAAGCGGAGAGCGTCATGAAAAAGCCGAAATGGGTGATCGAGAAGGAACAGTCCAAGCGCGCCTCGGCCGCCGAGACGGTCTGGCTCTTCGGCCTGCACGCGGTCCGCGACGCCCTTTTGAACCCGCGCCGCGAACGGCTGCGCCTCGTGGTGACGCTGAACGCGCAATCCAAGCTCGAGGACGCCATCGCGGCAAGCGGCATGGAGCCCGAGGTTTCGGACCCGCGCAAGTTCGCCGCCCCCATCGACCCCGACTCGGTGCATCAGGGGGCGGCGCTGGAAGCGAAGCCGCTCGACTGGGGCTCGCTCGACGACGTGGCGCTGGGCGGCGACCGCGGCGACAAGGCCGGTCCGGCGCGGCTGCTGCTGCTTGATCGGGTGACCGATCCGCACAATGTCGGCGCGATCCTGCGCTCTTCGGAGGTGTTCGGCGCCCTTGCGGTGATCGGGGTGCAGAGGCATTCCGCGCCCGAAACCGGGGCGCTGGCCAAGACCGCGTCCGGCGCGCTGGAACGGCAACCCTACCTGCGGGTGCGCAACCTCGCCGACACCATGGGCCGGCTCAAGGAGATGGGCTATCTCGTGCTGGGTCTGGCAGGCGAGGCCGAAACCTCGATCGAGGAGGCTCTTGAAGGCAAGCGCGACCGGCCCGTGGCGCTGGTGCTCGGAGCGGAAGGGCCGGGGTTGCGGGAACGGACGCGCGAGACCTGCGACGCGCTGGTGCGGATTGATGCGGCCGGCGGCTTCGGCTCGCTCAATGTCTCGAACGCCGCGGCCGTGGCGCTTTATGCGGCGCGGGGACAGTTGCGCAGCTGAGACACGACAGTTGACGCGTTCTTCACAACTCTGGGAGTGCAGCTTCTTCGGGAACCAAATCGAGGTAAGATCGTTTCATAGATGCGCGTATCTGGAACATATGCGTTTCATTTCACTGTCCCTCGTTCCACACCTTGAAGCCCGGGCCATGCCCGGGCTTTTTTTATTGGTTTATGCCTTGGGCGGGGGAGGCGAGGCGCGCAGAGCCGAGCGCTTCGATTTCCTGCGCCATCTGTTCCGCCAGCCCGATCAGTGCCGCATCCCCGAGGCCGCGATGCGCCTCGATCCGCAAGGCGGTCATGTTTGACTGGTAGCGCTGGGCCAGCAAAGCGGTATCGGCTTGGTCGGGCAGTTCTCCATCAGCCCGCGCCTGCCGGAACGCCGCCTCGATCTCGTCGCGGATCGCGTCGAGATATGAGCGCGCCCGGGCACCAAGTTCGGCTTCGCCAGCCGTGGCGTCGAGCATCGTGCGCACCAGCATGCAGGCGCTGCGACCGGGATCATGCGCCTCGCGTCGCGCCACGCCTCGCAGGTGCTCGGCCAAGCCTTTGAGCACAGGGCCGGAGCCGTCGCGCAGCGTCCTGAGTTCATCCCGGGTCCGCAGGAAATAACGTTCGAGCACCGACAGGTAGAGCGCGTGCTTGCTGTCGAAGGCGGCGTAAATGCTGCCGGGCTTCATCCGCAGCGCCACTTCGAGATCCTTCAGCGAGGTCGCGTGATAGCCCTTGCGCCAGAACAGGCTCAGCGCGGCGTCCAACGCCACATTGCGGTCATAGGGTCGAGCTCGTGTCATACAGCGAAAGATAGGAGAGGGCGGGGCGAATGTCCCGTCCTTCGCGCAAAAGCGAATGCTCAAAATTGAGTGATCGCTCAAATCAAGCATTGAGTGATCACTCAAATCAGCTATCTGTTGCGGTATCCTGGGCCCAGACGCCCCCCGACCCTACGGAGTTTTCCATGACGACCTTCACCCTGCACGACGAAACCACCGCCCCCGAAGAGAGCAAGCCGCTGCTCGCCAAGTCGCGCGCCGCCTTCGGCATGGTTCCCGGCCTGCATGCCGTCATGGCCGAGGCCCCCGGTCTGCTCGACGCCTACCAGCGCGTGCACGAGCTTTTCATGAATTCGAGCTTCGACAAGGATGAGCTGACCGTCGTGTGGCAGACCGTGAACGTCGAGAATGCCTGCCATTACTGCGTCCCGGCCCATACCGGCATCGCCAAGAGCATGGGCGTGGACGACGCGATCACCGATGCCCTGCGCGACGGCACGCCGCTGCCCAACGCCCGTCTCGAAGCGCTGCGTGACTTCACGCTGAAGCTGGTGCGGGGTCACGGCAACGTGGATGACGCCTCAGTGCAGGCCTTCCTCGACGCGGGCTTCACCAAACGCCAGATCCTCGAAGTGATCCTCGGCTACAGCCAGAAGATCATGTCGAATTACACCAACCACCTCGCCGACACGCCGGTGGACAAGCCGTTCCAGAAGTTCGCATGGAGCCCTGCCGACAAGGCCGCCTGAACCGACGACGCTTGATAGGCCCCGCCGTCGTGGCACGGCGGCGGGGCCATGACGATCAGCGCAGCCGTGCCGCCTTTTCGTCCAGTCCCGAGCGGCCCTCGCGCCGGGCCAGTTCGGCCTCGATGTCGTCGAGCGTCACGTCGCGCGCGGCGCACATCACCAGCAGGTGATAGAGCGCGTCGGCGGCCTCGGAAGCGAGCTTTTGACGGTCGCCCTTCACCGCTTCGATGATCGCCTCGACCGCCTCCTCGCCGAATTTCTCGGCGCATTTCTCGGGGCCTTTGGCCAAAAGCTTGGCGGTCCAGCTGGTCTCGGGGTCGGTGCCGCGGCGGGCGAGAATCGTGGCGGCGAGATCATGCAGGCTCATGCCATCCTCATCGGAATGCCGGCGGCCTGCATATGCGCCTTGGCCTCGGCGATGGTGTAGGTACCGAAATGGAAGATCGAAGCCGCCAGCACCGCGCTGGCGCCGCCCTCGGTCACACCTTCGACGAGGTGGTCGAGCGTGCCGACGCCTCCACTCGCGATCACCGGGATGTCCACCGCGTCCGAGATGGCGCGGGTGAGCGGCAGGTTGAACCCCGCCCGCGTGCCATCGCGATCCATCGATGTGAGCAGGATCTCCCCCGCGCCGCGCCGCTCCATATCGGTGGCGAATTCGACCGCGTCGATGCCGGTGGTCTTGCGGCCGCCATGGGTGAAGATCTCCCAACGGCCCGGCTCCACGGTCTTGGCGTCGATCGCCACGACGATGCATTGCGCGCCGAAGCGTTGCGCGGCCTCGGTGACGACCGTGCGGTCGGCGACAGCCGCCGAGTTGAAGCTCACCTTGTCGGCCCCCGCGAGCAGGAGCGCGCGCACGTCGTGATGGCTGCGCACGCCGCCCCCCACGGTGAGCGGGATGTAGCAGCTTTCTGCGGTGCGCCGGACGAGGTCGAACATCGTACCGCGATTTTCATGCGTGGCGTGGATGTCGAGAAAGCACAGCTCGTCGGCACCGGCCGCGTCATAGGCGCGCGCGGCGTCCACCGGGTCGCCCGCGTCGCGCAGGTCCACGAAATTGACCCCCTTCACCACGCGGCCGTCGGCCACGTCGAGACAGGGAATGATGCGGGTCTTGAGCATATGCGGCCCTCCTGCGGTCGCGGCCCTTCTAGCGCCCTCGGCGCGGCGGGGCCAGTGCCGGAACGGAAGCCCGCGCTTCTCGTTGGTCGGCAGGACAATGGGAGCATTTCACATGAAACGCACGATTTTCGCCGGCCTCGCCGCCGCCACCCTCGCCGCCCCGGCCATGGCCGAAACCGAAACCATGCAGGCCACTGGCAGCGTGGAGGAGGTAATGGACCGTCTCGAGGCGGCGGTGACGGAAGCGGGGGCCACCGTCTTCGCGCGCGTCGATCACGGTGCCGGGGCCGAACAGGCGGGCATGACGCTGGCCGATAGCCAATTGTTGATCTTCGGCAACCCGCAACTCGGCACGCCGGTGATGCAGGAGGACCCGCTGGCGGGGCTCTACCTGCCGCTCAAGATCCTCGCCTATGATGACGGATCGGGGCAGGTTTTCGTGGCTTACGAGGAGCCGGAGGAGACCTTCGACGATCTGAAGGTCGATGACGATCTGGAGGCCATCGAGAAAATGGAGGACGCGCTGGAGAAGTTCGCCAAGGCCGCGGCCGGGGCATAGTTCCGGCGCGGCGCGCTCCCGGCCGCGCGGGCGCCATGAATATTTGAAGAGTGAAGCGGAGGGGGCGCCGCGCGCATGATCGCGTGGCGCTCCTTCGCATCAATCGTTCAGGAGCGTCAGCGCCTCGGCAAGGTCGATCGCGCCGTCATAGAGCGCGCGGCCCGAGATCGCGCCGGCGATCACGCCGGTCGCCTTCAGTGCCCTCAGGTCGTCGAGCGACGACACGCCGCCCGAGGCGATCACCGGGATCGACACGGCGCGCGCCAGCGCCTCGGTCGCCGCAACGTTCGGGCCCGCCATCGCGCCGTCTCGGGCGATGTCGGTGTAGATGATCGCGGCCACGCCCGCATTCTCGAAGCTCTTGGCCAGATCGGTGACCATCACGTCGGTCTCCTCGGCCCAGCCGCGCGTCGCCACGCGCCCCTCGCGCGCATCGAGGCCGACCGCAACCTTGCCCGGAAAGGCTTTTGCAGCCTCGCGCACGAGATCGGGGTTCTCCACCGCCACGGTGCCGAGAATCACGCGGGCGAGACCCTTGTCGATCCATGCCTCGATGGTCGCCATGTCACGGATGCCACCGCCAAGCTGGGCTGGCACGCCGGGGCAGGCCGTAAGGATCGCCTCGACCGCGGCGCCATTGACCGGCGCGCCCGCGAAGGCGCCGTTCAGGTCGACGAGGTGCAGCCATTCGGTCCCGGCCTCGACGAAGGCGCGGGCTTGCGCCGCCGGGTCGTCGTTGAACACGGTTGCCTTGTCCATCTCACCGCGCAGCAGGCGCACGGCTTGGCCGTCCTTGAGGTCGATGGCGGGGTAGAGGATCATCGCGCTGTCTCCGGCAGGGTGTTGCGCGCGCCTCGTGGCACGCAAGCGCGCAGGATGCAACGCCACGTCAGCCTTGCCAGCTCGGCTGACCTTCGCGTCAGCTTTGTCGCATGATTGAGGAGGAGACGATCATGAAGAGACTCGCGCTCGCGGTTTGCGCGCTGATCGGGATGGCGGGGGCGGCCGCGGCCGACCCGTTGGAAGGCATCTGGCGCACTGCGCCGGACGACAACGGCAATAGCGGCCTCGTGCAGGTCGCCCCGTGCGGCGCGCAGCTTTGCGGCCAACTGGTCAAGGCCTTCGGCCCAGATGGCGCCGAGATTGCCTCGCCCAATTTGGGGCGCAACATCATCTCCGAAACCGTGGCCAAGGGCGGCGGTGAATATCGCGGCCGGGTCTTCGCCCCCGACAACGGCAAGACCTACAATTCCAAGCTGATGCTCGCAGGCGACCGCCTGTCGGTCTCGGGCTGTGTGCTGGGCTTCTGTCGCGAGGGCGGCGTCTGGCAGAAGGTGCAGTAGCCTCGGAACAGCGCGAGGGGCGTGCAGGTTCTGTCCGGAATGACCGGGGCCGAAAGATCATGGCCCCAACGATCAGGAAAGGACATCCCATGCCCCTCGTGACCACCAAGGACCAGACCCAGCTTTACGTGAAGGACTGGGGCGAAGGCCGTCCCGTGGTGCTGATCCACGGCTGGCCGCTCAACTCCGACAGCTGGGAGTATCAAGCCGTGCGGCTGGCCGAGAGCGGCCACCGCGTCGTGGCCTATGACCGTCGCGGCTTTGGCCGGTCGGGCCAGCCCTTTGCGGGTTACGACTACGACACCATGGCCGACGATCTCGACACGGTGATGCGCGAACTGGACCTAAAGGACGCCGCCATCATCGGCTTCTCGATGGGGGGCGGCGAGGTCGCCCGTTACATGTCGCGCCATGATGGGCGCAATGTCCGTGCCGCCGGGCTGATCTCATCGGTGGCGCCGGGAATGCTCAAATCCGACAAGAACCCCGATGGCGTCACGGCGGACGTGTTCGAGGGCATCAAGGAGGGCCTGCGCAAGGACCGGCCCCAGTTCCTGAAGGACTTCTTCAAGACCTTCTACGGTCAGGGCATGGTGCATGGCGTGAGCGAGGGCGTGCTGCACTGGTCGCTGATGATGGCGATGCAAGCCAGCCCCAAGGCCACGCTCGATTGCGTCGATGCCTTTGGCAAGACCGACTTCACCGGCGACATGTCGGCTTTCAAGGTGCCGACGCTGGTAGTGCATGGCGGCAAGGACGAGACCGTGCCGATCGACCCCTCGGGCCGCCGCGCGGCGAAGCTCATAGGCTCGAACGCGACGCTCAAGGAATATGCCGACGCGCCGCACGGCCTCACCGCGACCCATGCCGACAAGCTCTACAAGGATCTCGCGGCATTCCTTAAATAAGCGTTTTCGTGAAACGAAAGGCCCGCGTCAGGCGCGGGCCTTTTGGCATCAGGGTGCCCAAGTCAGGAAATTGGCAATGAGCCGCAGCCCCGCGGCTTGGCTCTTCTCGGGGTGGAACTGCGCGCCGACCACGTTGCCGCGCCCAACCACCGCCGTCACCGCTCCGCTGTAATCGACATGCGCGAGCAGCGTGTCCGGGTCGCTGGGCCGGAACTGCCAGCTATGCACGAAATAGGCGTGATCGCCGGTCGAAAGACCCTCCAGCACCGGGTGGGAGCGGTCGATCACCAGATCGTTCCAACCCATATGCGGCACCTTCATCTTCGGATCGGCAGGGTCGATCTTCACGATCTCTCCCGGAATCCAGCCCAAGCCCTCGGTGCGCTCGTATTCGTGGCCCACTTCGGCCAGAAGCTGCATGCCGACGCAGATCCCGAGGAAAGGCCGGCCCTTGACCTCGACCGCTTCGACCAGCGCCTCGCGCAGGCCGGGCTGCGCCGAAAGCGCGTTCCGGCAATGCGGAAAGGCCCCGTCGCCGGGCAGCACGATTCGGTCGGCACGGGCCACGTCCTCGGGGCGCGAGGTGACGATCACCTCGCCCGCATCGCCCTCGCGCGCCATGCGCTCGAAAGCCTTCTGCGCCGAGTGCAGGTTGCCGCTCTCGTAGTCGATCAGCGCTGTGAGGCTCATAGCGCCCCCTTGGTCGAGGGGATCGCGTCCGAGCGGCGCGGGTCGGGCTCCACCGCCTCGCGCAGGGCGCGGGCAACGGATTTGAAGGCGGCCTCGGCGACGTGATGCGCATTGTGACCGTGCAGGCGATCGACATGCAGCGTGATGCCGCCATGGGTGGCGAGCGCCTGAAAGAACTCTTGCACCAGGTCGGTATCGAAGCTGCCGATCTTGCCCGACCGAAAGCCGAGGTTGCAGATCAGGAAGGGCCGCGCCGAGAGGTCGAGTGCGCAGCGCACCTGCGCGTCATCCATCGCGAGATGGCACGAGCCGTAGCGGCGAATGCCGGTCTTGTCGCCCAGCGCCTGTTTCAGCGCTTGTCCCAGCGCGATGCCGGTGTCCTCGACGGTGTGATGATCGTCGATATGCAGGTCGCCCTTGGCACGCACCCGCATGTCGATCAGCGCGTGGCGCGACAGCTGGTCGAGCATGTGGTCGAAGAAGCCGACGCCGGTCTGGTTGTCATAGGCCCCGGTGCCGTCGAGATCGATCTCGACCTCGATCGACGTCTCGGCGGTGGTGCGGGTGATCTTGGCGGTCCGCATGGCATCCCTCAGCTGGTTTCGACGCACCTATAAGCGGCAAGCCAGCCGGGGCCAAGACCACGAACGACGATGTGGGGAAGGCCGAAACTGGAGCGGGTGAAGAGATTCGAACTCTCGACCCTTACCTTGGCAAGGTAATGCTCTACCCCTGAGCTACACCCGCATCCGTTTCGTGGGGCGGATTTAGCCAAGCCCATGGGCCGGTGCAAGGGGGCAAAGCGGAAAATTCTTCCGACCTCGCGGAAGCCCGGCACAGTCTGCCGAACGCGGAAAAGCCGCGCTTGCGGCGCGGCTGTCGGCTGATCCTGAAGGGGATCGAAACTGGAGCGGGTGAAGAGATTCGAACTCTCGACCCTTACCTTGGCAAGGTAATGCTCTACCCCTGAGCTACACCCGCTTCCGTTTCGTGTGGCGGATGTAGCCAAGGCAGCGGGGGGCCGCAAGCGGAAAATCGACGCCCCGCGCGGATTTCTCCGGCGGGGCGGGGTAGGGAGGCTCGGGGCTGGCGTCAGTGCTGGTGCATCACGCCCGCGCGTTCGCCTTGGGTGGCGAGAACCTTGTCCGCCGCCATGCGGATCCGCATGCGCCGCTTCTGCCGCCACAGGTTCAGGGCTTCGACCCCACCTGCGAAGACCATCGCCGCATAGATGAAGCCGCGTTCGATATGAAAGCCCAGACCTTCGGCCCCGAGCGACATGCCGACCATCACGAGGAAGGCGAGCGCCAGCATCTTGGTCGAGGGGTGATGCTCGACGAAATTGGCGATAGGGGTGGCCGCGACCATCATCAGCAGGATCGCGATGGTGATGGCGGCGATCATCACCTCGATATGGTCGGCGATGCCCACGGCGGTGATGACGCTGTCGAGCGAGAAGACCAGATCGAGGACGATGATCTGGGTGATTACGCCGAAGAAGGTGACCTTGGCGGAGGTGTCGCTGCCGTGGTGACTGTCGCCCTCGACCTCGGCGAAGATCTCGGTCGCGGCCTTGTAGATCAGGAACGCTCCACCCACGAGCAGGATCACGTCGCGCCATGACAGCGGATGGCCGAGAATCGTGGTGAAAGGCTCGGAAAGCGAAACGATCCAGGCGATCGAGAACAGCAGCCCGATCCGCAGCACCAGCGCCCCGGCAAGACCGAGGACACGCGCGCGGCGGCGCTGCGCCTCGGGTAGGCGGGCGGCGGCGATCGAGATGAAGATGACGTTGTCCACGCCTAGCACGATCTCGAGAATGGTGAGCGTTAGGAACGACGCCCAGACGGCGGGGTCGGAGAAAAGCTCTAGGAAGGGCATGGAAAGGGTCCGTTGCGGCCAGTGCGACACGGCCCGGTCGAAAGACCGGGCCGTGAGGGCAACGCAGGTGGCCTCGGCGGGTTCCCGCCGTCACTCGATCTCGACGAGCAGGTCCTTGGCGTCGATCTGCGCGCCGGGGGTGACATGCACGGCCTTGATCGTGCCGTCGCGCTCGGCATGCAGGCCGGTCTCCATCTTCATCGCTTCGATGGTGAGCAGCATGTCGCCCTGCTTGACCTTCATCCCGGCCTGCGCCGCGACGGTCGAGACCACGCCGGGCATCGGCGCGCCGACATGGGCGGGGTTGCCGGTCTCGGCCTTGGGGCGCTTGGCGGTCTTGGCCGCGACCTTGCGGTTGGGCACCCGGATCGTGCGCGGCTGGCCATTGAGTTCGAAGAACACCCGGACCTCGCCCTCGTCGGTGGTCTCGCCCACAGCCTGCAGCCGGATCTCCAGCGTCTTGCCCGGATCGATCTCGGCCGAGATCTCCTCGCCCGGCTCCATGCCGTAGAAGAAGGTCCGGGTCGGCAGGGTGCGCACCGGACCGTATTGCTGGTGCCGCTTGGCGTAGTCGGTGAAGACCTTCGGATACATCAGGTAGGCGTTGAGATCCTCGTCGTCGATCTCGGCTTCCCCGGTGGCCTCGGCCGCCTCGGCGCGCGCGGCTTCCATGTCCACGGGCTTGAGATGCTTGCCCGGACGATCCCCGAGCGGCTTCTCGCCCTTGAGCACCTTGGCCTGCAGCGCGGTGGGCCAACCGCCCGGCGGCTGACCGAGATTGCCCTTCATCATGTCGATGACGCTGTCGGGGAAGGACACGTCGTGGCTCGGGTCCTCGACCTGCGCGCGGGTGAGCCCCTGGCTCACCATCATCAGGGCCATGTCGCCCACGACCTTCGACGACGGCGTGACCTTCACGATGTCGCCGAACATCATGTTCACCTCGGCATAAGTCTTGGCGACCTCGTGCCAGCGATCCTCAAGGCCGAGGCTGCGGGCCTGCGCCTTGAGGTTGGTGAACTGCCCGCCGGGCATCTCGTGCAGATAGACCTCTGAGGCCGGAGCCTGCAGGCCGCTTTCGAAGGCAGCGTAATGGGCGCGGACCTGCTCGAAATAGTTCGAGATCTCGCGGATCGCCTCGATGTCGAGCCCGGTGTCGCGATCGGTCTGACTCAGTGCCTCGACGATCGAGCCCAAGGTGGGCTGCGAGGTGTTGCCCGAGAAGCTGTCCATCGCCGCGTCGATCGCATCGACGCCCGCCGCCGAGGCCGCGAGCACGGTCGAAATCGCAGCACCCGAGGTGTCATGCGTGTGGAAATGGATCGGTAGGCCGACCTCTTCCTTGAGCGCGGTGAAGAGCTGCGTCGCCGCCGGGGCCTTGAGCAGGCCGGCCATGTCCTTGACGCCGAGCACATGCGCCCCGGCCTTCTCCAGTTCCTTGGCCATGGCGACGTAGTATTTCAGGTCGTATTTCGACCTTTTGGGATCGAGCATGTTGCCGGTGTAGCAGATCGTGCCCTCGCAGACCTTCTCGGCCTCGATCACCGCATCCATCGCGACGCGCATGTTCTCGACCCAGTTCAGACTGTCGAAGACGCGGAACACGTCGACGCCCGATTTGGCGGCTCGGGCCACGAAGCCTTGCACCACGTTGTCTGGATAGTTGGTGTAGCCTACCCCGTTCGAAGCGCGCAGCAGCATCTGCGTCATGACGTTGGGCATGGCCTTGCGAATGTCGCGCAGCCGCTGCCACGGGCATTCCTGCAAGAAACGGTAGGCCACGTCGAAGGTCGCCCCGCCCCAGCACTCGACCGAGAACAGCTCGGGCAGGTTGGCGGCATAGGAGGGCGCGACGCGGATCATGTCGATCGAGCGCATCCGCGTGGCCAGAAGCGACTGGTGCCCGTCGCGCATCGTGGTGTCGGTGATCAGGAGCTGCTTTTGCGCCTTCATCCAGTCGGCCACGGCCTTGGGGCCCTGTTCGTCGAGGATCTGCCGCGTGCCGGGCTTGATCTCGTGACCGCGCGGGGCGGGCGCGCGGGGCGGCTTGGCGTCGCGGGAGGGCAGCGCCCGCCCTTCGGTCTCGGGATGACCGTTGACGGTGATGTCGGCCACATAGGTCAGCAGCCGCGTCGCCCGGTCGCGCCGCATGTCGAACTTGAACAGCTCGGGCGTCGTGTCGATGAACTTGGTGGTGTACTGGTTCGACAGGAAGGTCGGGTGCTTGAGGAGGTTGATCACGAAGTCGATGTTCGTGCTCACGCCGCGGATGCGGAATTCCCGCAGCGCCCGGTCCATCCGCTTGATCGCCATTTCGGGCGTCTGCGCGCGCGCCGTCACCTTGGTCAGAAGCGAATCGTAGAACCGGGTGATCACCGCACCCGAATAGGCGGTACCGCCATCGAGGCGGATGCCGGGGCCGGTCGCCGAGCGGTAGGTCTGGATCCGGCCGTAATCGGGGATGAAGCTGTTATGCGGGTCTTCGGTGGTGACCCGGCACTGCAGCGCATGGCCGTCGAGCTGCACGTCGTATTGCGAGGCGCAGCCGGTGGCCTCGACGATCGACTTGCCCTCGGCGATGAGGATCTGCGCGCGCACGATGTCGATGCCGGTGACCTCCTCGGTCACGGTGTGCTCGACCTGCACGCGGGGGTTCACCTCGATGAAGTAGAATTCGCCCGAATCCATGTCCATCAGGAACTCGACCGTGCCGGCGCATTCGTAATTCACATGGGCGCAGATCTGGCGACCGAGATTGCAGATCTTCTCGCGCTGGGTCTCGGAGAGATAGGGGGCGGGGGCGCGCTCGACGACCTTCTGGTTACGGCGCTGAACCGAACAATCGCGTTCCCAGAGATGGTAGATCTGGCCGTGCTGGTCGCCGAGGATCTGTACCTCGACATGGCGGGCGCGGATGATCATCTTCTCGAGGTAGCCCTCACCGTTGCCGAAGGCGGCCTCGGCCTCGCGGCGGCCCTCGCGGACCTTCTCCTCGAGTTCGCTCTCATCCATGATCGGCCGCATGCCGCGGCCGCCGCCGCCCCAGCTTGCCTTGAGCATGAGCGGGTAGCCGACCTCGGCGGCTTCCTTGCGGATCGCGGCCATGTCGTCGCCAAGCACCTCGGTCGCGGGGATCACCGGCACCCCCGCCTCGACCGCGACGCGCCGGGCGCTGGCCTTGTCGCCCAGTTCGCGCATGGTCTTGGCCTTGGGGCCGATGAAGGTGATGCCGGCGGCGGTGCAGGCGTCGACGAAATCGGGGTTTTCGGAGAGCAGGCCGTAACCGGGGTGGATCGCGTCGGCGCCCGACATCTTGGCAACGCGGATGATCTCTTCGATCGAAAGGTAAGCCTGCACCGGGCCCAGACCCTCGCCGATGCGGTACGCCTCGTCCGCCTTGAAGCGATGCAGGCTGAGCTTGTCCTCCTCGGCATAGACCGCGACGGTCTTCTTGCCCATCTCGTTTGCCGCCCGCATCACGCGGATCGCGATCTCGCCGCGGTTGGCGATAAGGATCTTCTCGAACTCGGCCATGTCCACCCCTTCCGTTTGGTCGGGCGCAGTCTAGGACTTTCTGCGGTGCAGTATAGCCCCGAGATGCTGTGGCCACGGACCCGTTCCACGCTACTGATAGCGCTAACGGAAGTTCAAGCCACGGCCTCCTCCCGTGGTGTCGGAGACGGGCTCGCGTGTAGTGCGGCGACCTCTGCCTGCGTAGGATCGTCCTCGCCCGCGATCGCCACCCGATTGCGGCCGCGCCCCTTGGCATCATAAAGCGCGTCGTCGGCGGCCTTCATCAGCTGTTGCGGCATGGTGCCATCCTCAGGGTGGACCGCAACGCCGACCGAGATGGTGATGCGCGGCAGGCTCTTTTCGCCGTAGCGCACATTGATCCGTTCGACCGCGCCGCGCAGCGCCTCGGCGCGCAAGGCGGCCGCGGGCAGGCCGAGGTCGGGCAGAAGCAGCATGAATTCCTCGCCGCCCATGCGGCAGGCGGTCTCGTCGCCCTCGCAGACCTGTTCGAACACCGAAGCCACGGCGCGCAGCACCATATCGCCCGCATCATGGCCATGGGTGTCGTTGAACCGCTTGAAGTGATCCACGTCGATCGACAGAATCGACAGCGGCCGCTCCTCGCGGTGCGCCTGTTCGAGTTGACGGCGCAGGGTCTCGGTCAGATGGCGGCGGTTGTAGAGCCCGGTGAGCGGGTCGCGGATCGAGCGGTCGTGCAATTGGTCGCGCATCTGCACGTTGGCGATGGCAAGGCTGATCTGCTCGGCACACATCTGGGCAAGCCTCTGACTGGCGCGGAATTCTTCGAGCGGCACGTTGTCCTTGGCCTTGAGATGCAAAAGGCCGACCGTCTCGCCATGTGCGAGAACCGGAAAGCAGAAGGATGGACGGTCATCCTGGCTTTCGGAGTGGCTGCAGGGGAAATCGACTTCCGCGCTGCCGAATGTATAGGTCCGGCCCCGCCGCAGGCCCCAGCAATCCTCGGCGCGGATGTGGTCGCAATGATGCCCGCCATTCCAGCTTGCCGAGCCGACGAGCACGTCCCTCGAACTCGAATAGACATAGACGCTGCCTTCACTGTTCGGAAGGATGTGGCTCATGAAACGGCCGACCATCTTGAAAAGCTCGTCCAATGAACGCGACGACTGCAGCCATTCGTTCAATTCCCCCAGAAGCCGCACGTTTCGCGCGAGCCGCATCTGTTCGGCCATCATCTGACGTTCCTGTTCGGCACGCTGGTTTATGACGCGCAGCTGCATGCGGCCCGATCTTCGGATCACGGTGCTCGTCACCACGAGCATCAGCAGAGAAACGACAGACAGCGCGATGAAAATCCTTTCCAATCGGTCCACGAAGATCGCGCGCAATTCGGTCAGATCGGTATAGAACGCGATTGCACCGACGACGCGACCATTCTGCAGGATCGGCTCGTGAATCTCGGCGATCCGCATCAGCTTTCCGGTTTCATCCTCGTAGAGTTCCGCGCGATTGCTCGAAGCGGAGCGAAGGAAATGATCATCGACCTCGGACACCGGTCTGTCCTCGGCCTGGTAATAAGGATTCCCGGCTGCGACGATCCTTCGAAAGAACGGCATCTCGTTGACAACGCCGATGTCCTCGGCTTGCGTCGACCAGAATATCTGGCCTTCCGCCGCGATGAGCTTGAAGCAGTAGATCTCGGAGAGGGTCGTAACTTGCGACAGCCAGAGTTCGTCACCGCGCGTAATGGTGGCGCGGGCAAAGGTTTCGCTACCACTTTCGAGGGCGTCGAGGACACGCAACCGCCATTCCTGCGCCTTGCGATGCACGTCGTCACGCAGCATCCGGTCGACGATAGGGGCGGGCAGGTAGATGACCGACAGGCACATGGCGACGGTAACCGCCCCCAGAAATGGCATCAGGAGCTTGTTGAAGAACGGTCTTGGGGGGGCGCGACGGTCGAGCATCTCGGTCATGACGGCATCCTGCTTGAGCGAGAGCAGACTTACAGAAAGGCGCTGTCGAAGAGTTAATCGGCTTTGATCCACGCCACCGTAACAGTGGAATTATAAAACGATTTCAAGGGATTTGGCCGGTTTCTGCCACATTGTGAACATTTACGGAACGCCGCTTTTCTTCGCGGGCGACGGAGGCTAGATTGGCGTCATGAGCAGCTTTTCCGACGACGAGGCCTTCGAGGCCGCCTCCCAGCCCCTGTCGCGCCGTGCCATGGCGCAGCCGGGCGGCGCCGCCCCCTATCTCGAGGGCCTGAACCCGGCCCAGAGGCTCGCGGTCGAGACGATGGACGGCCCTGTGCTGATGCTGGCGGGCGCAGGGACCGGCAAGACCCGCGCGCTGACCGCGCGGATCGTGCATTTGATGCGCACCGGACGCGCGCGCCCCAACGAGATCCTCGCCGTGACCTTCACCAACAAGGCCGCGCGCGAGATGAAGGAGCGGATCGGCAGGATGCTTGGCGAGGCGGTCGAGGGGCTGCCATGGCTCGGCACCTTTCATGCGATCTGTGTCAAGCTGTTGCGCCGTCACGCCGAGCTGGTCGGGCTGAAGTCGAACTTCACCATCCTCGATACCGACGACCAGATAAGGCTTCTCAAGCAACTGGTCGCGGCCGAGAACATCGACGACAAGCGCTGGCCCGCGCGGATGCTGGCGGGGATCATCGACGATTGGAAGAACCGCGCGCTGACGCCCGACAAGGTGCCCACCGCCGACGCCTCGGCTTATGACGGCAAGGGCGTCAAGCTCTACGCTGCCTATCAGCTGCGCTTGAGAGAGCTCAATGCCGTCGATTTCGGCGATCTTCTCCTGCATATGGTCACGATCTTCCAGACCCGCGACGACGTGCTCGACCAGTATCGGCGCTGGTTCCGCTACATCCTCGTGGACGAGTATCAGGACACCAACGCGGCGCAGTATCTGTGGCTGCGGCTGCTGGCGGGCGGCCACAAGAACATCTGCTGTGTCGGCGACGACGATCAGTCGATCTATGGCTGGCGTGGAGCCGAGGTAGGCAACATCCTGCGCTTCGAAAAGGATTTCGAGGGTGCCGAGGTGATCCGGCTGGAGCAGAACTACCGCTCCACGCCGCACATCCTCGCTGCGGCTTCGGGGCTGATCACCGCCAACAAGGGCCGCTTGGGCAAGACGCTCTGGACCGAGGAGCAGGAGGGCGAGAGGGTCCGCCTGATCGGCCATTGGGACGGCGACGAGGAAGCCCGCTGGGTCGGCGAGGAGATCGAGGCGGCGCAGCGCGGCACGCGCGGCATGGCGCCCGTGGGTCTCGATTCCATGGCGATCCTCGTGCGGGCCAGCCACCAGATGCGCGCCTTCGAGGACCGCTTCCTGACCATCGGACTGCCATATCGCGTGATCGGCGGCCCGCGCTTCTATGAGCGGCTCGAGATTCGCGACGCGATGGCTTATTTCCGCCTTGCCGTCAGCCCCGACGACGACCTCGCCTTCGAGCGGATCGTCAACACGCCCAAACGCGGCCTTGGCAACAAGGCGGTGCAGACGATCCAGCGCGCCGCGCGCTCGAACGGCGTGAACCTCGTCGAGGGCGCACGCATCGTCGTGCAGACCAAGCTTCTGGGCGGCAAGGGCCTCAAGGAGCTGACGGTGCTCGTCGAGGCGCTCGACCGCTGGCACGGGCAGGTGGTGAGCGAGAGCGACACCCATGTCGAGCTGGCCGAGATGATCCTCGACGAGAGCGGCTACACCGGCATGTGGCAGAACGACAAGACGCCGGAGGCGCCGGGGCGGCTCGAGAACCTCAAGGAGTTGGTCAAGGCGCTCGAGGCCTTCGATAGCCTGCAGGGCTTTCTTGAACACGTAGCGCTGATCATGGATCACGCACAGGACGACGCGGGCGAGAAGGTGTCGATCATGACCCTGCACGCGGCCAAGGGTCTTGAGTTTCCGATGGTCTTCCTGCCGGGCTGGGAGGACGGTCTGTTCCCGTCGCAGCGCTCGATGGACGAAAGCGGGCTGCGCGGCCTCGAGGAGGAGCGCCGTCTTGCCTATGTCGGCATCACCCGCGCCGAGGCAGTCTGCACGATCTCCTTTGCAGCCAATCGCCGCGTCTATGGTCAGTGGCAGAGCCAGCTGCCCTCGCGCTTCATCGACGAATTGCCCGAGGCGCATGTCGAGGTGCTGACGCCGCCGGGTCTTTACGGTGGCACTTACGGCGCGGCGGGCATGTCGTCGCAGGCCTCACCCGCGATCGCCGAGGCGCAGGGTTCGCGGCTGCACGACAATGCCGCCAAGGCCGATGTCTACAACTCGCCCGGCTGGAAGCGACTGCAGGCGCGCGGGCAGGCGCGGCAGATGCGCCAGCCGGCGGAGGCCAAGAACATCACCATCGACATGACGGCGGTGTCCTCCTTCACCGCGGGCGACCGCGTGTTCCACCAGAAGTTCGGCTATGGCGAGGTGATGGGTGTCGAGGGCGACAAGCTCGACATCGCCTTCGACAAGGCCGGGCAGAAGAAGGTGGTGGCGCGGTTCATCGTCGCCGCCGATGCGGCGGACGACGTGCCGTTCTGAGGATTGCGGCGTCCGGGGGCTGCGGCTAAGGCGCTCGCATGGACGCCGGTTTTCTCTCCGCCTTCGCCGCCGGGCTCGCGCTCGGGCTGTCGCTGATCCTTGCCATAGGGGCACAGAACGCGTTCGTGCTGCGGCAGGGGCTCCGGGGCGATCACGTGCTCGCCGTGGTGCTGACCTGCGCGGTGTCGGACGCGGTGCTGATCGCGGCGGGCATCTCGGGCTTTGCCGCGCTGGCCGAGGCCGCACCGTGGATCGCGCCGCTGTTGCGCTGGGGCGGGGCGGCCTTCCTGATCGTTTACGGGGCACGCGCGCTGATCGCTGCGTGGCGTGGCGGCGAGGCGCTGCGCGCCGCCGATGACGGCGCGGCGGGGCTGCGCCGCGCGGTGCTGACCTGCCTTGCGCTGACCTGGCTCAACCCGCATGTCTATCTCGACACGCTGGTGCTTTTGGGTTCGGTCGCCTCGCGCTTCGAAGGCCGAAGCTGGGCTTTCGGCAGCGGCGCGGTCACCGCCTCCTTCGTGTTCTTCTTTGCTCTGGGCTATGGCGCTCGCCTCTTGCGGCCCGTCTTCGCGCGCCCCGCCGCCTGGCGGGTGCTCGACGCGCTCATCGCGCTGGTGATGTGGAGCATTGCCGCCGGATTGATGTGGGGCGGCTGACGGCAACTTCACTCTTCAGATACTCATACCCGGCCGCGCCCCTTCGCAGCCGGCCCGGCCTTGCATCTCGCAGTGGTTTCCCCTCCTGTAGCTGCGGGAGAATTGCATGAGCATGGCATCCATTTCGCGTTCCGAAGGGTCGCCCGTCACCGGCATCGGCTGGATGGTGGCGGCCGGGCTGTGCTTTGTCGGCATGACCGTCCTGATCAAGGCGGTGGGGTCTGCCCTGCCCACGGCGCAGACGGCATTGCTGCGCTTCGCGCTCGGCCTGCCGTTTCTCTTGCCCATGCTGCCGGCGCTGCGCCGGGTGCGCCTTGCGCCGCGCCACTGGCGGCTTCTGGGGCTGCGCGCGGTGTTGCACAGCCTCGGGGTCGGCCTGTGGTTCTTTGCGATCACCCGCATTCCCTTGGGCGACGTGACGGCGATCAACTACCTCAACCCGATCTGGGTGACGTTGGGTGCTGCGCTCCTGATGGGAGAGTCGCTGCCGCCCCGCCGCCTCGCCGCGGTGGGCGTGGCGTTTCTCGGGGCGCTCATCGTGCTGCGTCCCGGCCTGCGCGAAATCGACCCCGGCCATGTCGCCATGCTTGGCACGGCGGTGCTGATCGCCTCGGGCTATCTCGTGGTCAAGCGGCTGTCGAACGAACTGCCGGCCGAGGTGATCGTGGCGATGCTGTCGCTGATGGTGCCGCTGGGGCTGCTGCCCTTCGCGCTGCCGGTGTGGCAGACGCCTGAACTCATGGTCCTCGTGCAACTGTGTCTCGCCGCCGGTCTGGGCACCTCGGGGCATTACGCGATGACCCGGGCCTTCGCCGCCGCGCCGCTCACCGTGACGCAGCCGGTGACCTTCCTGCAGCTTGTCTGGGCGGTACTGATCGGCGCGATCCTGTTCGGCGAGCCGATCGATCCCTATACGGTTCTGGGCGGCGGGATCATCATGGGCGCGGTGATGTTCATCACCTGGCGCGAGGCGCGGGCGCGACGGGGCCTGACCGCCGCCACGCCCGACGCCATGGCCCTCAACCGGCAGGCATCTGGCCCAGACGCTCGAGGATCGAGCCGGGACTGACCTGACCGATGACGCGGCCCTTCTCGGTCACGTCGAGCGGGGCGGGCGTGGCATGGATCAGGGCCATCACCTCAAGGATCGGCGTATCCGCCGTCACCTGTCCTTCCGCCGCGAGATGGGCGTCCGGGTCCATCACGTCGCGCGCGCAGAGCACGCCGAGTGGGTTCATATGCGCCACGAAGTCCTTCACGTAGCCATTGGCGGGCTTGGTGAAGATCTGCCGCGGCGTGCCCGCCTGCACGATCCGGCCGCCTTCCATGATGGCGATGCGGTTGCCGAGCTTGAACGCCTCGTCGAGATCGTGACTGACGAAGATGATGGTGCGCTGCTTGCGCGCCTGCAGATCCAGAAGCTCGTCCTGAAGCCGCGAGCGGATCAGCGGGTCGAGCGCCGAGAAGGGCTCGTCCATCAGGAGGATCGGCGCGTCGGTGGCAAAGGCGCGGGCGAGGCCCACGCGCTGCTGCATGCCGCCCGACAGCTCGCCCACCAGCGCGTCGGCCCGGTCGGCGAGGCCCACCATCTCCAGCTCGGTCTCGACCCGGTCGCGGCGCTCGGATTTCGACATCCCGCCAAGCTCGAGCCCGAGGCCCACGTTGTCGCGCACCGTGCGCCACGGCAGCAGGCCGAACTGCTGGAACACCATGGCGACATGGTGCAGACGGATTTCGCGCAGGGTCTTCTTGTTGGCCTGAGTGACCGAAGCCATCTCACCGTTCATGCGCACCCGAACGTCGCCGCGCACCACCGGGTTGAGGCCGTTCACGGCGCGCAGCAGCGTCGACTTGCCCGAGCCCGACAGACCCATCAGGACGAGGATCTCTGCCTCGGGAACGTCGAGCGTGCAGTCATGGACGCCGAGCACCTGATCGGTCTCCTCGGCGATCTCGGCGCGCTCCAACCCGTTGTCCATGAAGGGCAGGGCCGATTCGGGCTTGTCGCCGAAGACGATGTTGACGGCGTCGAACTCGACGGCGTTTCGTTTGGTCGTGTCGGTCATGGTCATCCCCGTTTCACCCGCAGCGCCCGGTCGAGCATGATCGCGACCACGACGATGACGAAACCGCTTTCGAAGCCGAGCGCGGTGTTGACCGAATTGAGCGCCCGGACGACCGGTACGCCGAGCCCGTCAGCCCCGACGAGAGCCGCGATGACAACCATCGACAGCGACAGCATGATGGTCTGGTTCAGGCCGGTCATGATCTGCGGAAAGGCCGAGGGCAGCTCGACCTTCCACAAAAGCTGGCGCGGCGTCGCACCGAAGGCCTGCGCGGCCTCCACCAGCGAGGTCGGCGTGCTGGAGATGCCGAGCTGCGTCAGTCGGATCGGTGCGGGCAGCACGAAGATCACCGTGGCGATCAGTCCCGGCACCATGCCGATGCCAAAGAATACGATGGCTGGGATCAGGTAGACGAAGGTCGGCAGCGTCTGCATCAGGTCGAGCACGGGGGCTACCCAAGCGTAGAGCCGCGGCCGGTGCGCCACGGCGATGCCGATCGGCACACCGACGCCCATGCACACGACGCAGGCCGAAAGCACCAGCGTCAGGCTCTCGGTCGTCTCCTCCCAATAGCCTTGGTTGAGCACGAAGAGAAAGCCCAGCGCCACGAGAAGGGCGGGCTGCCAGCGGCGGTGCAGCGCCCAGGTGAGGCCGACGAAGACCGCGATGACCACGAGTTCGGGCGGCGTCTGAAGGATCCACAGGATGCCCTCGATCATGCCTTCGAGCAGCCATGACAGCGTGTCGAAGACGATGGCGAGGTTGGTTTCGAGCCAGTCGAAGCCGTCGGCGGCCAACGAGCCCACGGGGATCTTGGGGATGCTCAGCTCCATGGGGCGCCTCGGATCGGTCTGGTCATCTGGGTCTCCGTGTCAGGGGATGCGGCGTCCTGTGCCGCGGATCGGATGGGCGGGGGCCGAAGATGGCCGAAAATCCAAAACCCGGCCCCGTGCGGGACCGGGGGAGGCGCGCGCGGTGGCGGCCCCGATAGCGGGGATCAGCCCTCGATGACGCCCTTGACGGCAGGCAGCGCGTCCGAGCCGTCAAGCGTGGTCACGCCATCGAGCCAAGGCTCCACGGCTTCGGGGTTGGCGGCGAGCCATTCCTTCGCGGCCTCTTCGGGGTCCATGCCCTCGTCGAGGATCGCACCCATGATCTCGTTCTCCATCTCGAGCGAGAATTCGAGGTTCTGCAAGAACGCCCCGAGATTGGGGCATTCTTCCACGAGACCCTGACGGGTGACGGTGTAGACCTCGGCGCCGCCCAGGTTCGGGCCGAACCAGTCATCGCCGCCTTCGAGATAGGTCATCTCGTAATTGGCGTTCATCGGATGCGGCTCCCAGCCGAGGAAGATCACCGGCTCGTCGCGCTTCGACGCGCGGTCGACCTGCGCCAGCATGCCCTGCTCGGAGCTTTCCTTGACCTCGAAATCGCTCAGGCCGAAGGCGTCGCTCTCGATCATCTCGAGGATCAGCTTGTTGCCATCATTGCCCGGCTCGATGCCGTAGATCGTGGCGTCGAGCGCCTCGGCATGTTCGGCGATGTCCTCATAGCTGGCGATGCCGAGCGCGGCGCCGGCGGCATTGGTGGCCAGCGTGTACTTTGCCCCGGTAAGGTTCTTGTGCACGGTCTCGATGGTGCCGGCCTCGGAATAGGGCGCGATCTCCGAGGATTGTGTCGGCATCCAGTTGCCCAAGAAGACGTCGATGTCGCCATCGGCCATCGAGGTGAAGGTGACGGGCACCGAGAGCACCTTGACCTCCGGCTCGTAGCCCAAGCCCTCGAGCACGACGGCGGTGGTGGCGGTGGTGGCGGTGATGTCGGTCCAGCCGACATCCGACAGCGTGACCTCGCCGCACTGCGCGGCGTCCTGCGCGTGAGCGCCGGTGGCGGCAGCGGCGAGCGCCAAGGCGCTGATCGTGGTGCGGAGCATCATGGGGTCGTCCTCTCTGTGGGTTCTGGTTCTTGATTGACGCGTCAATAAAAACCCTATTAGGGTCGCCGTTGCAACCCGGTCATTCGGCCCGGGCGCAGATCGGAGATCCTTCATGCCCAAGCTTGGGATGGAACCTATACGCCGGGCGGCATTGGTCAAAGCGACGATCGAGGAGATCGGCGAGCGGGGTTCGCTCGATGTGACGGTGGCCCAGATCGCGCGGCGTGCGGGTATGTCCTCGGCGCTGGCGCACCACTATTTCGGCAACAAGGACAACATTTTCTTAGCTGCGATGCGCCACCTCCTCACCGAGTATTCCGCCGAGGTGCGCGCGGCGCTCATCGCGGCAAAGGGCGATCCGCGCGGTCGGGTCGCAGCTCTTCTGCGGGCCAACTTCGGCCCTTCGAACTTCCGCTCCGAAGTGGTCGCCGCATGGCTCAATTTCTATGTGCTGGCCCGCACCTCTCCTGCGGCGGCGCGGCTCTTGCGGATCTATCACCGCCGCCTGCGCTCGAATCTCGCGCATGACCTGCGGCCGCTGCTCGGGGCGGGCGCCATCGACGCGGCCGAACGTCTCGCGGCGCTGATCGACGGGATGTATCTCAAGCAAGGCCTCGCGGGCGGTCCCGCCGACGGCCCCGCCGCCACACGCCAATTGCTCGCCGCGCTCGAACTGGAGCTGAAATGACCCCGGACAAGTCTCCGAACATCCTTATCGTCATGGCCGACCAGCTCAACGGGACGCTGTTTCCCGACGGCCCGGCCGACTGGCTGCACGCGCCCCATCTCAAGGCGCTGGCCGCGCGCTCGACCCGATTTGCCAACGCCTATACCGGCAGCCCGCTCTGCGCGCCGGGGCGGGCGTCCTTCATGTCCGGCCAGCTGCCGTTCCGCACCGGGGTCTACGACAACGCGGCCGAGTTCCCGTCGGACATCCCCACCTTCGCGCATCACCTGCGCCGCGCCGGCTGGCAGACCTGCCTGTCGGGCAAGATGCATTTTGTCGGCCCCGACCAGCTTCACGGCTTCGAGGAGCGACTGACCACCGACATCTATCCGGCCGATTTCGGCTGGACCCCGGATTGGCGCAAGCCGGGCGAGCGGATCGACTGGTGGTATCACAACCTCGGTTCGGTCACCGGCGCGGGCGTGGCCGAGATCACCAACCAGCTCGAATATGACGATGACGTCGCGCATCAGGCCAAGATCAAGCTCTACGATCTGGCGCGCGGCCACGACGCGCGGCCGTGGTGCCTGACGGTGAGCTTTACCCATCCGCATGATCCATATGTGGCGCGCCGCAAGTACTGGGACCTCTACAACGACTGCGATCATCTCGACGCGCCGGGCGAGGCGATCCCCTATGAGAAGATGGATCCGCATTCGAAGCGGCTCTGGGACGCCTGCGACGCGGACGGTTTCGATATTTCGCCCGAGCAGGTCCGCCGGGCGCGGCAGGGCTATTTCGCCAATATCAGCTATGTCGACGACAAGCTGGGCGAGATTCTCGCCGTGCTCGGGGACACGCGGCAGGAAGCAATCGTGGTCTTTGTGTCGGACCATGGCGACATGCTCGGAGAGCGGGGGCTGTGGTTCAAGATGAGCTTCTTCGAAGGCTCGGCACGGGTGCCGCTGATGATCTGCGCCCCCGACATGGCGCCGGGCCTCGTGACCGATCCGGTTTCGGCGATCGACGTGACGCCGACGCTGTGCGACCTCGCCGGCGTCGACATGTCCGAGGTCACGCCTTGGACCGATGGCGAGAGCCTCGTGCCGCTGGGGCAGGGCGCGCGGCGCAACACGCCGGTGGCGATGGAATACGCCGCCGAAGGCTCGATCGCGCCGATCATCGCGCTGCGCGAGGGGCGGTTCAAATACACGGCCTGCCCGGTCGATCCTGAGCAGCTCTTCGACCTCAAGGCTGATCCGGGCGAGCGCGTGAACCTCGCCGCCGAGCCAGACCATGCCGAAACCATGGCACGGTTCCGCGCAATGACGTCCGAACGCTGGAACTTCGATCTGGTCGACGCACAGGTCCGCGCGAGCCAGGCCCGGCGCTGGGTGGTCTACGAGGCACTGCGGCAAGGCGGCTACTACCCGTGGGACTACCAGCCGCTGCGCGCCGCCTCCGAACGCTACATGCGCAACCACATGGACCTGAACATTCTCGAGGAGAGCCAGCGCTTCCCGCGCGGTGAGTGACCTCTCCCCTTCGCCAATCCGAAAGTACGCAGCCATGACCTATCCGACCCAACCCGAGGCCAGCCACTTCATCGACGGCCAGTATGTCGAGGACGAGACCGGCGCCGCGCTCCCTGTGATCTACCCGGCCAGCGGCAAGACCATCGCCGATCTGCATTCGGCCACGCCCGCATTGGTCGACCGCGCGCTTGCGGCGGCCAAGCGGGCGCAGCCCGCATGGGCCGCGATGACCGGCACCGAGCGGGGCCGCATCCTGCGCCGCGCCGCCGACATCATGCGCGCGCGCAACCGCGAATTGTCCGAGCTCGAGACCAAGGACACCGGTAAACCCTTGCAGGAAACGCTGGTCGCCGACGCAACCTCGGGCGCCGACGCGCTCGAATATTTCGGCGGTCTCGCCGCGACGCTGTCGGGCGAGCATATCCAGATGGGCGAGGATTTCATCTACACCCGCCGCGAGCCCTTGGGCGTGACGGTCGGGATCGGCGCGTGGAACTACCCCACGCAGATCGCCTGCTGGAAGGCCGCGCCCGCGCTCGCCTGCGGCAACACGATGGTGTTCAAACCCTCCGAGACGACGCCGCTCTGCGCGCTCAAGGTGGCCGAGATCCTGATCGAGGCGGGCGCGCCGCCGGGCGTGTTCAACGTAGTGCAGGGCTATGGCGATGTCGGCGCCGCGCTGGTCGAGGATGACCGCGTCGCCAAGGTCTCGCTCACCGGCTCCGTGCCCACGGGCCGCCGCGTCTATGCCGCCGCCGCCACCGGCATGAAATCGGTCACGATGGAATTGGGCGGCAAGTCGCCCCTCGTGGTCTTCGACGATGCCAGCCTCGAGGATGCCGTCTCGGCGGCGATCAACGCCAACTTCTATTCCTCGGGGCAGATCTGCTCGAACGGCACCCGCGTCTTCGTGCAGGACGGAATCCGCGAGGCCTTTCTCGATCGGCTATCGGAGCGTCTTCGCGGCGTGACGATCGGCGATCCGCTCGACGAGGCCACGAATTTCGGGCCGATGGTCAGCGAACGCCAGCGCGAGATCGTCGAGGGCTTTGTCGCCAAGGGACGGGCGGAGGGCGCACGCCTCGTGGCGGGCGGCGGCCGACCCGAGGGAAAGGGCGCGGGGTTCTGGATCGAGCCCACGGTCTTCGCCGATGTCACCGACGACATGACTATCGCGCGCGAGGAGATCTTCGGCCCGGTGATGTCGGTCTTCGGCTTTGCCACCGAGGACGAGGCGCTGGCGCGCGCCAACGCCACGATCTACGGGCTGTCGGCGGGCGTGTTCACCCGCGATCTGGCGCGGGCGCACCGCGTCGTGGCAGGGCTTCAGGCCGGCTCGTGCTGGATCAACACCTACAACCTGACGCCGGTCGAGGCACCCTTCGGCGGCATGAAGATGTCCGGCGTGGGCCGCGAGAACGGGCAGGTGGCGATCGAGCACTGGAGCCAGATCAAGACCGTCTACGTCGCGATGGGGCCGGTCGAGGCGCCGTACTAATCGGCCCCAGAGCCGGTTCAACTCAACGATAACGGAGCGGTGCCACGAATGCCGGTCCGGCAAGACACAGGTGTCTGACATGCAAGCGGACTACGTCATCATCGGAGCCGGAAGCGCCGGCTGCACCATGGCTTACCGCCTCTCCGAGGCGGGCAAGAGCGTTATCGTCATCGAGCATGGCGGCACCGACGCGGGGCCGTTCATCCAGATGCCGGGCGCGCTCAGCTACCCGATGAACATGGCGCGCTACGACTGGGGCTATCGCTCCGAACCCGAGCCGCATCTGGGCGGCCGCCGTCTCGCCACGCCGCGCGGCAAGGTGATCGGCGGCTCCTCTTCGATCAACGGCATGGTCTATGTGCGTGGCCACGCGCGCGATTTCGACACGTGGTCCGAAATGGGGGCCGACGGCTGGGACTATGCTGGCGTGCTGCCCTATTTCCGGCGCATGGAGAACTGGCACGATGGCGGCCACGGCGGCGACCCCGCCCGCAGGGGCCATGACGGGCCGCTGCATGTGACGCGTGGTCCGCGCGACAATCCTCTCACCCGCGCCTTCGTCGAGGCGGGCGGGCAGGCGGGCTACCAACTTACCGATGATTACAACGGCGAAAAGCAGGAGGGCTTCGGCCCGATGGAGGCGACGATCTGGCAGGGCACCCGCTGGTCGGCGGCCAACGCCTACCTGCGCCCCGCGCTCAAGCGCGACAACTGCACCCTCGTGCGCGGGCTGGCGCGCCGCGTGGTGATCGAGAATGGCCGCGCGATCGGCGTCGAGATCAATCCCGGCTCGAAGACCAAGGTGATCCGGGCGCGCGCCGAGGTGATCGTCGCCGCTTCCTCGATCAACTCGCCCAAGCTGTTGATGCTGTCCGGTATCGGTCCGGCGGCGCATCTGGCCGAGCACGGCATCGAGGTGGTGGCCGACCGCGCGGGCGTGGGGCAGAATCTTCAGGACCATCTGGAGATGTATATCCAGATGGCCGCGACGCAGCCGGTCTCGCTGTTCAGCCACTGGAACCTATGGGGCAAGGGCGTGGTCGGCACGCAGTGGATGCTGAACCGCACCGGCCTCGGGGCCTCGAACCAGTTCGAGAGCGCGGGTTTCATCCGGTCGCGCGCGGGCGTGGAGTATCCCGACATCCAGTATCACTTCCTGCCCATGGCCGTGCGCTATGACGGGCAGGCGGCGGCCGAGGGCCACGGCTTTCAGGCGCATGTCGGGCCGATGCGCTCGGGCTCGCGCGGGCATGTCACGCTGGCCTCGAACGATCCCGCCGAGGCGCCGAAGATCCTGTTCAACTACATGTCGACCGAACAGGACTGGGCCGATTTCCGGACCTGCATCCGGCTCACCCGCGAGATCTTCGGTCAGCGCGCCTTTGCGCCCTACAGGGGCCACGAGATCCTGCCGGGCGATGAATATCAAAGCGACGATCAGTTGAACGAGGCGATCAAGGAACATGTCGAAAGCGCCTATCACCCCTGCGGGACCTGCCGGATGGGGGCCGCGGACGACGCGGGGGCCGTTGTCGATCCCGAATGCCGGGTGATCGGCATCGACGGGCTTCGCGTGGCCGACAGCTCGATCTTTCCGCGCATCACCAATGGCAACCTCAACGCGCCCTCGATCATGGTGGGCGAGAAGGCCTCCGACCACATCCTCGGTCGCAGCCTGCCGCCTTCGGACGAAGAGCCGTGGATTCATCCCGCATGGCGGGTGGCGCAACGCTGAGAATCGCCCATCGCAGGAATTCCTTAACTTTATGTTAACGGCACTCTTGCCGAAGCGGGAAAATGCGCCGACATCTCTGTCATGCCCTGCATTGCGATCCTCGCCTTTTTCGGCCTGTGCAGCCCTGAGCCCGCTCCCGCCGCCGGCCCTGCCGGAACGGTGGCGGTGATCGATGGTGACACTCTCGACGTCGGCGGCGCGCGGGTGCGCCTGCACGGGGTCGACGCGCCCGAAACCGCGCAGAGCTGCGGCACCGGATCGGGCGCGCAATGGGCTTGCGGCAACTGGGTCACCCAAGAGGCGTCGCTGCGCTTTGCGGGGCGCATCGCCGCCTGCGAGACGGTCGATATCGACCGCTACGAACGTATCGTGGCGCGCTGTGCGGTGGGCGGGGCCGATATCGGCGAAACGCTGGTCTCCGAGGGGCTGGCCTTCGCCTATGTCGAATACTCCAAGGACTATCTGCCCCAAGAGGCCGCCGCGCGCGACGCCGGGCGCGGCATCTGGCGCGGTGAGGTCGAGGCGCCATGGGACTGGCGGCGCGCCAGGCGGGCGGGAAACGCGCAGCCCGAACCCGAGCGCACCGGCGCGGGCGGCTGCGCAATCAAGGGGAACGTTTCGGGGGGCGGGCGGATCTATCACATGCCGGGCGATCCCTATTACGGGCGCACCAAGATCGACACCGCATCGGGCGAACGCTGGTTCTGCAACGAAGCCGAGGCGCGGCGCGCGGGATGGCGTCACGCCGGGAGCTGATCGCTCAGCGGTGTTTTTCGAGCTGCTTGGCCGAGACGTCGTAGATGAAGGTCGCCGACCAGGTGATGATCATGAATCCCGCCATGGACTGCGCGCCGACCACCAGCCGCATGGGCCCTGTCACGTCGAGATCGCCGAACCCCACGGTCGAGAAGGCGATGGCCGAAAGATAGGTGTAATCGACCCAGTCGGTGAAGCTGGTGCCCAACCCACCGGGAAAGACGTGCTCCTGCAAGATCTGATAGAGCGCAGCGCCGATCGCGATGTGTATCATGTGCAGCAGCGCGGTCAGGATGAAGGCCCCGAGCGGTACCAGTGAATTTCGCCCCTCAGCCTGCGGCAGCACATGTCGGCAGAGCACAAGGCCGAAATGATGTACCGAGCCGAGAACGATCACGAGCAGGATGGCGATGCCGAGCAACATGCCCCTGACCTAGGCCATCCGCCGCCTCGCGCAAGCGGTAAATCCCGTGCCTCGACTGCCGGGGAAATCGCGTCGCGACGGGGACTTGCCTTGCTTCGCGTGATCGGCCAGCCTGCCCTGCACAGAGGGAGACGGCGATGCAGGACATTCTGGAGGCACTCGAGGCGCGGCGCGACACGGCCCGGCAGGGCGGGGGCGAGGCGCGCATCGCCGCGCAGCACGCCAAGGGCAAGCTGACCGCGCGCGAACGCATCGAGTTGCTGCTCGACGAGGGGTCCTTCGAAGAGTTCGACATGTTCGTCGCCCACCGCTGCACAGATTTCGGCATGGAAGAGAGCCGCCCCCCGGGCGACGGTGTCGTCACCGGCTGGGGCACGGTCAACGGCCGGATGATCTATGTGTTCAGCCAGGACTTCACTGTCTTCGGTGGATCGCTTTCGGAAACCCACGCCCAAAAGATCTGCAAGATCATGGATATGGCGATGCGCAACGGCGCGCCGGTCGTGGGCATCAACGATTCGGGCGGCGCGCGCATCCAAGAGGGGGTGGCGAGCCTCGGGGGCTATGCCGAGGTGTTCCAGCGCAACGTGCTGGCCTCGGGCGTGGTGCCGCAGATCTCGCTCATCATGGGGCCCTGCGCGGGAGGGGCCGTCTATTCCCCCGCCATGACCGACTTCATCTTCATGGTGAAGGACAGCTCCTACATGTTCGTAACCGGCCCCGACGTGGTCAAGACCGTGACCGGCGAGGTCGTGACCGCCGAGGAGCTTGGCGGGGCCACGACCCACAGTCGCAAGTCCTCGGTCGCCGACGCCGCCTTCGAGAACGACGTCGAGGCGATCGCCGAGACCCGCCGTTTGATCGACTTCCTACCGCTCAACAACCGCGAGAAGCCGCCGCGCCGGCCGTTCTTCGACGATGTCGCGCGCGAGGAGCCGAGCCTCGACAGCCTCGTGCCCGCCAACCCCAACCAGCCCTACGACATGCACGAACTGGTGCGAAAGCTCGCCGACGAGGGCGATTTCTTCGAGATCCAGGCCGAGTTCGCGCGCAACATCCTTACCGGTTTCATCCGGCTTGAAGGCTCTACCGTGGGCGTCGTGGCCAACCAGCCGATGGTGCTGGCGGGCTGTCTAGACATCGACAGCGCGCGCAAGGCCGCGCGCTTCGTGCGGTTCTGCGATGCCTTTGAAATCCCGATCCTGACCCTGGTCGACGTGCCGGGCTTTCTGCCCGGCACCGGGCAGGAACTGGGCGGCGTCATCAAGCACGGGGCCAAGCTGCTGTTCGCCTATGGCGAGGCGACGGTGCCCAAGGTGACGCTGATCACCCGCAAGGCCTATGGCGGCGCCTATGACGTGATGGCCTCCAAGCACCTGCGCGGCGATTTCAACTATGCCTGGCCCACCGCCGAGATCGCGGTGATGGGGGCGAGGGGCGCGACCGAGATCCTCTATCGCTCCGAGTTGGGCGAGCCCGAGAAGATCGCCGCGCGCACCAAGGATTACGAGGACCGCTTCGCCAACCCCTTCATCGCCGCCGAGCGGGGCTTCATCGACGAGGTGATCATGCCGCATTCGACCCGCCGCAGGGTGGCGCGGGCCTTTGCCTCGTTGCGCGGCAAATCGCTCCAGAACCCGTGGAAGAAGCATGACAACATCCCGCTCTGAACAGGGTAGGGCCTTGGACCCGGTCCCCTCGCCTCCGGCGGCCCCGAACTGGCGGCACGGGATGGTGCGGGCCGTCCTGCCGGGCTATCAGGCGGCCTGCCGCGGATCGCGCGGCGCAGCCCGAGGACACGATTGACATGGAAAAGCACCGCGGATTTCCCGGCCGGCTGCCCGGCACCGACTTTCAATTCACGATCAGGCGCGCGGCCAAGGACGGCCCGACCAAGATCATCCGGCGCGAACGCTTTCGCGACCGGCGCCCGCCCGACCGGCGCGCCGACGAAGGCTTCATGGCCGCTCTCTGGGCGCAGTTCGGCGAGGAGCCTTTCATGCGCGGCAATCTCGATGCAGCGCGGCTGAGCTGGCTCTTTGGCCGCGAGGTGGTGCCCGCCGAGGACCCTTTCGATCCACAGGATTACGACGCGCTGCTGCGCATCGACGTCGACGTGGCGCGGCGCAGCTTTCCCGACGTCTTCGGGGCCGACGAGGACGAGGATGACGCCGAGGACGAGGGCGAGGGCTGGTGAAGGCCGATCACGCCGGGGAGGGCGTCGAATATCCGGCGCGGGTAGTGGCGGGTTGCCGCCCATGCCTTGGCTGTGATGCCGACCGCGCCCGGCGGGGCATCGCTCTCACTTGCGCAGACCCCTGCGAAGTGGCACTGACAGCGTCATCTGGGGCACAACCATTCATTTTCGGAGACCAAGAATGGCATCCACGTTCAAACTCTTCGGCGCGCTCGGCGTCGCCGCTACTCTGGCCGCCTGTGGCGCCACCCCCGGTGAGCGCGCCGCGACCGGCGCCCTCACCGGCGCCGCTGTCGCGCAGGTCGCCGGCGAGAGCGCCGTCAACGGCGCGCTCATCGGTGGTGCGATCGGCGGCATCGCGCCCTGCGTCACCAACCCGAACGCGAACGGCTGCTACTGAGCCGAGCACGCGACCGGCCTCGGCCGGACGCGCATGACATGACGGGCCGCCGGGAGAGATCCCGGCGGCCCTTTTTCGTGATCGGCCGGAAAGGCCAATGAGAGGGGCACGATGTTCGACAAGATCCTGATCGCCAATCGTGGTGAGATCGCCTGCCGGGTGATCCGCAGCGCCCGCGCCATGGGCATCCGCACCGTCGCGGTGCATTCCGAGGCCGACCGCGACGCGCTGCATGTGCGCATGGCCGACGAGGCGATCGAGATCGGACCCGCTGCGGCCGCGCAATCCTACATCTCCATCGACCGGGTCATGGAGGCGGTGCGCCGCAGCGGCGCACAGGCGGTGCATCCGGGTTACGGGTTCCTGTCGGAGAACCCGCGCTTCGCCCATGCGCTGTCGGAAGAAGGCGTCGCCTTCATCGGCCCGCCCGCGACCGCGATCGAGGCGATGGGCGACAAGATCACCTCCAAGAAGCTCGCAGCCGAAGCGGGCGTTTCGACCGTGCCGGGCCATATGGGGCTGATCGCGGATGCCGAGGAGGCGGTGCGGATCGCGCGTGAGATCGGCTATCCGGTGATGATCAAGGCCAGCGCCGGAGGCGGCGGCAAGGGGATGCGCATCGCCCATGACGACGCGGGCGCGCGCGAGGGCTTTCGCGCCTCGAAATCCGAGGCCGCATCGAGTTTTGGCGACGACCGGATTTTCATCGAGAAATTCGTCACCTCGCCACGCCATATCGAGATCCAGGTGCTGTGCGACGGCCATGGCAACGCCGTCTGGCTGCACGAGCGCGAATGCTCGATCCAGCGCCGCAACCAGAAGGTCATCGAAGAGGCCCCGTCGCCCTTTCTCGACGACGCCACGCGCCGCGCCATGGGGCAGCAGGCGGTGTCTCTGGCGCAGGCCGTAGGCTACACCAGCGCCGGCACGGTCGAGTTCATCGTCGACGGCGACCGCAACTTCTATTTTCTCGAGATGAACACCCGGTTGCAGGTCGAGCATCCGGTGACCGAGTTGATCACCGGCATCGACCTCGTAGAGCAGATGATCCGCGTGGCGGCGGGCGAAAAGCTGCCCTTCGCGCAGGCCGACATCCCGCTCAACGGCTGGGCCATCGAAAGCCGACTTTACGCCGAAGACCCGTATCGCGGCTTCTTGCCCTCGATCGGTCGCCTGACGCGCTACCGCCCGCCCGAGGAGATCGCCACGCCCGAGCGTGCCGTGCGCAACGATACCGGCGTGTTCGAGGGCGGCGAAATCTCGATGCATTATGACCCGATGATCGCCAAGCTCTGCACATGGGCGCCCGACCGGCTCCGCGCCATCGCCGCGATGCGCGAGGCGCTCGACGGCTTCGAGGTCGAGGGCATCGGACACAATCTGCCATTCCTCTCGGCTGTGATGGATCACCCGCGCTTCGTCTCGGGCGAGATCACGACCGGCTTCATCGAGGAGGAGTTCCCCCAAGGTTTCACCGGGGTCGAACTGCCCGAGGCCGAGCTGCGCCGCATCGCGGCGGCGGCAGCGGCGATGCACCGGGTCTCGGAGATCAGGCGCGCCCGGATTTCGGGACGCATGGATCATCACGAGCGCCGCGTCGGCACCGACTGGGTGGTGACACTTGGTGCGGCGCGCTTCAAACTGTCGCTTACCGCCGACCGCGACGGGGCGGAGGTGCGATTCGACGGCGGCGAGGCGCTGCGCGTTGAAAGCGACTGGATGCCAGGCCGGATGCTGGCGCGGCTCATGGTGGGCGAGGCGCCGCTGGTGCTCAAGGTCGATACGCTTCCCATGGGGTTTCGGCTGCGCGGACGCGGGGCCGATCTACGGGCGCGGGTAATGACCCCGAGACAGGCCGAACTGGCCGCCCTGATGCTCGAAAAGCAGCCCCCCGACACCTCGAAGTTGCTGCTTTGCCCGATGCCGGGCGTGGTCACGGCACTGCATGTGGCCGAGGGCGATGAAGTGCAGGCGGGGCAGGCGCTCTGTACGGTCGAGGCGATGAAGATGGAGAACCTGCTGCGCGCGGAGCGTCAGGGTCGTGTCGCCCGCATCATGGCCGAGGCGGGCGATAACCTCGCCGTCGACGCCGTGATCATGGAGTTCGACTAGCGCGTCGGTAGCGCCTGCGCCCCGGCCCGGTCGATCGGCTGGTTGGCGTCGCGTATTTCCTGCTGGCGCAGCGGCAGCTTGTCGATGGCGCGGATCAGCTCGCGCCCGGTGAAGGGCGCGGGCTTGCGCTGGGCGATGCGGCCGTCCTTGCCGATCAGCACGACGGCAAAGCCGCGCGGCCGCAGCGATCGGCGGATCGGGCCGCGCGCCTCGGGGTCGGTGTCGATCAGCACGATCACGTCGCGCACCGCGAGATCGTCGATCCGCTCAGCCAGAAACGCCATCTGCCTCTGGAACTGCGGATCGCTTGGCCCGTCGGCAAAGACCACGATCGGCCGCGCCACGAATTCGAAATCGTCAAGCTCGGCCTCGCCCACCGGGTAGGCGGCGCGCGGCTCTTCGGCCCAGCGCGTCAGCAGGTCCGGGGCCTCCTGCGCGGCGACGAGGGGGGCGGCCCACAAAAGGGCCATGAGCGCGAAGAGGGGGCGAAGCTGTTTCATGTCTTCAACATAGGCGCGAATTGCCCCGACGCGAAGGGCGGCGCGACAATAGGTGCCGGGACTGGCGCAATGTCTCGTGGCGCGGCACACTCTCGACCGGGACCGGAGGAGAAAGCATGGCCGATCAAGACCGCCGCGACGACTGGGCCGCACGTGCCCGTGCCGAGCTGAAGGGGCGCGACCCCGAAAGCCTGCGCCGCGACACGCTGGAGGGGATCGAGGTGAAGCCCGTCTATGATGCGGGCGATCTCGAAGGGCTGTCGCACCTGCACGCCCTGCCGGGCGAAGCACCTTATATGCGCGGCGTGAAATCCACGATGTATGCCGGACGCCCCTGGACGATCCGACAATATGCCGGGTTTTCCACGGCCGAGGAGTCGAACGCCTTTTATCGCCGGGCGCTGGAGGGCGGTCAGCAGGGGGTGTCTGTGGCCTTCGATCTGGCCACTCATCGCGGCTATGACAGCGACCACCCCCGCGTCGAGGGCGATGTGGGCAAGGCCGGCGTGGCAATCGACAGCGTCGAGGACATGAAGGTCCTGTTCGACGGCATCCCGCTGGATGAGGTGTCGGTGTCGATGACGATGAACGGCGCGGTGATCCCGATCCTCGCCAGCTTCATCGTCGCGGGCGAGGAGCAGGGCGTGCCGGTGGGCAAGCTTTCGGGCACGATCCAGAACGACATCCTCAAGGAGTTCATGGTCCGCAACACCTATGTCTATCCGCCCGAGCCTTCGATGCGGATCGTGGCCGACATCATCGAATACACCGCCGACCACATGCCGAAATTCAACTCGGTCTCGATCTCGGGTTACCACATGCAGGAGGCGGGGGCCGACCTCGTGCAGGAGCTGGCCTTCACGCTGGCCGACGGGCGCGAATACGTCCGCGCCGCCATCGCGCGTGGCATGGATGTGGACCGCTTCGCCGGGCGTCTAAGCTTCTTCTTCGCCATCGGCATGAACTTCTTCATGGAGGCCGCGAAGCTGCGCGCCGCGCGGCTCTTGTGGCACCGGATCATGCAGGAGTTCGAACCGAAGGACCCTAAATCCCTGATGCTGCGCACGCACTGTCAGACTTCTGGCGTCAGCCTGCAGGCGCAGGACCCCTACAACAACGTGGTGCGCACCGCCTACGAGGCGCTGTCGGCGGTGCTCGGCGGCACCCAGTCGCTGCACACCAACGCGCTCGACGAGGCGATCGCCCTGCCGACAGATTTCTCGGCCCGCATCGCGCGCAATACCCAACTGATCCTGCAGGAGGAGACCGGCATCACCGATGTCGTCGATCCGCTGGCGGGGTCCTATTACGTCGAGAGCCTGACCCACGAGCTGGCCGAGAAAGCTTGGGCGCTGATCGAGGAGGTCGAAACCCTGGGCGGCATGACCAAGGCAGTGGCCTCCGGCATGCCCAAGCTTCGGATCGAGGAGACGGCGGCCACACGGCAGGCGCTGATCGATCGGGGAAAGCAGGTCATCGTTGGCGTCAACAAGTACCGAAAGGAGCGCGAGGATGCGATAGACATCCTCGACATCGACAATGTCAAGGTGCGCGACGGGCAGGTGGCGCGGCTGGAGAAGATCCGGGCGACGCGCGACAAGGCGGCCTGCGACGCGGCGCTGGCGGCCCTCGAAGCAGCGGCGCGCGAGGATGGCAACCTGCTGGCCGCGGCGGTCGAGGCGGCCCGCGCCCGCGCCACGGTGGGAGAGATCAGCATGGCGATGGAAAAGGTCTTTGGGCGGCACCGGGCCGAGGTGAAGACGCTCGCGGGCGTCTATGGCAAGGCTTGGGAGGGGGATGCGGGCTTCGAGCGCATCCAGCGCGAGATCGCCGCGTTCGCCGGAGAAGAGGGCCGCCGCCCGCGCATGCTCGTGGTCAAGATGGGTCAGGACGGGCATGATCGCGGCGCGAAAGTGATCGCCACCGCCTTTGCCGATCTGGGCTTTGACGTCGATATGGGGCCGCTGTTCCAGACGCCCGAGGAGGCCGCGCAGGATGCGCTCGACAACGACGTGCATGTCGTCGGCATCTCCAGCCAGGCGGCGGGGCACCGGACGCTGGCGCCCAAGCTGGTGCAGGCCCTGCGCGATCAGGGCGCGGGCGAGATCCTCGTGGTCTGCGGCGGCGTGATCCCGGATCAGGATCACGCGATGCTCAAGGAGGCGGGGGTCGCGGCGATCTTCGGGCCGGGCACCAACATTCCAGAGGCCGCGTCCAAGATCCTGTCGATGATCCGCGCGCACGGCTGAGAGGACGAGTCGGCTCTTGCGGCGCGGGGCAGGACGCGACATCACGGTCGCCGAAATCCTTTGTGCCCGAGGCCCGCCATGATCCGCCCCGCCACCCCCGATGACGCCCCGGCCCTCGGCACCATCTGGAATCGCGTGATCCGCGAGACGACCTCGATCTTCAACGCGACCGAGCGCGGCGAGGCCGAGATTGCCGAGATCATCGGCAATGGCGATCCGTTCCTCGTCTGGGATGAGTCCGGCGTTCAGGGTTTTGCCCGCTGGTTCCCGTTTCGCGGCAATGACGGCTATCGCCACACCGTCGAACACACGATCCTGCTCGCACCCGGCCTGCATGGGCGCGGTGCGGGGCGGCTGCTGATGGAGCGGCTCTTCGGAACCGCCCGCGCTGCCGACAAACACGTGATGGTCGCCTGTGTCACCGCCGAAAACGCGGCGGGCATCGCCTTTCACGAGCGCATGGGGTTCGAACGCACCGGCACCATGCCCGAAGTGGGGCGCAAGTTCGGCCGTTGGCTCGATCTCGCCATCCTGCAGAAACGACTCTGACAATGCCGCGACGCGGCGCTAAGGTGGACCCATGTCGATCTGGACACGCATAGCCGAAGCCATCGCGGCTCTGAGGCAGGGCGAAAGCCTCGCCTCGATCTTCGATCGGCTGCGCACGCCGCCCGAACGCTCGGTGGCCTTCGCCATCGCGGTGATCGCTCTGGGCGCGAAGATGGCCAAGGCCGACGGGCAGGTGACGCGCGGCGAGGTCGCCGCGTTTCGCGAGATCTTCACCATCCCGCCCGAGGAGGAGGCCAACGCCGCGCGGGTCTTCAACATGGCGCGCACCGATGTCGCGGGGTTCGACGATTACGCCCGCCGCATCGCACGGATGTTTCGCGGCGAAAGGGGCCCGCTGTTCGACCTGATGGAGGGGCTGTTTCACATCGCCCTCGCCGATGGCGATTACCACCCCGCCGAGAACGCCTTCCTGCGGGAGGTGGCGGAGATCTTCGAGATCGACGAGCGCAGCTTTGCGAGGCTGCGCGCGCGCTTCGTCCCCGATTGCGAACCCGATCCCTATGACGTGCTCGGTGTGTCGCCCGACGACGATCTGGCCGAGATCCGCAGCGCATGGCGCGCCATCGTGCGCGAGACCCATCCCGACCGGCTCGCCGCGCGTGGCCTGCCCGAGGAGGCGATGAAGATGGCCGAGAGCCGTCTCATCTCGGCCAACCGGGCGTGGGAGCGGATCTCCGAAGGACGAGGCCGCGCCGCGACGGCGACCGGCGGGACCTCGAACGAGGCCGAGGGCCGCGCCTGATGCGGCTGGCGACGTGGAACGTCGCCTGGTTCGACCGGCTGTTCGACGACGCAGGCCGCCCGCAGCACGACGACGCGCCCTCGGCCCGTCACGGCATTACCCGCGCGCGGCAACTCGCCGGCATCGCCCATGTGATGCGCGCGCTCGACGCAGACGGGATCGTCGTGGTCGAAGCGCCGGATACGGGCGGTTCGCGAAACGGAATGCGGGCGCTCGAGGGCTTTGCCGCCGAGGCGGGGCTGAGGACGCGCGAGGCGCTGATCGGTTTTCGCAGCCACACCCAGCAGGAGATCGCGTTTCTCTACGACCTGGAGCGCCTGCGCGCTCGCCATGACCCGCACCTGAGCGCCAAGGCCCCGCGCTTCGATCTGCATGCGGGGCGGGGCGACACCCGGATCACGTGGTCCAAGCCTCCCCTGGAGCTCGCCATCGAGGCCGAGGGAGCCGCGCTGCGCCTGATCGGGGTCCATGCCAAGTCCAAGGCCCCGCATGGCGCGCAGGGGCCCGACGATCTGCGCCGCATCGCGGTGGAGAACCGGCGCAAGCAGCTCGCGCAATGCGGCTGGCTGCGCGCGCGGATCGAGGACCATCTCGACGCAGGCGACAGCCTCGTGGTGATGGGCGATTTCAACGACGGCCCCGGCCTCGACGCGCAGGAGCGGCTCTTTGGCCGGTCGGGGGTCGAGATCGTGCTGGGCGAGGGCGAGGTACCCGAGCGGCGGCTCTACGACCCGCACGCGGCCCTCGCACTGTCGCACCCGATGGCGGCGCAGCCCGCCACCGCGCGGTTCGCCGTGCCGCCCGACTGGCGCATCCTGTCGGCGCTGCTCGACTACGCGATGATCTCGCCCGACCTGCGCGCCGATGCTCCGCGCTGGCGCATCTGGCACCCCTTCGACGACCCTGCGATCTATGCCGACACCGCCTTGCGCGAGGCGCTGCTCGCGGCCTCGGATCACTTTCCCGTCACGCTCGACCTCGACCTCACTGGAAAATCCGCTCCGATCCCCTAGGTCCGGGTGATGAAACAGATTGCTCCACTAGCCTTCGCGGCCGCCATGCTGGCGGCCCCTGCTATCGCCCAGATCGATGAGCCCCCCGAGGATGAGGGCTCTGGGCTGATGCAACGCGGGGCGGAGTTGTTCTTCGAGGGCATCATGGGCGAGATGGAGCCCGCCATCGAGGACTTTCGCGCCTTCGCCAAGGCTGCCGAGCCGCATCTGCGAGCCTTGCTGTCTGAAATGGGACCGGCGCTGATGCAGGTGCTCGACCGAATCGACGACATCGCCAATTACGAAGCCCCCGAGATCCTCGATAACGGCGATATCATCCTGCGCCGCAAGCGCGAAGCGCCCGAATTCACCCCCGACATGGACGCGCCCGAGATCGAAATCTGATTTTGCCTCCGCATCGACGGTGCCTGACCTCCTCAAAAAACGGAATGGACATGCTCCCATGATCCAGACGCCGAGCGGCCCGCGCGCCGCTGTCTTCGATCTCGACGGCACGCTGATCGACAGCGCGCCCGACATCACGGATGCGGTGAACCGGACCTTCGTGGCGCATGGGCTGGAGGCGACGGACGAGGCGGTGGTGGCAGGGCTGATCGGCAATGGCGCGCACCGGTTGGTAGCGGATCTGCTCGCACTTCAGCGCACCCCGGCGGCACCATCCGATATTGACGTGCTCACCGCCGCCTATCTCGACAGCTATGCCGAGGCCCCCGTGGCGCGGACCACGATCTATGAGCGTGTGGCCGAGGATCTTGCCTTGCTGAAGGGGGCGGGTTGGCGGCTCGGGCTGTGCACCAACAAGCCGCAGGCGCTGACGCTTGCGGTTCTGGACGGGCTTGGCCTCGCGGCGCTGTTCGACGCGGTGCGGGGGGCGGATGCCGTGCCTGCCCGCAAGCCCGACCCCGGCCACCTGCGCGCGGTGATCGACGCGCTGGGTGTGACGACGGCGATCTATGTTGGCGACACCGAGGTCGACGAGGCGACGGCGCGGGCAGCGGGCGTGCCGTTCTGCGGCGTCGGCTGGGCCGCGCCGGGGCGGCTCTCCATGCCAAAGGCCGAACGGCTGACCCGCCTGTTCGACCTCGCGACCTAGTCGCGCAGCCGCACTTCCCCGGTGGCGTCGAGCGCCGAGGCCAAGGACTTGAACCGCTGCTCGGCCACTTCGCTGAACAGCGATTTCGCGCGCGGATCGAGATCGAGCGTCAGCGTCTTGTCCACGGCGTTCCAGGCGAGATTGCCGGGCACCGTCTCGGCCCCGAGCCAGAGCATTGCACCCAGCCGCATCGCCCGGCCCAGCACCTCGGCCTCGCGCTGATCCTCCTCGGACACGAGCGTGAACATCTCTTGGTAGCGCGCACCCTCGCGCTTGTTAGAATAGCGGTGCATCAGCGCCAGCCCGAGGAACACGCGCTCCGAATGCTTGAGCCCGCCAAGGTTCGCCCGTGTCGCGTTGTCGAAGCAGACCTGTGGGCGGTAGTCGGGATGCGCGCGCCAGCTCACGTCGTGCAGCAGGCAGGCGGCCTTGATGATGCGCTTGCGCTGCCAGTCGGCATGCGGAAACAACGGGCGCACGAAATCGAACAGCACCGGGCCGAAGCCCGGCATCCGAGCGTCCTTGGCCTCGGCGAAGCGGCAGGCTTCGATCAGCGGGTCGCGGTCGCGCAGGGCGGGGGGCATCTGCTCGTAGAGCATGCCCTCGCGAATGCCATAGGAAGAAATGGTGATGTCCTTGGGCTGGAACACCTGCACCAGCCGGTCGAGCACCCGGATCGCCAGCGGCACCAGCGCCATCCGGTCCGACGACACGCCGGCACGGCCGCGCAGATCCTCGGGGTCTTCCTTTTCGATGTACTTGCGCGTCTCGGCCACGGCTTCGGTGGTCATGCGGTATTCGTGCAGCACGGTGAGAGGATAGTCGCGCCGCGTCATGTCGCAGCGCGCGATGGCCCGCCAAGAGCCGCCGACGAGGAACAGCCGCATTCCGGTCTCGTTCTGCATCTCGTCGTGGATCTGCTCGATCGTGGTCTTGATATAGGCATCGAGACCCTTCTCGCCGCCCTTGACCTCCTTGAGCTTCAAGGGCCCCAGCGCCGATGTCAGGCGACGGCCGACGCGGCCCTCGGCGATGTCGGCAAGCTCCATCGACGAGCCGCCGATGTCGCAGACCATGCCGTAGGAGCCGGGCCAGCCCAGAAGCACGCCCTGCGCCGAAAGCCGCGCTTCCTCGTCGCCCGCGATGACATGGATCTCGATCCCGGTCTCGCGCAGCACCTCGTCGCAGAACTCCGGCCCGTCCTCGGCCTCGCGCACCGCCGCCGTGGCCACCGCGGTCAACGGCATGATGCCCATGCCTTCCGCCAGCGTGGCAAAACGCTTGAGCGCGGCCAGCGCCCGCTCGCGCCCTCTCGGCGACAGGCGGTTGGTTTCCGAAAGGCCCTCGCCCAAGGCGCACATGATCTTTTCATTGTAGAAATAGGCCGGCGACCGGGCCGCGCCGTCGAAGACGACCAGACGGACCGAGTTCGAGCCCACATCGACCACGCCGACGCGGCTCAGCGCACGGGTTTCGGGATCGTCGAAGAGCGGCCGGCCGAAAGGCCCCCAGTCGCCGCTGCGCGCGTCGCTGTGATCGTTCATGAAGCCCCCATGATCCTGCCGCAGCATGTGGCCCGGCCCCTCGCGGAGTCAACGCCCCGCATCGGGCGCGGTCTTAACGGCCTGCCCGGCGAGGGCAAAGGAAAAATGCCCTGAGTGTTGAATCCACTACGAAAGAGTGGGCTTTGCCTCATTCGTGGGTGTGTGTGAGTTGCGGCACGTCACCCGCACCCGCCTTTCCGCGCCCCGAAAGCGAGGGGTTTTCCATGAAGAAGCGGTGGCAGGAGAAGGCGCGCCCGTCCTCGGGCCAATCGGCCCGGCGAAACCGCCCGTCTGGCCCCATGACCCAGCTTTGCGCGACATCCGCGAGGTTCGCGGCCATGATCTGATCGGTGATCTGCGCCTTCACCGTGGGGTTGGTGATCTCGGCCAGCGTCTCGACCCGGCGGTTGAGATTGCGGCCCATCCAGTCTGCCGAGGAGATGAACACCCGCGCCTTCTTCGACGGAAGGCCCCGCCCGTTGCCAAAGCACACGATGCGGCTGTGTTCGAGAAACCGGCCCACGATGGATTTCACCCGGATGTTCTCGCTCAGCCCCGCGATGCCCGGACGCAGCCCGCAGATGCCCCGGATAACGAGGGAGATCTTCACGCCCGCGCGGCTTGCCTCGTAGAGCGCGTCGATCACCTCGGCCTCGACGAGAGAGTTCATCTTAGCCCAGATCTCGGCGGGGCGGCCGGCGCGCGCGTGCTCGGCCTCGGCGGCGATCATCTCGAGCAGGCGCGGCTTCAGCGTCAGCGGCGAGATCGCGAGGTTCTCGAGGCCCAGCGGCTCGGCCGAACCGCCGATATAGTTGAACACCTTGGTCGCATCGCGCCCCAAGGCCGCGTCGCAGGTGAAGAAGGACAGGTCGGTGTAGATCCGCGCGGTGATGGGGTGGTAGTTGCCGGTGCCGAAATGGGTGTAGGTGACGAGGCTGTCGCCTTCGCGCCGGACCACCGTGCTGATCTTGGCGTGGGTCTTGTACTGGGTGAAGCCGTAGACGACATGCGCGCCCGCCCGCTCCAGACGGCGTGACTGGCGGATGTTGGCGGCCTCGTCGAAGCGGGCCTTGAGCTCGACCAGCGCCGTCACCGACTTGCCGTCCTCGGCCGCCTCGCACAGCGCCTCGACAATGGGCGAGTTGCGCGAGGTGCGGTAGAGCGTCTGCTTGATCGCCACCACGTCCGGGTCGGTCGCCGCCTGCTGCAGGAAGCGGTTGACCATGTCGAAGGTCTCGTAGGGGTGGTGCAGCAGCATGTCCTTTTGCCGGATCGCCGCGAACATGTCGCCGTCATGATCCTGCACCCGCTCAGGCACCCTCGGGGTGAAGGGCGGCCAGAGCAGGTCGGGGCGGGCATCCGTCACCAGCTCCTTGAGGTTGCCGATGCCGATCAGCCCCTCGACCTCGACCACCTCGGCGTCGCGGATGTGCAGCTCCTCCATGATGGTGGCCTTGAGCGCGGGCGGCGCGTCGGCCGAAAGCTTCATGCGCACCACCTCGCCCCGGCGCCGCCGCTTGAGCGCCACCTCGAACTCGCGCACGAGGTCCTCGGCCTCCTCCTCGACTTCGAGATCGCTGTCGCGCAGCACGCGAAAGGTGCAGTGGCCCTTGATCCTGTAGCCCGGAAACAGCTGGTCGAGATTGAGCAGCAGCAGTTCCTCGAGCGGCAGGAACCGCTGCCCGTTTTCGGTCGGAAGCTGGACGAAGCGATCGATCTGCGCGGGCACCGGCAGAAGCGCGCGCAAGGGTTTCTTGTCAGAGGCGCGTTCGAGTGACAGCGCCAGCGCGAGACCTTCGTTGGGGATGAAGGGAAAGGGATGCGCAGGATCGATGGCCAGCGGCGAGAGCACCGGAAAGACGCGGTTGAGAAACGCGTCCGACAGGTAGGCCATGTCCTTCTTCGACACGTCGGTGCGGTTCAGGATGGTGATGTTCTGCGCGGCCATCTCATCACAGAGCAGCTTGAAGATCTCCTGCTGGCGCGCCATCAGCGCGCGCGCCTCGCTGTCGATCTGGCGTAGCTGCTCGGCCGGGATCAGCCCGTCGATGGCCGGGGTGGCGTTGCCCGCCTGCGCCAGCTCGCGCAGGCCCGCGACGCGCACGGTGTAGAACTCGTCGAGATTGGTGGCCGAGATCGACAGGAAGCGCAGCCGTTCCAGCAGCGGCACACGCGGGTTTTCGGCCTCCTCCAGCACCCGGAAGTTGAATCCGAGCCAGCTCAGCTCGCGATTGACAAAACGCGCCGGCCCCGAGAGGTCGGCATCGAGCGCGACCGGCTCGGGAAAGCCTGCGACGAGGAAATCGGCCTGTGTCATGGGTGCTGTCTGGCGCATTTTTTCAACGGTGATGTGACGGGTCGCCCCACTATCGCGCCCGCTTGCCGGGATTGTCCAGCGGCCCGCCTCGAACCCGCCTCAGGCCCGGTACAGCGCCCGGCGGGCCAGCGCCCGGCTGACGGGCCGCGCCTCGGCCAGCGCCATCCGGTCGAGCCGCGCCACCACGGCGGCGGCGCTGGCAAAGCTGCGCTCGATCCGGACGGCGAGATAGGGGATCACGTCGGCCATCGGCACCAGCTGCCGATCGGCGAAATGCTTGGCCAGCACCGCCCCCAGAAGCCGGTCGTCGGGGTCCTCGATCCGCGCCACCGCCGTTGCCTGAAGCCGGCTGGCCAGATCGGGGAGCGCGATGTCGAGCCGCGCGGGCGCCCGGTCGGCGGTCAGCAGGAGCCGCCCGCCCGAGGCCGCGAGACGGTTGTGCAGATGGAACAGCGTCGCCTCGGCGGCGGGAGCGAGGCGCTGGATGTCCTCGACCACTATGACGGCGCCGGGGGCGGGCGGCGGCAGGCTTGGCCCGAGGTCCTGCGCCAGCAGGATCATCGCCTCGCTCTCGGCCTGCCAGACGCGGGCGAGGTGGCTCTTGCCCGATCCGGGTGGGCCGATCAGCGCCAGCTTGCCCTCGGGCCAGCGTCCGGCCGTGACCATCTCATGGGCGGCGCGGTTGGCCTGCGACAGGATAAAGTCCTCGGGCCCCAGCGCCACCGCGAGCGGCAAGTCGAGGCTCAGTTGCCACGCCATGCATCCTCCGGCCGGGTCTTGTCGGAGGCGGGTGAAGGGGGGGGAGAAACCGGCGGCGGCATTGCCGTGGCCGTGCCTTGGTAGAGCGCGCTTTCCTGGTAGCGGGCGATGCCGAAGCGGGCGAAGACGCCGAGCATCGCCGCGATCGGCACCGCGACCAGCATGCCCACGAAGCCGAACAGCGCTCCGAACACGGCCAGCGCGAACAGCAGCCACACCGGGTGCAGCCCGACCGAGGAGCCGACGAGCCGCGGCGTCAGGATGTTGCCCTCGATCATCTGGCCCGCCACGAAGATCCCTGCCACCGCACCGATCCAGACCCATTCGCCCCAGAACTGGAACAGCGCCAGACCGATGGCCAGAACGCCGCCGACCAGAGCGCCGACGTAAGGAATGAAGGTGACGAGGCCCGCGATCGCGCCGACCACGAGGCCGAAGTTCAGCCCCACCAGCGCCAGCGCCACCGCGTAGTAGGTGCCCAAGATCAGGCATACGAGACCCTGTCCGCGCACGAAGGAGGCCAGCGTCCGGTCGACCTCGCGCGCGAGCTGGCGAATGGTGGGCGCGTGTTCGCGCGGCAGAAGCTCGTCGATGCGCGCCACCATCCGGTCCCAGTCGACCAGCAGGTAGACCGCCACCACCGGCACCACGACGAAGAGCACCAGCAGGTTGATCACCCCCATCGCCGAGGTGAGAAGCCCGTTGAGGATCTCGCCGCCGCGGGCCTGAATGGCCGCGCCGATGGCGTCGAGTTGGCCCCGGATGGTCGAGCTTTCGTCCATCACGTCGGGAAACCGCGCCGCGAGCCAGTCGCGCAGGCCCGAGAACAGCTCGGGCGCCGTCTGCACGAGCTGGCTGGTCTGGCGGATCAGCGTCGGGATCAGCAGCAGCACCGCGGCGGCGAAGATCAGCACCACGCCCAGCGCGATCACCGCCACCGACATTGCCCGGCTGAGGCCCAGCCGCTCCAGCCGGTCGGCCACGGGATCGAGCAGATAGGCCAGCGCGCCACCCACGAGGAAGGGCAGGATCACATCGCCCAAGAGCCAAAGCAGAACGAAGGTCACCACGGCGATGATGGCCCAGATACGCGCCTGTTGCTGGATCGGAAGTGCCACGGAATTCGCTCCTTGCGCGGATGTCCCACCTATGTCGCCGCCGGGGCCCGGGCGCGCAAGCCTTTTGGGGCAGGCGCGACTTGGACTAGGCATGCCCCGCACAACTTGCGCGGGGGCGGAGCGGGACGGCGCTTGTCAGGTAGGCGGCTCTCCCCTACAGGGGGATTCGTCTGCCTCTTTGCCGATCCGCCTTTCTGACATAGGAATCCTCGATGCGCCTCACCCGCTATTTCCTGCCCGTGCTCAAGGAAACGCCCGCCGAGGCGCAGATCGTCAGCCACCGCTACATGCTGCGCGCGGGCCTGATCAAGCAGGCAGGCGCCGGCATCTACTCGTGGCTGCCGCTGGGGCTGCGGGTGCTGCGCAACATCGAGCGCATCGTCGACGAGGAGCAGCAGAAGGCCGGGCACATCCCGCTCCTGATGCCGACGCTGCAGCCCGCCGACCTGTGGCGCGAGAGCGGCCGCTACGAGGCGTATGGCGAGGAGATGCTGCGGATCAAGGACCGTCAGGGCCGCGACCTGCTTTATGGTCCCACCAACGAGGAGATGATCACCGACATCTTCCGCAGCTACATCTCGTCCTATCGCGACCTGCCCAAGACGCTGTACCATATCCAGTGGAAGTTCCGCGACGAGATGCGTCCGCGCTTTGGTGTGATGCGGGGCCGCGAATTCCTGATGAAGGACGGTTACAACTTCGACGTCGACCGCGAGAGCGCGCTCGAGGCCTATGACCGCCACATGGTGAGCTACCTGCGCACCTATGAGCGGATGGGCCTCAAGGCGATCCCGATGCGTGCCGATTCAGGTCCGATCGGCGGCGAGAACACGCATGAGTTCCTCGTGCTGGCCGAGACCGGCGAGAGCGAGGTGTTCTACGACAGTGCCATTCTCGACCTGCAGCTCGGCGAGCGGATGGTAAACTACGAGGATCCCGATCAGCTCAAGCAGATCGTGTCTGAATGGACCACGCCCTATGCGCGCACCGACGAGACGCATGACGCGGCGCTGTTCGACGAGGTCCCAGAGGAGCGCCGCCGCACCTCGCGCGGGATCGAGGTCGGCCAGATCTTCTACTTCGGCACCAAGTATTCCGAGGCGATGGGCGCCACCGTGACCAACGCCGAAGGCGCGCGCGTGCCGGTCGAGATGGGCAGCCACGGCATCGGCGTCAGCCGTCTGGTGGGGGCGATCATCGAGGCCAGCCACGACGACAAGGGCATCATCTGGCCCGAGGGTGTGACGCCGTTCCATGTCGGCATCGTCAACCTGCGTCAGGGCGATGCCGAGACGGATGCCGCCTGCGCCGGCATCTATGCCGGCTTGCGCACGCTGGGTCTCGACCCGCTTTATGACGACCGCGACGAGCGGGCGGGAGCGAAGTTCGCCACCATGGACCTGATCGGCCTGCCGTGGCGCATCACGGTGGGGCCCAAGGGGCTCAAGAACGGCGTGGTCGAACTGGTCTCGCGTCGCACCGGCGAGAGCGAGGAGCTGCCGCCCGAGCAGGCGGTCGAGAAGATCGCCCGGATCTACGCCTATCTCTGAGGCCTAGACCTCGTCGGGGAGCAGCACCACGGCGCCGCGCTTGCGCCCGGTCGCGACCCGGTCATAGGCTTGCGCGATCTCCGACAGCCGGTAGCGGCTGTCGATCACCGCGCGCAGGTCGCCCGCCTCCACCAGCCGGGCGATCTCCTCCATGTCGGCGCGGGTCTCGGTGGCCACGCCGCTCTTGGCCCGCCTGCCGCCGCGCCGGATGAAACGGGCGCCGATCTCGGTGCCGAGCCCGGCATAGACCAGCAGCAGCCGGCCCTTGGGCGCCAGGGCCCGCATCCGCAGGCCCAAGGGGGCCGTGCCCACGGCGTCGAGGATCACGTCGTAATAGCCCTCGCGGGTGAACGGCGCTTCCTCGTCATGCGCGATCACCTCATGTGCGCCGAGATCGCGCACCAGATCGGCATTGGCGGCTGAACATACCGCCGTCACCCGCGCCCGCATCGCCCGGCCGATCTGTACCGCCGCCACGCCCACCGCACCCGAGGCCCCGACCACGCAAAGCCGCTGGCCCTGCTTCAGCCGCCCCTTGTCGCGCAGGAACTGCAGCGCCGTGATCGCGCCGAAGGGCAGGGCGGCGGCCTGCCCGTGGCTCAGCACATGCGGCTTGTGCACCACGGCACCCGCCTCGGGGAGCACCACCGCCTCGGCATGGGCGCCCATGGCGCTGCCGGTGCTGCCAAACACCTCGTCGCCCACGGCGAACCGGGTCACGTCTTCGCCCACCGCCTCGACCACCCCCGAAAAGGCGGTGCCCAGCAACGGGTTGCGCGGCCCCGACCAGCCGAAGGCCATCCGCACCACCAGCCCGTAGCCACGCGGCACGCTCAGCGAGCGGATGCGCCAGTCGCCCGCGCTCACCGTTCCGGCGCAAAGCCCGACGCGGATCTCTCCCTGGCCCGGCGCGGGCAGCGGCCGGTCGACGATCTCGAGATGTTCCGGGCCGCCATAGGCGCGGCAGATCACGGCGCGCATTCGCGCTCTCCTCCTGATACGGCCATGACGGCTTGCGCGCGCATGACATCCCCCTTCCCAAGCTGACCCGGCCCCGGCACGTGCGTCAAGCCGCGCCGACACCGTGGCGTGAGGCGGCGCCGGGGCGGCTTGACCCCGCCCGCGACCGCCCCCAAGGTCCGCGCGCATTTCAAGGGACCCCGCATGGCCAACCGCACCGCCCCGTTTTCCGCCTTCGAGTGGATGATCGCCTGGCGCTACATCCGCGCCCGCCGCGCCGAAGGCGGGGTCAGCGTCATGACCTGGATCAGCCTCGTCGGCATCACGCTCGCGGTCTTCGCGCTGATCGCGACGCTGTCGGTGCGCGCGGGTTTCCGCGAGGAGTTCATCGACACGATCCTCGGCGCGAATGCCCATGTCACCGTCTATCAGGACAGCGTGATCGAAGGCACCGACATCACCCGGCAGGTGATCGAGGGTTATGAGGACCTGTCGGAGCGGCTGATGGAGATCGACGGCGTCACCCGCGCCGCGCCGGTGGTGCGCGGGCAGGTGATGGCGAGCTTCGACGCCGGCAATGCGGGCGTCGAAGTCTATGGCATCTCGGCCGATGACCTCGGCTCGTTGCCGCGCATCGCCGACCCCGAGACCGGCATCGGCGACATCGCCCGCTTCGGGGAGGGCATCGCGCTGGGCTCGGGGGCCGCGCGCGAACTGGGCGTGGCGATCGGCGACAAGGTGCGGCTGATCTCTCCCAACGGCGCGCGCACGCCGATGGGGCAGAGCCCGCGCGTCTCGGCCTATGAGGTGACCTATATCTTCACCGCCGGACGCTACGACATCGACCGCACCCGCGCCTACCTGCCGCTGTCCGAGGCGCAGCTCTTCTTCAACCGCGACGGCGTGGTCGATGAAATCGAGGTGATGGTCGAGGACCCCGACAACGTGCAGGAACTTCTGCCCGAGATCCTCGATATGGCCGGGCCGACCGCCTTCCTGTGGACGTGGCGCGACAGCGCGGGCGCGTTCCTGCGCGCGCTTACGGTCGAGGACAACGTGATGTTCGTGATCCTGTCGATCCTCGTGCTGATCGCCTCGATGAACATCATCTCGGGCCTGATCATGCTGGTAAAGAACAAGGGCCGCGACATCGGCATCCTGCGCACCATGGGGCTCACCGAAGGCTCGGTGCTGCGGGTCTTCTTCATCTGTGGCGCGGGCATCGGCACGATCGGCACGCTCGCGGGCGTGATCTTGGGCTGCGCCTTCGCGATCTGGATCGACCCGATCTTCGCGGCGGTGAATTACGTCTCCGGCGGTGGCGTCTGGGACCCGTCGATCCGCGGTATCTACGCGCTGCCCGCCAAGCTGGAGCTGGGCGACGTGATCTCTGCCGTGGCCCTGTCGCTGACCCTGTCGTGGGTCATCACGCTGTTTCCCGCCCGCCGCGCGGCGCGGATGAACCCGGTCGAGGCGCTGCGCTATGAGTGATCCGATCCTGAAGCTGTCCGGCCTCACCAAGACCTACAATAAGGGCAAGCCGTCCGAGGTGCAGGTGCTGCGCGGCGCGGATCTGGAGATCCAGCCGGGCGAGGTGGTTGCCTTGGTCGCGCCTTCGGGCGCGGGCAAGTCGACGCTCCTGCACATCGCGGGGCTTCTCGACACGCCCGACGAGGGCCATGTCGCCATCGGCGGGCAGGAGATGACCAAGCTGTCGGACCGCCGCCGCACGCAGGTGCGCCGCGCCGATGTCGGCTTCATCTACCAGTTCCACCACCTGCTGCCCGAGTTCACCGCGCTCGAGAACATCGTGCTGCCGCAGCTTGCCTCCGGCACGCCGCGCCGCGACGCCGAGGCACGGGCGCGCGAGTTGCTGGCGCAGGTCGGTGTCGAGCCGCGCGCCGATCACCGCCCAGCGGCGCTGTCGGGCGGCGAGCAGCAGCGGGTGGCCTTCTGCCGCGCGCTGGCCAACGCGCCACGTCTGCTGCTGGCCGACGAGCCGACCGGCAATCTCGACCCCGACACCTCCGACCGGGTGTTCGACGCGCTGATGGCGCTGGTGCGGGGGACGGGCCTCTCGGCGCTGATCGCGACGCATAATTTGGAGCTGGCGGCGCGAATGGACCGGGTGGTTCGGATGGATCACGGGGTGGTGGCTTAGGTATGGAAATCGAAAATAGCCAACGTAATGTCGGATAGCACTAACAAGTAGAAGATAATGAAAAATATGCATGCCGAGTTTATTATTGCGGCAGCACTTTCGATATCTAAGATGATTGGCTTGGCCACAATAAGTAGTAGGCTGGCGGCAAACAGCATTATCATGACGACTGCGCTGTGTTTTATTTCCCTTCTGATAGGGTCTATCTCTTCTGTCGCCAGTTGAGATTTTAGCTTGTCTAAGGAAAGGTGAAGTTGAGAAAGCGAGGCTACTGTAATTGTAAGGACAAGGCCTAAAAAGCTTAAATAATCATGATCAATGAATTCTCTTAGGAAGGCGTTTTCGTCGGAAACCCAGTCAGGTCTCCATATTACGGCACTTGTGAGGGATAATATTGAGGATACTAGGAGGAACTTGGAGAGCCATGGGTTCATTTGAAGAACCTTTTTATTAGTCCTTGGCGCCCATTTTTATCATCTATTGCAGTGGAATCGTCACTCTCGGCGTCTTTGGCTTTCGCAGAGTCTTTCGAGTCGAAGATTTTCTCTTTCCCTGCTTTAAGTTTAACCGACCCACCTCCCTCAGAAATATACTCGATTGCATCTTGTACCTCTTCGGTGTCGAATCTCAGGTGGCCTTTTGGTTCTTGAATTGTGACTGTGACTAATACTAATTGTGCGTTCTCGCGTTCTCTGTAATCTTTCAGTCGCTTGTTCAGCTGCGATCTTATTCCAAGAATATTTGGCGTTACATAGCTGAATTCAGCTTTTGTAATCTGCCCTTTGTATTTTTCAGTAGCCTCCCAAAACGTACTCTTCTCGCTGATCACGTTGGCTGTAATCACCCAGCCTGATTTTTCTAGTTCAGCATTAATATGCTGCACGAGGGAGTTAACAATAGCGAGTGGCTTGCCAATATCACCTCGTTCTTGAATGGCTAGCTTCTGACCGTCTGGATCGCTTCCAGTGTTTAGGACGAGGTTTGAAGCTCTCCAAGATGTCTGCTGCTTCTTTTCAAACAGGCGCTCCGGTCCTTCATTTACGTGATCGACCACTTGCTTTCCAATCCTACCAAAGCAGAATGTGATCCCGTCGTCGCTTTCCTTGTCGACTGGAAGGTATATCAATTGAGAGCCTCGGTGATTGAAGTCCCAGCGCTTGGAGAAGGCATGGATTAGATGATCAGTTCGGTCATCTTGTTCTCGTCCTTCAAGCATCTTGTCGAGCAGAGGGGGATGTTCGATTTCACTCAAGAATAAGCGAATATATACGTACCTCAAACATCACCTCTGCAAATATTTCGAGCTCAAACATCTAGTTCTTCGACAAACCTAGCGTTCTCCTGGATATACTGGAAGCGCAATTCCGGTTTCTTGCCCATCAGCCGCTCCACCAGATCCGCCGTCTCGCCTGGCTCGTCGTCGCTGATCGACACGCGGATCAGCTTGCGCGAGCCGGGGTCCATCGTCGTCTCCTTGAGGTCCTTGGCATCCATCTCGCCCAGACCCTTGAATCGCTGCACGTCGATCTTGCCTTTGCCGCCAAGGCCCTTCTGCATCATCCGCTCCTTCTCCGCATCGTCGGCGACGTAGAGGCGCTTGGCCCCTTGGGTCAGCCGGTAGAGCGGCGGGCAGGCGAGGTAGAGATGGCCGTGGTCGATCATCGGGCGCATCTGGCTGAAGAAGAAGGTCATCAGAAGCGCCGCGATATGCGCGCCGTCGACGTCGGCGTCGGTCATGATGATGATTTTGTCGTAGCGCAGGTCGTCGACGTTGAACTTCGACCCCAAGCTGACGCCCAGCGCCTGTGTGAGGTCGTTGATCTCCTGGTTGCTCCCGAGCTTGGACGAGGCCGCGCCCAGCACGTTGAGGATCTTGCCCCTGAGCGGCAGTAGCGCCTGCGTCTTGCGATCGCGGGCCATCTTGGCCGATCCGCCCGCCGAATCGCCCTCCACGATGAAAAGCTCGGTCCCGGAGCGGTTCACGGCCGAGCAATCGACGAGCTTGCCGGGCAGCCGCAGCTTTTTGGTCGCGGTCTTGCGGGCGGTTTCCTTTTCCTGACGACGGCGCAGCCGCTCCTCGGCGCGCAGGATCAGGAAATCGAGGATCGCGCCGGCGGATTTGGTGTCGGAGGCGAGCCAGTTGTCGAAGTGGTCGCGCACCGAGTTCTCGACGAGGCGCTGCGCCTCTGTGGTGGCCAGACGGTCCTTGGTCTGGCCCACGAATTCGGGCTCGGCGATGAAGCACGACACCAGCGCGCAGCCGCCGGTCATCAGGTCCTCGCGGGTGATCTGGCCCGCCTTCTTGTTGTTGACGAGATCGCCATAGGCCCGGATGCCCTTGAGGATCGCGGCCCAGAACCCGGCCTCGTGGGTGCCGCCCTCGGGCGTCGGCACGGTGTTGCAGTAGGACTGGGTGAAACCGTCGCGCGACGGGGTCCAGTTCACCGCCCATTCGACCTTGCCCGGCACGTTGAACTTCTCGCGGAACTCGACGGTGCCGGCAAAGGGCTTGTCGGCATAGGTTGATGATTTGCCCAAGGTCTCGGCGAGATAGTCGGCAAGACCGCCGGGAAAATGGAAGGTGGCCTCTTTGGGTGTTTCGCCGTCATCGATTTCCGTCTTCCAGCGGATTTCGACGCCCGAGAAGAGATAGGCCTTGGAGCGCACCATCTTGAGAAGCCGCGCGGGCTTGAAGCGGTGATGGCCGAAGATCTCCTCATCTGCGTGGAACGTCACGGTGGTGCCACGCCGGTTCGGAGCGGCGCCGATCTTGGCCACCGGGCCTTGGGGGATGCCGCGCGAGAACCGCTGCTCGTAGAGCTCGCGGTTGCGCGCGACCTGCACGACCATCAGATCCGACAGCGCGTTGACCACCGAGGCGCCGACGCCGTGCAGGCCGCCCGAGGTCTGGTAGGCTTTGCCCGAAAACTTGCCGCCCGCATGCAGCGTGCAGAGGATCACCTCCAGCGCCGACTTGCCCGGAAACTTGGGATGCGGGTCGATCGGGATGCCGCGGCCATTGTCGCGGATCACCACCGAATAATCGGCCAGAAGCTCGACCTCGATCCGGTTGGCATGGCCGGCGACGGCCTCGTCCATGGAGTTGTCGAGCACCTCGGCCACGAGGTGGTGCAGCGCGCGCTCATCCGTGCCGCCGATATACATGCCGGGCCGCTTGCGCACCGGCTCCAGCCCCTCGAGGACTTCGATGGAAGAGGCATCGTAGGCGGGCTCGGCGCCGGAGAGAAGATCGTCGGGCATGGGCACTGCTCTTGTTCTGGGGTGCCGGCCATATAACCCGGAGGCGGGGCCGGGGGCAACGCCGGGGGCGGCACGGCTTCGTTCTTATTTTGTGCCGGGGCTGGCCTGGCCGGGACCGCGCGGGCGGCCCCGGCGCGCGGTCACTGGCCCACGTTGCGGGTCTCGAAGCGCAGGCCCTTGGCGCTGCGGTTGGCAAAACCGGTCCAGTAGGTGTCGGTCTCGTGCGGGGTGCCGTCCTCGGCCCGGTCCCAGACCGCGTCGGCGCTGTCGGGCACGAGGTCGAGATATTCGGCCTTGGCGGTGTCCGACTTGAGATGCAGATCGAGGAACGCCGTCACGAAATGCTGGGTGATGTTGTTCATCCGCACCGTGTCCCAGACCGGGTCGGCGTAATGGTCGAAGGGCGCGTAGCCCAAGCTCTCGGAGACGGCCCAACTCTCCTCGGGGGCGGGCATCGGTGCCGCGGCGTTGTGGTTGGCGTTGTCGAAGGTCAGCAGGTGCCGCTCGGTCCGCGTCGTCTCCATGAAGATCGAGCGGATCGCCTCGTAGCCCGAAACGTCGTCCACCCCGCCCGCGATCAGCATCAGGGGCGTGTCGATCGCCGAGAGCCCTTCGGCGTCCCAGGCCTCGCGGTTGCGGCCCCATGGGCCGATCGCGACCACCGCCCGGACCCGTTCATCGGGCAGCGCGGCCAGCGTCTCACTCCCCATGGCGTTGATTTCCAGAAGCTGCTGCGGCGGCGCATAGGGCAGGGCACGGAACGTGTCGGTCAGGCCCGCGCCAGAGAGCACGAGCGCGCCGTAACCGCCCATCGAGTAGCCGATGACCGCCGCCGTGTCGCCATCGGTGATCGCGCCGATGGGGTCGTCCAGCCCGGCCATGCGATCGAGCACGAAGGCCTGATCGTGCGGACGGTTCACCAGCGTCGAGCCGAACGGCCCCATGTCGTCATAGGTCGAATCCGGATGGTCGATCGAGGCCACGACATAGCCCTTGGTGGCGATGCTCTCGGCCAGATGGCTCATCAGGAAGCGGTTGCCGGGATAGCCGTGCGAGACGAGGACCAGCGGGAATGCCCCTTGCGCCGCCGGCGCGGCGTCGCGTGCGGCGCGGCCCCGAAGCTGCACCTCGGTCACCCCGTCGCGCAGGAGCGCGGTGTAGCTGCCACCGGCTTCGGTGCCCTCTGCCGCCGGGTACCAGACCTCGACAGTGATCTCGCGGTCGTACTCCTCGACCCCGTCCTCGGTGGCGCGGGCCACGTCCGGCACGGCTTCGCGGGTGAAGCTCATGGTGGTGACGCCGATCACGTGATCGCCCGGCGCCGCAAGCTCCGGCGCATCGGGGCGGATACGGTCGATGCGGTTCTCAGCCATCGCGGGTGCCGCGATCAGCGTCGCGGCGGCCAACAGGAACTTGGTCATTCTTCATCCTCCGGGTTGCGGCGGGATGGGGGCACACTATGACCATTCGAGCAAGACGCGAGGGAGGAAACCATGCGCATTCTGTTCACCGGCGGTGCCGGCAAGGCCGGCCGTCACGCGATCCCGTATCTGCTCGAACGTGGCCACCGTGTCACCAACCTCGATCTGGTGCCGCTCGATCATCCGGGCGTCGACAACCTGATCTGCGACCTCACCGATGCGGGGCAGGTGTTCAACGCGGCCCATGCCTATGCGGGCTTCGACGAACTGGAGCCGGGCACCGGCGTGCCGCGCTACGACGCCATCGTGCATTTCGCCGCCGTGCCCCGGATCCTGCTCAAGCCCGACAACGAGACCTACCGCGTCAACGTGATGAGCACCTACAACCTGCTCGACGCGGCGGCCAAGCTCGGCATCCGCAAAGTGATCTTCGCCTCGTCGGAGACGACCTACGGCGTTTGCTTCCACGACGGCGAGGTGACGCCCGCCTACCTTCCCGTGGACGAAGAGCACCCGACCGTGCCGCAGGATAGCTACGCCATGTCCAAGGTGGTCAACGAGGCGACGGCGAAGAGCTTTCAGGCGCGCACCGGCTTCGACATCTACGGGCTTCGGATCAACAATGTGATCGAGCCGCATGAATACGCGCAGGATTTCCCGGCCTATCTCGAGGATCCGGGCCTGCGGCGCCGCAACATCTTTGCCTATATCGACGCGCGCGATCTGGGCCAGATGGTCGATCGCTGCCTTGCCACCGACGGGCTGGGCTATGAGGTGTTCAACGTCTCGAACGACGATCTCTCGGTCGGGCTGAGCAATGCCGAGGTGCGGGCGCGCTTCTATGAAGGCGTCGAGATCCACCGCGAGATGGGCGAACACGAGACCTTCTATGCCAATGACAAGGCCAAACGGATGATGGGCTTTGCGCCCGCGCATTCGTGGCGCGACGCGCTGGACGGCTGAGACGGTTTCGGCGTCACCCGTACAATCGCGAACTGGACGGGGGCGGCATGGGCGGTCTAGGGGATTTGCATGACGCAAGCAGATATCCCCGCCGCCCCCGAGAGACCCTTCGAGGCCGTCACCCGCCGTCAGCACGGGCGCAGGCTCCTTGTGCTGGCGCTGCCGCTGATCGGCTCCAACCTCGCGCAGATGGCGATGAACGTTACCGACACGGTGATGCTCGGCTGGTACGACGTCACTGCTCTGGCGGCGGCGACGCTGGCGACCTCGCTCTATTTCCTGATCTTCATCGTCGGCTCGGGCTTTGCCTGGGCGGTGATGCCGGTCGTGGCGACGGCGGCCGAGGCGAATGATGCGGTCATGGTGCGGCGCGTCACCCGCATGGGGATCTGGGTCGGCATGATCTATGCCGCGGTCTTCGTGCCGCCCCTGATGTGGACGGAAGAGATCTTTCTCGCGCTGGGGCAGGAGCCGCAGGTCGCGGCGGCGGGCGAAGCCTATCTGCGGATCGCGGCCTGGGCGATGGTGCCGGGGCTGGTGGCGATGGTGATGCGCTCGTTCCTCTCGGCGCTGGAGCACACCGGCGTGCTGCTGTGGAGCACGCTTGGCATGGCGCTGTGCAACGCGCTCCTGAACTACGCGCTGATCTTCGGGAACTGGGGCGCGCCCGAGCTGGGCATTCAAGGCGCGGCCATCGCCTCGCTGTCGATGGCGATCCTGCAGGCGGTTCTGCTCATGGCCTATGCGCTGCGCCGGCTGCCCGAATACGATCTCGTGCGCCGCCTCTGGCGGCCGGATCTCGAGGTGCTGGGCCGGGTGCTGCGCTTGGGCGCGCCGATCGGCCTGACCAGCCTCGCCGAAGGGGGGCTGTTCGTGGCCACCGGCGTGATGATCGGCTGGATCGGCGCGGTGCCCTTGGCCGCGCATGGCATCGCGCTGCAGGTCACCTCGGTCGCCTTCATGGTACAGGTCGGGCTGAGCCAGGCCGCGACGGTGCGCGCGGGCCGGGCACTGGGTCGCCGCGACGAAACGGCGCTGCGGCTGATCGGTCAGTCCGGCGTCATGATGTCGGTGATTTCGGCGGGGCTGGTGGCGCTGATCTTCATCTCCATGCCCGAACCCTTCGTCACGGCCTTCGTCGACCCCGGCGACCCGGCGCGCGACCTCGTGGTCGCCACCGGCATCACGCTGTTGTCGCTCGCCGCGCTGTTCCAGATCGTCGACGCGCTTCAGGTCATGGCGCTGGGCCTGCTGCGCGGGGTGCAGGACACCGGCGTGCCGATGGTGCTCGCCGCAATCAGCTACTGGGTGATCGGCCTTCCCGCGGGTTATGTGCTGGGCTTTCCGCTGGGCCTCGGCGCGGCGGGGGTCTGGCTCGGCCTCGTGGTCGGGCTGGGGCTGGCGGCGGTAACGCTCCTGTGGCGGTTCTGGTCGCGTTCGGTCCGGATCGCCGCAGCTTAGGAACAACATGGCCCGCTGGCGGGTTGGCGGGCCATGTTCGATTTCATCACCAGCTGGATCGCCGCTGGCGGCGCCTTCGCCGTCGCGGCTCTCATGTTCCTCGAGAACGTCTTTCCCCCCATCCCCTCCGAACTGGTGATGCCGCTCGCGGGCTACAACGCCGCGACGGGAGAGGCACACCCGGCGCTGACCTTGATCGCGGGGCTGATCGGCTCGGTCGCGGGGGCGTGGATCTGGTACGAGGTCGGCCGCAGGCTCGGGCGCGAGCGGTTGATGGATTGGGTCGATCGGCACGGGCGCTGGCTGACGCTGTCGCGTGAGGATGTGGAAAAGGCGCTGGGCTGGTTCGAGCGGCACGGCGCCGCGGCGATCTTCTTCGGGCGGATGATCCCCACGGTGCGCACGCTGATCTCGGTGCCTGCCGGAATTCAGGGCATGGGTATGGTCAAGTTCCTCGCCTACACCACCGCCGGATCGCTGATCTGGGTCGGCGCATTGTTCGGCGCGGGCTATCTGCTCGAGGCGCAATACGAACGGGTGCAGGGCTGGCTCAACCCGGTGACCAACGGCATCCTCGGGGTGATCGTGCTGCTCTACCTGTGGCGCGTCTTTCGCGGCAAGGGACGGCGCAAGGAAAGCTGAGCTTCAACCCTCCTTACGCGCCGCCTCGACCCGATCGGCCTTCTTGCGCACGAGGATCGTGCGCAGGTCGTGCATGGCGAGAAGCAAGGGCTCGGTCACCGCGTCGAGATCCTCGGCGCTGGCTTGGCTCTGTACCCATTGCGCGGTGAGGTTCATGTGATCGATGGCGCGGTGGATGTCGTCGATCTGCCGCGCGGCGAGAATCGCCTGCCGCCGCGCCAGCCAGGTTTCGGCGGCGGCTTGATCCTCGGGCGCGAGGGGGCGGTTGCCGGGACCGCGGATATCGCCGTTGCGGGTATTGATCACCGCGACCTGTTCGAGGTCGACCCGGCGATGCCGGGTCTCGTCGCCGATGCGATACATGGTGCCGCCCGTCTCCTTCACGCGAAAATAGTAGCCGGACAGGTCGGTCATCATCATCCCTCGCTCAGCGCAGCCCTTCGCAGAAGCGGCGGATGCGGGTGCAGGCGTCTTCGAGCGCCGCGTCCGACGTAGCGTAGCTGACGCGGAAATTCGGTGAAAGCCCGAAGGCCGCGCCGAACACGACGGCGACGCCCTCCTCCTCCAGAAGCGCCGTGGCAAATGCCTCGTCATCGCCGATCACCGTGCCGCCCGCACTGGTCTTGCCGATGCAGCCCGAGATATCGGGATAGACGTAGAACGCCCCCTCGGGCACCGGGCAGGTGACGCCGGGCGCCGCGTTCAACCCCGCCACCACGAGGTCGCGGCGCCGCTCGAATACGGTGTTATTTGTGGCGATGAAATCTTGCGGGCCGTTGAGCGCCTCAACGGCGGCCCATTGGCTCACCGAACTGGGGTTCGAGGTCGATTGCGATTGTACCTTGGCCATGGCGCGGATCAACGCCTCGGGCCCGGCGGCATAGCCGATGCGCCAGCCGGTCATCGCATAGGCTTTGGAGACGCCGTTGACCGTCAGCGTGCGGCCCATAAGTTCCGGCTCGACCTGGGCGGGCGTGCAGAAGCGGAAATCGCCGAAGGTCAGGTGCTCGTACATGTCGTCTGTCATCACCCAGACATGGGGATGGCGCAGCAGCACCTCGGTCAGCGCCTTCAGCTCATCCCAGGAATAGCCCGCGCCGGTGGGGTTCGAGGGCGAATTGAACAGGAACCACTTGGTCGCAGGGGTGATCGCCGCCTCTAGCTGATCGGGTGTGATCTTGAAGCCGGCGGCGATGCCGCAGGCCACGGTGACCGGCGTGCCGCCCGCAAGCAGCACCATGTCGGGATAGCTTACCCAGTAGGGGGCCGGGATGATCACCTCGTCGCCGGGGTTCAGCGTCGCCATCAGCGCATTGTAGAGCAGCTGCTTGCCGCCGGTGCCGACGCTCACCTGCGAGGGCGTGTAGTCGAGATCGTTGTCGCGTTTGAACTTAGCGCAGATCGCGCGCTTCAACTCGGGGATGCCGTCGACGGCGGTGTAGCGGGTGCGGCCTTCCGCGATCGCGCGGCGCCCGGCTTCGGCGATGTTGGCAGGGGTGTCGAAATCGGGCTCGCCCGCCGAGAGGCCGATGATGTCGCGGCCTTCGGCCTTCAGCTCGGCCGCCTTGTTGGTCATTGCGATGGTGGGCGAGGGCTTCACCCGCGAGAGGGTGTCGGAGAGAAACGGCATGGCGGGCTCCGGGATGTCGCAAGGCGGGTGTGGCAGGTCGTCGCTGTTCTGGAAACGCGGCGTCGCGCATGTCATATGGCGAGGGCAGGCCGCCATCAAGCGGCGCTAGCCGGGAAGGGACGCGTGATGCAGGATGAGGGCTATTACAGCGAAACGGCCGCCACCTTCGGCGACAGGCTGGCCGGTGCGCGCGAGGGCGCGAGGCTGAGCCAGGAGGCGCTGGCGACACGGATCGGGGTGGAGGTGTCCACCCTGCAGGCTTGGGAAGACGACATGGACGAGCCCCGCGCCAACCGGCTGCAGATGCTCGCGGGCATGCTCAACGTATCGCTGAGCTGGCTCCTGACCGGGCGCGGCGACGGCCCCGAGGCCCCCACCTCCGAGACGCCGCCCATGGCCCTGTCAGAGATCCTCTCCGAAATGCGAGTGCTGCGCGCCGAAATGGTGCAGGCCGCCGAGCGCATGGCGACCTTGGAAAAGCGACTCAAGCGCAGCGTGGAGGGAGCCTCGTGAGCGGGCTACCGATCGAGGCCGAAGCGCCCTCGGACGAACCTCGCGATACCCGCGAACGGCGCCTGCGGATGCGCTCGATGCGGCGCGGCATCAAGGAGATGGATCTGATCCTGCAGGACTTCGCCAGCCGGCGCGTTGCGGCGATGAGCGATGCGGAGCTCGGACTTTACGACCGGCTTTTGTCCGAGAACGACCACGACCTCTATGCTTGGGTGTCGGGCGCCCTTCCGGTTCCGGAGCGATATGCCGCCCTCGTGGCCGAGATCGCCGACGGCGCGCGCGGCGTGACCCGCCCGCGCTGACCCCAGCCCGAGGAAATTTAACCGTTTCTTTGTCATTCTGCCGCAATCCTGCCTTCGAGCGGGCAGAACGGAGATTTGATGATGAGTGTGCATTCCTCTTTGGAGCCGGCGCTGCGCGGAGCGCGGGATATGGCCTTCATGACGAGCTATCTCGACAGCCTCACCCTCGTGGAGCGGCTGCACCGGCTGCTGCTCGACGTGATCAAGGACGAGTTCGAGCGTGTCGGCGTGATCGAGATCAACGCCGTGCAGGCCTTGCTGTTGTTCAACGTGGGCGACAACGAGGTGACGGCAGGCGAGCTGAAGTCGCGCGGCTACTATCAGGGCAGCAATGTCAGCTACAATCTCAAGAAGCTGGTCGAGGCGGGCTATATGCACCACCAGCGCTGTCAGATCGATCGCCGGTCGGTGCGCGTGCGCCTGACCGAGAACGGGCGGCGCATCCGCGACATCGTCGATACGCTTTTCGAGAGCCATGCGGCGGGGATGCTGTCGCGCGGCGTGCTCGACCAGACCGGGATCGACGACATCACCATGTCGTTGCGCCGGATCGAACGCTACTGGACCGATCAGATACGCTACATCTACTGACCCCGCCGCCGCCGCCGCCGCCGCCGCCTCAGTCGTGACGGCTGCGGGGCTAGGGTCAGAGCCTTACCAGTGGCCGGAGTTTTCCATGCTGGCCCAAGGCTCTTGCGCCGGAAGGGCGTCGCCCTCCTGCAAAAGCTCGATCGAGACGTTGTCGGGCGAACGCACAAAGGCCATGTGCCCGTCGCGCGGCGGCCGGTTGATCGTGACGCCGTTCTCCTGAAGGTGACGGCAGGTCTCGTAGATGTCGTCCACCCGGTAGGCGAGGTGGCCGAAATGGCGGCTGTCGGAGGGTAGCCCCTCGTCGCCGTCCCAGTTCCAGGTCAACTCGACCGGGCATTCCTCCTGACCGGGAGGGGCCATGAAGACGAGGGTGAAGCGCCCGCCTTCGCTCTCCTTGCGGCTGGTCTCCCTGAGGCCGAGTAGTTCGTAAAAGGCCATGCTCTTCTCGAGGTCCTTCACTCGAACCATGGTGTGCAGATATTTCAATGCCATTGCGCGCGGCCTCCTCGTTGCGGTGCGGCACGGAGCCTAGCACGCCACGCGCCCGCCGCCAGTGCCGCACCTCAGAAGGCCGAACGCAGGCCGAGATCCAGGGTCAGGGTTTCCTCATCGAACAGATCGACCTGCGACCAGACCCGCTCGGCGCTCAGCCCCACTTCGGGATAGAATCCGTAGCGCCCCAGATCGGGCAATCCGATCCGCGCATCAAGCCGCAGCGATCGGTCCTCGCGCCCTCCCATGGCATAGCGCGAGGCATCGTAATCGCGCCATTCGCCCTCGACCCCGAGGCCGAGCCGCGCGGGGCCAAAGCTTTGCCCGAAGCTGTAGTCGGCTCCGAGTGCGACACTTTCGTGGCCGGTGTCGGGCCGGTCGCTGCGCAGGTCGCGCAGCCGGGCCGTGAGGTCGAGCCGGTCATCGCCGACCCGCTGCCGCAACACCGCGCCGACCGACGGCATCCACCAGTCCGCCGTTATGTCGCGTCGTTCCACCCGCTCAAGCCCGAGTGACAGCTCTAGCCTGCGCCCGGCATCGAGCGCCACGCCCCGCGAAGCCCCAAGCCGCAGCGTGTCCAGATAGGGTTCGCCCCCGTACCAGGTTCGCGCCAGCTCGGCCGAAATGTCGATCGGCGGGGCACCGCCGCGCAACAGCCGGTGGTTCGCGCCAAAGCCCAGTACCGCCTGTGCAAAATCCCAGCCCCGCGCCTCCGGCGCCTGTGCCCGCGCGCTGTCGCTGAGCCGGTAAGTCCGCCCCATGGCGCGAAAATCGAGCCGCACGGGGCCGGTCGGCAGGGGCGGCAGGTCGTAGCCAAGCTCTACCGAGCCGGTGACCGCGAGACCCGACAAAGCCCGCGCGTCACCGGACAGTTCGAACTCGAAGGGCAGGCCGGGTAGCGTCAGGGTCCGCGCGCGGCTGCCGCTATTGACGTTCGACGACGGCGCCACGTTCAGCCCTAGCCGGAAAGATAGCGGGTTTTGCGACGCGACCATGCGGTAGTCGCGTGCCAGCCCGGTGGCAGCATGTGGGTCGGGCGCGTCGGGTTCGGCCCGGCGCAACCAGAACTGCGCCTGGGTGAAGCGTCCCTGCTTGGCCAGGGCGAAAGCCATGATGCGCGCCATGCGAAACCGCGCCGGTCCCTCGACGCGGGCATGGGCGCGCCGGGCCAATTCCTGCGCCCCGGCCCAGTCGCCGCGCGCCACGGCCCCTTCGGCGGCCAGCGTCAGCGCCGTGGCGTCCCGGGGGTCATGCGCCAGCAACGCGCGCGCCATCGTCTCGGCCTGCGCGAGATTGCCCCGCGCCATCTCGGACACCGCGAGCGCACGCAACCCTGCGGCGTCAAGCGTGGTCTGCGCCGTGGCAGGGCCCGTCAGGCCGAGCGCCAGCACCGCCGTCGCGGCAAGGGTCCGCAGACGCACCGGCCGCATCAGCGGTTGGCGTCGCGGTACAGGATGAAACCCCCGGTTTCCTGCGCCGTCACACCGTCGTATCGCGGATCGTTCGACGTCATCACCAGCACGCCGACCACCTCGCCGCCCGTGTCGAGATCGCCGCCGATGATGCCGTAATACGTGCCGTCCTCATAATCCTGAACCCTGCCGTCAACCGCGACGCGGCTGCTGATGGAGCCGAGGATTTCGCCGTCGTCGGTGACCGAACCGGTGGCGAGGGTGAACCGGGCCACCGGCAGGTCGAGCACGGCGGTGCCCGTGGCATCCTCGCGCCGGGAGCCGCTGCGGTTGACCACGATGTCGTCGCCGTCACGCGTATAGGCGCGGCGGTCATAGAGCACCCCGTCGACACCTTCCGAGCTGTTGAAATCGGTGAAATCGACCGCGATGCTCATCTTGGCTTCCGTCAGCTCCTGACCACCGCGCCCGTCAAAGACGCGCAGGCCCGCGTAATCGCCCACGAAAACCGCCTGACCGTCGCGCCGGGTCGGCAGTTCCATGCCGCCGTTGCGCTCGTAGAGAAAGCCGCCGAAGCCATAGCCCGTAAAATCGCCGCTGCGCACGATCGCAAAGCGCGACACCGGCAGGCGCTCGCCATCCACGGTGGTGCGGTTGGTGCTCACCCCATAGATCGCGCGGTAGTCGAGCTGATCCACCTCCTCGCCGTTCACCCTGTCCGTGACGGTCCGGTCGCTCTCGAACACGGCATAGCCGCCGAGCGTGTCGGGGCTGTCGTTGGGTTGATAGGGGCCGACCCCGTCGAAGGCGAGGTTGTCGACGGTGAAACTCTGGGCAGCGGCATTGTAGGAGACCGTCCGCACGAAGCCGCCGCCCGCCTCGCCCTCGGGCTCGAATCGCACGATGGAATCGTCGGGCGTGGGGTTGGTGGTGCCGGGCGGCACCTCGATATCGCCGTCAAAGCCATCGTCGTCGTCCGGGGCGTCGGGCGTCGTGTCGTCGCCGGCGTCGGTCGTCTCCTCCCCCTCGAACTCGAAGGGCTGGCCATCGCCGCAGCCGGTCAGAAGCGCCAGCAGCGCGGCGGTGGAGAGAAGACGGATCATCGGGCGGCCCTCGGCTCTGCGTGTCGCGCCGACTGTCCGGGCGGGGCGGGGGGGTGTCAACGCGCGCCGCCCTGCGCGCCGGTCCCGGTGCGGGGTTGTTTCCCTCCTGCCACGCGGCGGCTATGGATGGGCAGACCCGGATTCAGGAGACTCCCCCATGCCGCTGACGCCCGAGCAGGACGCCGAGATCGCCGATCTGCGTGCCACCCCCCGATCCACCCTGCGTGCCGTCTCGGACGGGGCCGAAAAGCACCTCTACCGCGCGATGCCGGTGCTCGACCACGGTTTTGTGCGGATGATCGACTACATGGGCGACGACGCCGCGATCTGTCAGGCGGCGCGCGTCAGCTACGGGCGCGGCACCAAGTCGGTGCAGAACGACGAGGGGTTGATCCGCTACCTGATGCGGCACTGGCACTCGACCCCGTTCGAGATGTGCGAGCTGAAGCTGCACGTGAAGCTCCCCGTTTTCGTCGCGCGCCAGTGGATCCGCCACCGCACCGCCAACGTCAACGAATACTCCGCCCGCTACTCGATCCTCGACCGGGAGTTCTACATCCCGCGCGCCGAAGACCTCGCCGCGCAGTCGGCGCAGAACAACCAGGGCCGGGGCGACGTGCTTGGCGCGGAGGAATCGGCCCGTGTGCTTGACTGGCTGCGCGAGGACGCGCATCGCGCCTATGACCATTACAAGGCGATGATTTCCGATGAGGGCCAGCAGGGCCTCGCGCGCGAGCTGGCGCGGATGAACCTGCCCGCCAACATCTACACGCAGTGGTATTGGAAGGTGGATCTGCACAACCTGTTTCACTTCCTGCGCCTGCGCTCCGATCCCCACGCGCAATACGAGATCCGGGTCTATGCCGACGCAATCTGCGAGATGGTCAGGGACTGGGTGCCCGCCGCCTACCGCGCCTTCGAGGAGTATCGCCTCGGGGGGGTGACGCTTTCAGCTTCCGGTGTAAAGTGCCTGCGTCGGATGCTCGCTGGGGAGGAGGTGACTCAGGAGACGTCCGGGATGAGTGCTCGGGAGTGGCGGGAGTTTGAGGCTATCGTTGGAAAATGAGCGAGATTTGGTCTTGGCTTACTATAAAGGTGGGCCACCTATTTACGCCTGCCCGGATGATACTCATCGGGATCACAGTGCCCTACCTGTCGATCAAAGATCCTTTTGAATATCTTGCCAAAAACGAAATAGAGGCATCGTTCTCAAACGCAAAATATTTGCTTTTTATCGTCTTGTGTGTGGCGCTGGCCTTGTTTGCCTTTGAGGTGGTAAAAAGCCTGTGGGGAAGAATTATTGGTATATACAAATGCATGGTACGGCATTGGGGTGCGGCAAATTCCAACCTTTCGCTCCGACCTCAAGTAATTCTTAGTCTTGTCGAAAGTCAGGAGCCAGATGCAACCCAACTGCGGTCAAGTCATCCTGATGTGAGATTGTTAAGAAAGAACGGATACATAGAGCGGTACTATGTCGCCGCTTATATGTTGGGCGACCCCTATGACCTCTATAAAGTATCTGCATCAGGCAGGATTGCATTAAAGTATGTAAATATTGAGGGCTTTATGACGAAAAGTGACCGGGATAGGGAGGAGTTCCTATCTCAAGTCGCTCCATATCAGTTCCACGTTGAGTAAATCTGAAGAACGATTGTTAAACTTTCCGCAAATTCCCCGCCATCTCCCGACCATCCCGCCCTTCGATCAACTCGAACTCCACCGGCTCGTCATCGGCGAGGCCGGTGAGGCCGGAGCGTTCCACCGCCGAGATGTGGACGAAGATGTCCTTGCCGCCATCCTCCGGCGCGATGAAACCATAGCCCTTGGTGGTGTTGAACCATTTCACGGTGCCCTTCGGCATGGCACATACTCCCGTCACTGGAACTGCGACCGCACGCCTTGCGGTTGCCAAGGACAGTAGGGCGCGGCACTGAAAGGCAAATCACATGTGGAGGGAAAGATGCGGGTTCTCGGGCTGAAGAACTGCGACAAGACGCGCGCCGCGATGAAGACGCTGACCGCGCAGGGGCATGATCCAGTGCTGGTCGACGTGCGGGCGGAGCCTCTGGAGGCGGAGGAGCGCGCGGCGATCGTCGCGGCCTTTGGCGACCGTGCGATCAACCGCTCCTCGACCACGTGGCGGGGGCTGGGCGAAGACGAAAAAGCCCGGCCAGTGGCCGGGCTTCTGGAGGATCACCCGGCGCTTCTGAAGCGCCCGGTGATCGAAGAGGGCGGGGCCTACCGCCAAGGGGTCTAGGGCCTCAGCCCGCGCGGCGCAGGTCCGGCGGCGTCGCCTCGTCGCGGAGGCGCGTCAGAACGTCGTCGAGCGGCAGCACCTCGGAGCGGTTCTCGCCCAAGCGACGCAGGCTGACGGTGCGCTCCTCGACCTCGCGGCCGCCGATGGCGAGGATCACCGGCACCTTGCCGACCGAATGCTCGCGCACCTTGTAGTTGATCTTCTCGTTGCGGGTGTCGGCCTCGGCGCGGATGCCGGCGCGTCGCAGCGCCGCGACCACCTCGTGCACGTAATCGTCGGCATCCGAGACGATCGAGCCCACGACGACCTGACGCGGTGCGAGCCAGAGCGGCAGGCGACCGGCGTGGTTCTCGATCAGGATGCCCAAGAACCGCTCGAACGAGCCAAGGATCGCGCGGTGCAGCATGACGGGCCGCGCCTTGTCGCCCTTTTCGTTGACGAACTCCGCATCCAGCCGGTCGGGCAGGTTGAAATCGGCCTGGAAGGTGCCGCACTGCCACTCGCGCCCGATCGCGTCGGTGAGCTTGAAGTCGAGCTTGGGGCCATAGAACGCGCCTTCGCCCGGATCGACGGTATACTCCGCCCCGGCCTTCTGGATCGCCTTTTCGAGCGCAGTCTCGGCCTTGTCCCAGATCTCGTCGGAGCCCACGCGGGTCTCGGGCCGGGTCGAGAGCTTGATGTCGAACTTCTCGAAGCCGAGATCGTGATAGACCGAAGCCAGCAGGCCGATGAAGTCGGCGCATTCCTGCTCCAGCTGATCCTCGGTGCAGAAGATATGCGCATCGTCCTGCACGAAGCCGCGCACCCGCATCAGCCCGTGCATGGAGCCCGAGGATTCGTAGCGGTGACAGGAGCCGAACTCAGCCAGCCTGAGTGGCAGGTCGCGGTAGGATTTGAGGCCCTGATTGTACACCTGCACGTGGCAGGGGCAGTTCATGGGTTTGAGCGCATTGGTGCGCTTTTCCTTGGCGCCTTCCTCGTCCACCTCGACGATGAACATGTTCTCGCGATACGCCTCCCAGTGGCCCGACCGCTCCCACAGCACCCGGTCGACGACCTGCGGCGTGCGGATTTCGCGGTAACCGGCGGCGTTCTGGCGGCGGCGCATGTAGTCTTCGAGCGCGCGATAGACGGTCCAGCCGTTCGGGTGCCAGAACACCATGCCCGGCGCTTCCTCCTGCAGGTGATACAGGTCCATCTCGCGGCCGAGCTTGCGGTGGTCGCGCTTGGCGGCCTCCTCCAGCATGGTCAGATGCGCCTTGAGCTCGTCGCGGTTGCGGAAACCGACGCCCGAGATGCGCTGCAGCTGCGGCCGCGACACGTCGCCGAACCAGTAGGCGCCAGAGACGCCCATCAGCTTGAACGCGTCGGCCGGCAGCTGGCCCAGATGCTGAAGATGCGGGCCGCGGCAGAGATCCTGCCACTCGCCATGCCAATACATGCGGATCGGTGCGTCCTCGGGGATGCGGTCGAGAAGCTCGATCTTGAAGGTCTCGCCGCGCTCCTGATAGTAGGCGCGCGCCTGCGCCCGGTCCCACACCTCGTTGCGGATCGGCTCGGACTTGGCGATGATTTCCTTCATCTTCTTCTCGATCGCGCCGAGGTCTTCGGGGGTGAAGGGCTCGGAGCGGTCGAAGTCGTAGAACCAGCCATTCTCGGTGACCGGGCCGATGGTGACCTTCACGTCGGGCCAGATCTCCTGCACCGCGCGGGCCATCACATGCGCGAAGGCATGGCGCATCAGTTCGAGCGAGGGCGCTTCGTCCTTGGTCGAGTGAATGGCGATCTGGCTGTCATGTTGGATCGGCCAGCTCAGGTCCCAGTGATTGCCGTTCACATCGGCGGAGATGGCCTTCTTGGCGAGGCTGGGCGAAATCGACTGCGCCACCTCGGCGGCGGTGACGCCTGCGGGGTAGTCGCGGCTGTTGCCATCGGGAAAGGTGAGGGAGATCTGGGCCATGTCGGCCTCCTCGTCGGTTTGGCGCCCACGGAACGCCCGGTTGCGGGTTATATGCGTGAGGGGCTTGATGATCGGGCAGGGCCGGGCTGTCAAGCGCGGGGCTTGCCATCGGGGGCGCGCGCTTCGATGCTGCGGGCCGACCCCGAACGGAGAGAGCCATGCCCGAGTTCACCAGCCTACAGGGCCGCCGTATCGCCTATGACCATACGCCGGGCGAGGGGCCGGGCGTGGTGTTCCTGGGCGGCTTCCGCTCGGACAAGGAGGGCACCAAGGCGGTGTTTCTCGAAGACTGGGCCAAGCGGCAGGGCCGCGCCTTCCTGCGGTTCGACTATTCAGGCCATGGCAGCAGCGGCGGCACGTTCGAGGAGGGGGCGATCGGTGATTGGGCCGAGGACGCGGCGGCGGCGCTGTCGCTGACGAGAGGACCCCAGATCCTTGTCGGCTCCTCGATGGGGGGCTGGATCTCGCTGCTGCTGGCCCGTGCGGTGCCCGAGAAGGTGGCGGGCCTCGTCACCATCGCCGCGGCGCCCGACTTTACCGAGGATGGGTTCTGGGCCGGGATGACCGGCGAGATGCGGACCCGCTTCGAGGTCGAGGGCTATCTCGACCACCCTTCCGATTACGGCGACCCGCTGCGCATCACCCGGCGGCTGATCGAGGAGGGGCGCGGCAACCTCGTGCTGCGCAGTCCGCTGCCGCTGCCGTTTCCGGTGCGCTTTTTGCAAGGCACGGCGGACGAGGATGTCTCGGTCGCCACGGCGTTGCGGCTGTTCGAACATGCCGAAGGGCCGGACATGCGGCTGACGCTGGTCGACGGGGCCGATCACCGCTTTTCCACGCCCGACTGTCTCGATCTGATCGCATCGAGCGTGGCCGAGATTTCGGCGCGGGCCTAGCGCCGGGCGCGGCGGGCAATGGGACGGGAGAGGCCGTCAAAGCCCAGCGCGCCGAAGATCACCCCGGCCCAGCCCCAGATCGCCCCCGCGGTCAGCAGCCCCATGAACAGCATCACGCCGAGCGTGGCGAGAAAAGCGTTGGTGAAGTTCGGGGCGGGTTGGCGCATGGCGGCCTCCTTAGGCCTCATATCACCTAGGGCGCGGCGCGGGCGGTTTCCAGCGCACGCGGTAACGCCTGCGCGAAGACGTCGAGATCGGCCTCGCGCCCTGCGGTGACGCGGATGCAGCGATTGAGTGGCGCCACGCCGGGCATCCGCACGAAGACGCCGAGATCGCCGAGAGCGGCCACCACCCGTTTCGCGAATGCCCCGTCGGCCCCACAGTCGATGGCGACGAAATTGGTGGCCGAAGGCAGGGGCGCGAGGCCGTTGTCATGTGCGATGGCGGCAATTCGCGCGCGGGCGCGGGCCACTTCGGTCACCACATGCGAGAGGTGCGCGCGGTCGGCGAGCGCCGCCAGCGCCCCGGCCTGCGCCATCCGGGTCAGGCCGAAATGATTGCGCACCCTGTCGAAGGCCGCGATGAGCGGCTTGGGCCCGATGGCATAGCCGACCCGTGCGCCTGCGAGGCCATGCGCCTTGGAAAAGGTGCGAAAGCGGATCACCCTGTCGTTGGCCGGGTCGATCCGGGGCAGTTCGGCCTCGGGGGCGAACTCCACATAGGCCTCGTCGAGCACGAGCAGCGCGCCATCGGGCAGCGCCTCTATCATCTCCTGGACCGTGGCGGCGTCGTGCATTCCGCCCATCGGGTTGTCGGGATTCGCGAGGTAGACCAGCTTGGCCCCCGACCAGGCGGCGCGCTCCATCAGCCCCTTGGCATCGACACGGTCGGCCTCGTAGGGGACCTGCTCGATACGCCCGCCAAATCCGGTCACGTGGAAGTCGAAGGTCGGATAGCCGCCCTTCGAGGTCACCACCCAGTCGCCGGGGCCGATAGTAAGCCGGACCAGAAGGCCCAAAAGCCCGTCGATGCCTTCGCCGACGCGGACATGGCCGGGATCGACCCCGTGATGCGCCGCGATGGCATGGCGTAGTTCATGCGCCTCGGGGTCGCCATACATCCACGCGTCCCGGGCCGCCTCCTGCATCGCCGCGATGGCGCCGGGGGCGGGGCCGAACACGCTTTCGTTTGCACCAATTCGCGCGGTGAAGGCGCGGCCCATGCGGCGTTCGAGCGTTTCGGGTCCCACAAAGGGCACGAGGTCGGGCAGCGAGGCGGCGAGCGGGGTGAGGCGTGGATCGGTCATCGCCCAAGGATGCCGCGCGGCCGTGACAGGGACAAGCGACAAACGCTTGCACCAGCGGAAATGGGCGGCTAGCGTGTCCGTGTCAACCTGAGGATGAAAATGGTTCGATATCTGCGACGTGGCGTCCGCGTACTTCGCATCGCCTTTTCCCCCTCCGAGTTCGAGGAGCGTTCCGGATTCGACTATATCTGGGCGATCCTGCTGCTATCCGGCCTGGGCGTCGTCATGACCTTCGCCTACAAGCTGATCTTTCCGAGCTAGATCCAGACCCTCTCCGAGGGCGCCCCGCCCACGCTTCGTTTCCAAAAGCGCGGGCGGGATCGCTTCACATGATCTCGGCCAGCCGATCGAGAGCGGCGGCGAGTTGCGCCTTTTCGGCCTCGCGCGCGGCGAGATTCTGCTGGGTCTCCTCGACCACCTCCTCGGGGGCGCTCTGCGCGAATTTGGGGTTGTTGAGCCGTCCGCGCAGGCCGCCCAGTTCCTTTTCGAGCTTGCCCAGCACCTTTTCGAGCCGGGCCTTCTCGGCCGAGACGTCGATGATGTCGGCAAGCGGCAGCGCCAGCGTCGCACCGGGCAGGGGCACGGTGATCGCGCCCTTGGGGGCGGCCTCGGCCTCGACCATTGCCTCGATCCGCGCCAGCCGCGAGATCATCGCGGCGTTGCGGTCCCACGCGGTGCGCACGGCCTCGTCGGCACCGACGAGGACGACCGGCACCTGAAGGCCTGCGGGCACGTTCATCTGCGCCCGGGCCGAGCGCACGCCTTCGACCATCGCAATGGCGAGCGACATCTCGGCCTCGGCTTCGGGGTCGGCCAGATCGGCGGTGGTGTATTCGGGCCATTCGGCATGAACGAGCATGGTGTCGCGCTGGGCGGTGTTGCCCCACAGCTCCTCGGTGATGAAGGGCATGATCGGGTGCAGCAGGATCATGCACTGGTCCAGCACCCAAGCCATGACCGCCTGCGTCTCGGCCTTTGCGGCATCATCCTCTCCTTGCAGCAGCGGCTTGGAGAACTCGACATACCAGTCGCAGACCTTGCCCCAGACGAAGGCGTAGAGCCCGTTCGCGGCATCATTGAAACGGTAGGCGGCGAGCGCCGCATCGGTCTCCTCGCGGATCTTCGCGGTCTCCGACACGATCCAGCGGTTGACCGTGGCGGTGGCCTTGGGCGGGACCGAAGGGGCGGCGTGACGCTCGGGCGCCAGCGCGCCGTTCATCTCGGCAAAGCGGCAGGCATTCCACAGCTTGGTGGTGAAGTTGCGGTAGCCCGCGATCCGCTGGGTCGAGAGCTTCAGGTCGCGCCCCATCGCTGCCATGGCGGTGAGGGTGAAGCGCACGGCATCCGCGCCGTACTCGTCGATGAGATCGAGCGGGTCCATGACGTTGCCTAGGGACTTCGACATCTTCTTGCCCTTCTCGTCGCGGACGAGGGCGTGGACATAGACGGTGTCGAAGGGCTTCTGATCGACCACGGCGTATTGCATCATCATCATCCGTGCGACCCAGAAGAAGATGATGTCGAAGCCGGTGACCAGCGTGGTGGTCGGAAAGTACTTCTCCAGCTCCGGGGTCTGTTCGGGCCAACCCAGCGTGCCGATCGGCCAGAGCCCTGAGGAGAACCACGTGTCGAGCACGTCGGGATCGCGCCAGACGGGAATGGCGGTCGGGGCCTGAGGGCTGCGGATCGCGCCCTCGTCGGTGGTGTTGCCGATCACGGCTTCGAACAGCGCCAGCGCCTCCTGACGGTCCTCGACGAAGCGGATCTCGTCATGGCCGTAATAGGCGGCCATCTTGGCGAACGCCTCCTCGCGGGTGGCGGCGCAGAACGGGGTCCAGTCGGCTTCGAGGTCGACATGGCCATCGGTGAGCGTCGGCCCGTACCACACCGGGATCTGGTGGCCCCACCAGAGCTGGCGCGAGATGCACCACGGCTCGATGTTCTCGAGCCAGTGGAAATAGACCTTGGCGTCGCGCTCGGGCAGGATCTTCGTCTCGCCGTTGCGCACGGCATCGAGCGCGGGGCCCACGATCTTCGAGGTGTCGACGAACCACTGGTCGGTCAGCATCGGCTCGATCACAACCTTGGAGCGATCGCCGAAGGGCTGCATGATCGGCTTGTGCTCGACCAGCGGCACGAGCCGCGTCTCGGGGGCGCTGCCGCCTTCCTCGGCGGCCTCGCGCTTGGCGGCCTTGGGGCCGAGGCGCGGGTCGTATTCGGGCACCATGACTGCCAGGCCCTGCTCGGTGATGTCTGCGATCACCGCTTCGCGCGCCTCGAACCGATCGAGCCCGCGATACTCGTCCGGCACGAGGTTGAGCGCGTCGGCCTCCATGACCGAAATCTCGGCACCTTTCGCCACGTCCTGCGCGCGCGCGGCGGCCTCGGCATAGGGGGCGCCGTCGGCGCGCATCGCGCCCTTGGTGTCCATAAGGCGATACATCGGGATGCCGCCGCGCTTGGCGACCTCGTAGTCGTTGAAGTCGTGCGCTCCGGTGATCTTCACCGCGCCTGAGCCGAAGTCCATCTCCGGGTACTCGTCGGTGATGATCGGGATCAGGCGGCGATGCTCCTTGGGGCCGACCGGGATTTCGCACAGCTTGCCGATGATCGGCGCATAGCGCGCGTCATCGGGATGCACCGCCACCGCGCCGTCGCCGAGCATCGTCTCGGGCCGCGTCGTGGCGATGGCGATGTAGTCGCGCTCCTCCTCGAAGACGACATTGCCGTCCTCGTCGCGCTCCACATAGGTATAGGTCTCGCCGCCGGCCAGCGGGTACTTGAAGTGCCACATGCTGCCGGGCTGCTCGATGTTCTCGACCTCGAGATCCGAGATCGCCGTCTCGAAATGCGGGTCCCAGTTCACCAGCCGCTTGCCGCGATAGATCAGGCCCTTGCCGTACATGTCGGCGAAGACCTTGATCACCGCGTCATGGAAATTGCCCTGCTCGCCCTCGGGCGCGCCGGGCGCGCCGGACATGGTGAAGGCGTTGCGATCCCAGTCGCAGGACGCGCCGAGGCGCTTCAACTGATCGACGATGGTGCCGCCCGACTGAGCTTTCCACTCCCAGACCTTGCCGAGGAACTTCTTGCGGCCCATCTCGCGGCGGGTCTCGTTACCCGCCTTGGCCATCTCGCGCTCGACCACCATCTGGGTGGCGATGCCCGCATGGTCCTGCCCGGGCTGCCACAGCGTGTCGAAGCCGCGCATCCGGTGCCAGCGCGCGAGGATGTCCTGCAACGTGTTGTTGAAGGCGTGACCCATATGCAGCGAGCCCGTGACGTTGGGCGGCGGAATCATCATCGAGAAGGTCTCGGACCGGCGCGCGCCAGCGCCTGCGCGGAATGCCCCCGCCTGTTCCCATGCCTCGTAGAGCCGGGCTTCGGCCTCGGCCGCATCGAACGTCTTTTCCATCGCCATGTCCCGGGCTCCTCGGTGAGATCGGCCTTGTCTCTAGCGCGGCGGGCAAGGGAGGAAAAGGGATCAGCCCCGGTCGATGCGGGTGCTCAGGTGAATGAGCGCCTCGGTCGCCTTCACCCCATCGAGCGCGCCGATCCGGTCGAGCGCCGCATCCAGCGCCTCGGTGGTGTCCGCGCGCAGCCGGCAGGCGAGGTCGAAGCGCCCCGATGTGGTGTGCACCGTCTCGACCTCGGGCAGCCGCTTCAGCCCCGCCAGAACGGCAGCCTGCCGCGCAGGCGTCATCTGCACCAGCACTGTGGCGCAGATGCCGCCGCGCGCCTGCGGCGACAATCGCAGCGTATAGCCCGCGATCACCCCCGATCGCTCCAGCCGGTCGAGCCGGGCCTGCACGGTGGAGCGCGCGAGGCCGAGCCGCTGCGCCAGATGCGCGACAGGCGCGCGAGCGTTCTCGCTCAAAAGTGCGATCAGCCGGGCATCTGTCGGGTCTCGTTCGGCCATATCGTCGATCTTGCCGTCGATCTGCCGGCAGGTCGAGACATATCGCGCGCATCGCCGCTAGGGTCCGGCGGGGCGGGGGCGCAGCATGGAGAAGAGGAGGCCCCCTGATGCTGCAAACCCCGATCCCCCTTCCCGAAACCGCCGACACGCGCATCGCCGAGACGCCGCGGGACTGGCTCGCCCGGTATGGTGGCGACGCGCCGGTGCTGCTCGCGTGCCCCGAGGCGCTCTCGGCGCGGCATGACCGGTTCCGCCACGGTTTTCCGGGCGAGGTGACCTATGCGGTCAAGGCCAACCCCGATCCGGGCGTGATCGGCCAGTTCGCGGCCGGGGGAATGCGCGGCTTCGACGTAGCGTCGCCCGCCGAGATGACTCTGCTGCGCGGGCTGTGTCCCAAAGCCGTGCTGCACTACCATAACCCGGTGCGGTCGCGCGCCGAGATCCGCGCGGGAATCGCGGCCGGGGTGGCTTCGTGGTCGGTGGACGACATGGGCGAACTCGACAAGCTCTCAGCTTGCGGTGTGGCACCGGGCACGGAGGTCGCGGTGCGGGTGAAGCTTCCGGTGGCGGGTGCTGCCTATGATTTCGGCACCAAGTTCGGCGCGGCCCCCGATCTGGCGCTGGCGCTTCTGACGCGCGCGACCGCGCTGGGCCTGCGCGTCTCGATGACCTTTCACGTCGGCACGCAATGCGCCGATCCCGACGCCTGGACCGCCTACATGGCAGCCTGCGACAGGCTGGCCCGCGCCGCCGCTGTGCGTCTGGCGCGGCTCAATGTGGGCGGCGGGTTTCCCTCGGGGCGCGACGGGGCGGAGCCGGAACTGGCCCCCATCTTCGCGGCGATCGGCCGCGCGCATGCCGCGTTCGACGGCGCGCCCGCTCTGGTCTGCGAGCCGGGGCGCGCGTTGGTGGCCGACGCCATGGTCTATGCCGTGCCGATCAAGGCACGGCGCGGGGCGGCGCTCTATCTGGCCGACGGCACCTATGGCGGACTGTCGGAATGCCCCTCGATCGGCGTGCCACGCGTGGACCTGATCGCGCATGACCGCCGCGCGCCCGAGGCGACCATGCCCTTCACCCTGTTCGGCCCGACCTGCGACAGCCTCGATCGGCTGCCGGGCCAGACGTGCCTGCCAGGCTGCGCGCAGGAGGGTGACTGGCTGCTGTTTCGTTCGGCGGGCGCCTATCTCGTGGGGGTAACCACCTGTTTCAACGGATATGGCACATATGAAAAGGGACTGGTGTCACGGCTCTGGACAGACCCGGCTCGTCCCTTAGGGTAAAGGTTAACGGCGGAAGGATCGGGATGCGGCGGGCGGACAGGGCAGGCACGGTCGGGGCAGACGGGAGAGGCCGGGATGGGCGTTCGTGACTGGCTGCTCGGACTGGTCGGACGCAGGCCCCGGCAGGCCGAGGGCCAGCCCCGCGCCCGTGGCGCCGCCACCCATGTCATCATCCTCGACGGCACCATGTCGACGCTCAGGGCGGGGTTCGAGACCAATGCCGGGCTGACCTACAAGCTGTTGCGCGAAAGCGGGCGGCACGCCAACCTGACCGTGCATTACGAGGCGGGGATCCAGTGGGGCAGCTGGGCCGAGACGCTCGACGTGATGATGGGACGCGGCATCAACCGGCTGATCCGGCGCGCCTATGGCGTGCTCGCCTCACGGTTTCGCCCCGGCGACACGATCATCCTCGTGGGCTACTCGCGCGGGGCCTATGCGGTGCGCTCGCTTGCGGGGGTGATCAGCCGGGTCGGTCTTCTGCGCGCCGAGGAGGCGACCGAGCGTAACGTGCGCGACGCCTATCGCTATTACCGCCATCGCGGTCCCGAGCCCAGCGAGGCCGCCCGCGCCTTCGCGCGGCTGCACTGCCACGACTATGTGGAGATCGAGGCCGTGGGCGTATGGGACACGGTGGCCTCTCTGGGGCTGCGGCTGCCGGGGGCGTGGCGCCATTCCCGGTCCAATCACATGTTCCACGACCACCGGCTCGGCAGCCATGTGCTGCATGGGTTTCACGCGCTGGCGCTCGATGAGACGCGCCACGCTTACGAGCCGGTGCTGTGGGTAACGCCCGAAGGGTTCTCGGGGCATCTCGAACAGGTCTGGTTTCGTGGCACGCATGGCGACATCGGCGGTCAGCTAGGCGACGCGCTCGAAAGTCGGCCGCTCGCCAATATTCCGCTGGTCTGGATGCTGGAGCGGTTGGAAAGTTGCGGCCTGAGCCTGCCCGAAGGCTGGCGCGACCGCTTTCCCGTCGATGCCGGGGCGCCCTCGGTCAGCACATGGCGCGGCTGGAACAAGCTGTTCCTGTCGCGCGGGCGGCGCATTGTCGGGCGCGATCCGTCGGAGCGGCTGCACGACACGGTGGCGGGCGGGCACCCGGCCCATTCCCGCCTTCCGGTGTCGGGAGAGGATCTGCCATCGGTCGGGCACCTCGGGGCGGCCGAATAGCCTAAGATCCTGCCTGCCGCGCGAAATGCGCCGTGATCCGGTCGATCCGTGCGCCGCGCGTCGCCGCATCCTCAATCAAAAGCTCGTGCCGTCCGCCCGCGATCACCTCGAACTCCGATCCGGGCCAGCGGGCCATCCGGTCGCCGATGCGCTTCGAATCGACCACCCATTCCTCGTCGCCAAGCAAGGTCAGGCAGGGCAGGTCGGGCGAGGCCAGCCGCGACAGCGCCCGCGTCTCATGCAGCGCCTCGTGCAGCCAGTGCAGCGACGGGGCGGCGAGGCCGAGCTCGGGATGGGCCTCGACCTGCCGGCGCACCCAGTCGAAGCTCTCGACGTCGCGGGTCAGCATGTTGGCCTCGGCGGCCTCGGCCGCGTCCTCGAGCGTGGCCGAGCGGCCGGGCGAGGGCAGGTGCGACAGACCGACCAGCCGCGAGGCGCTGCTCAGCCCCCATGCGGCGACCCGCAAGGTCGGGCGCATCAGCACGCCCCACATCGGCGCGGTAAAGCAGGCGGTGGCAAAAGGCGCGCCGCGCAACAGCGCGCGCAGCCCGATGCAGCCGCCCATGGAATGCGCCAGCATGTGGTAGGGCCCCGGCAGGCCCAGCGCATCGACATGCGCGATCAGCGCGTCGAGATCGTCCTGATATTCGGCAAAGCTATCGACATGGCCGCGCATCGCGTCGTCATGCGCACGGTCCGACAGCCCCTGTCCGCGCCAGTCGAGCGTCGCGCAGCCAAAGCCGCGCGCCACCAGATCGGCGGCGATGCGACCGTATTTTTCGGCGTATTCGGTGCGCCCGGTGAGGATCAGCACCGTGCCTTTCACCGGCTCCTTCGGCGTCTGAGGGCCGTGCCAGTGCACGGCCCTCAGACGCACCCCGTCGGCAGCGGCGATCCAATGCGCCGCCGCCGGGCCGCAGGCCACCTCCGCAAAGAACGGTGCGGCAGGGCGGCCCGCGCCGTCAGCCAAGGACCGCCGCCAGCTTCATCGCGAGGCCCATGTCGCCATCGACCGAAAGCTTGCCCTGCATGAAGGCCGCCGTGGCGTCGAGATCGCCCTCGAGGATCGACTGGAACGTCTCGGCCTCGGCGGTGAGGGTCACCTCGGCGGGCTCGTCTCCCTCGCGCGCGCCGTTCTCGTCGATCATGATCGCACCCTCGTCCGCGATCACGAACTTGGCGGGACCACCATCGAGGCCTTGCCCGTCCATCTTTGCGTTGAGCGCCGTCACGGCTTGGCTCACCAACTCACTCATAGCGTCGTCCTTCGCGTTCGCGGCGACCGGGATGGCCGCCGATCTGGTCCTTGTGATGGGGCAACCTCTGGTCTCGGCGCAGGCGCGCCCCTACACTATGGACTATGGGTGCAAGAATTCTTCCCTTCAAACCTGTCCTCGCGGCACTGGCCTTCGGCCTGTCCTTCGTGACCTTCGGGCATGCGCAGGCCGATCCGGAGGTCGAGCGCCTGTTCGATGAGCTTCAGGGCGCCAGTCCCGAGCAAACGCCCGAATTGGCGGCCGGGATCCGCGAGGCCTGGTCGCGCAGCGGCTCCGCCGCGATCGACCTGCTGGTGGAGCGGGGCCGCACCGCGCTGGGCGAGGGCGACATGCAGGCCGCGATCGAGCATCTGACCGCCGCCATCGACCACGCCCCCGATCTGGCCGAGGCGCATGTGCTGCGCGCCAATGCCTATTACGTCGCCGGTCTCACCGGCCCCGCGATCGAGGATCTGCGCGCGGCGCTGGAGCGCGAGCCGCGTCATTTCGGGGCGCTGCAGGGCTTTGCCGCGCTGCTTGAGGAAATGGGCCGCCCCGAGGCCGCGCGCGAGGTCTGGGGGCGGGTGCTCGCCCTGACGCCGCATGACAGCGAGGCCCTCGCCGCCGCGCAGCGCCTCGACATCATGCTTGGCGGCCGCACGCTCTGAACTTACACGCCCCAAGGGCGATACAGGACCTCCCCCCATGACCCCCTCGCGCATCGGTGCCGTGCTCGGCCCCACAAATACCGGCAAGACGCATTACGCGATCGAGAGGATGCTAGCCTATCGCTCAGGCATCATCGGCCTGCCGCTGCGGCTTCTGGCGCGGGAGGTCTATGACCGAATCGTCAAGGCCCGCGGCCCTTCGGTGGTGGCGCTGGTGACGGGCGAGGAGCGGATCGTGCCGCCGCGCGCCGCCTATTGGGTCTGCACCGTCGAGGCGATGCCCGAGATGGACGCCGATTTTCTCGCCGTGGACGAGATCCAGCTTTGCGCCGATCCCGAGCGCGGCCATGTCTTCACTGACCGGCTCTTGCGCGCGCGCGGTCGTTACGAGACGCTGTTTCTCGGCTCCGAGACGATGGGTCCGGCGATCCGCTCGCTGGTGCCCGAGGCCGAAACGATCCGCCGCGACCGGCTCTCGACGCTGAGCTATTCGGGCTCGAAGAAGCTCAGCCGCATGCCCGAACGTTCGGCCATCGTCGGCTTCTCGGTCGACAGCGTTTATGCCATCGCCGAACTGATCCGCCGCCAGAAGGGCGGGGCTGCGGTGGTGATGGGCGCGCTCTCGCCCCGGACCCGCAACGCGCAGGTCGAGATGTACCAGAACGGCGATGTCGACTACCTCGTCGCCACCGACGCCATCGGCATGGGGCTCAACCTCGACATCGGCCATGTGGCCTTTTCTTCACTGGTGAAGTTCGACGGCCACAAGATGCGCCATCTCGCTCCCGACGAGCTGGCACAGATCGCGGGCCGGGCGGGCCGGCACCGCACCAATGGCAGTTTCGGCGTCACCGGCGAGGCCCAGCCGCTCGATGACGAGGTGATCGAGGCGATCGAGAACCACCAGTTCCGGCCCGTCACCCGGCTGTTCTGGCGCAACTCCGAGCTGCAGTTCGGCTCACTCAAGCGGTTGATCCAGACGCTGGAGCAACGCACCAACAACCCGTGGCTCGGCCGGGTACGCGAAAGCGACGATCTCGCCGCGCTCAAATCGCTCGCCGCCGATCCGGTGATCGCCGCGCGGGCGCATGACGGCTCTTCGGTGCGGCTCTTGTGGGATGTCTGCCGTCTGCCCGATTTTCGCGGCATCGGCCGGGGCGAGCATGCCGACATGGTCGGGCAGATCTTCGCGCATCTTCAGGATCGCGGCCGCATCCCCGACGACTGGTTCGCCAAGCGCATCGAGCGCATCGACCGCACCGACGGGGATATCGATGCGTTGTCGAAACGATTGGCCTATATCCGCACATGGACCTACGTCGCGCAGCGCAAGGGCTGGGTCGGGGACGAAAGCCATTGGCGCGACGTGACGCGCGGAGTAGAAGATCGCCTGTCGGATGCGCTGCACGGCGCGCTGACGCAAAGATTCGTGGATCGGCGGACCAGCGTTCTGGCCCGGCGACTCAAGCAGAAGGAGGTCATGGTGGCCGAAGTGACAGACAACGGCGACGTGACGGTCGAGGGCGAGTACGTCGGGCGGCTCGAAGGTTTCCGCTTCCGCGCCGACAAGGCCGGAAGCCCGGACGAGGCGAAGACGCTGCGGCAGGCGGCGGACAAGGCGCTCGCGCCGCAGTTCCACCTGCGCGCGGACCGCTTCTACAACGCGCCCGATACCGAGATCGACGTGACCGAGCAGGGCGGCCTGATGTGGGGCTCCTCTGCGGTGGGCAAGCTCGTCTCCGGCGCCGATCCGTTCAAGCCGCAGGTCGCGGCCTATGTGGACGAGGAGGCCGGTCCCGAGATCACCGACAAGGTGAAGCGCCGCTTGCAGCATTTCATCGACCGCAAGGTCGCCGCCACGCAGGAGCCGCTGCTGGCGCTGGGCAATGACGAGACGCTGACCGGGCAGGCCAAGGGCTTTGCCTACCGGATGGTCGAGAATTTCGGCGTCATCCCGCGCGGCGACATCGCCGACGAGGTGCGCGCGCTCGATCAGGAAGCACGCGGCGCGTTGCGCAAGCATGGCATCCGTTTCGGCCAGTTTACCGTCTTCATGCCGGCGCTGCTGAAGCCCGCGCCGACGCGCATCCGCCTCGTGCTCTGGGCGCTGTCGAAGAACCTGCAGGAGTTTCCCGAGACGCCGCCGCCGGGCCTCGTCACTGTGCCCGCGACGCGCGGCGCGGCGCCGGGCTACTACGCGATGGCGGGCTACCGCGCCGCGGGTGAGCGCGCGATCCGCATCGACATGCTGGAGCGTCTGGCCGACATGCTGCGCGACCGCGACAGCAAGGGCGGCTTCGAAGCGGTGCCCGACATGCTGTCGATCACCGGTCTCACGCTCGAGCAGTTCGCCGAGCTGATGTCGGGTCTGGGCTACAAGGCCGAGAAGGGCGAGCGGCCCAAGGCCAAGCCCGCCAAGGCCGCTGCGCCCGAAGAGGTGCCGGGCGAGACCCCTGACGCCACGCCGCCCGCGCCCGAGGGTCCCGACGTGCCCGGCAACACGCCGCCCGAAACTCCGGCCCAGCCCGATGCGCCCGGCATCACGCCCCCCGACGCGCCCGAGCAGCCGGATCTTCCCGACGAGACGCCGGAGATGCCCGAGCGGCCCGACAACGCGCCGGCGAGCCCGACGGACGTGCCGGGCACCGAGCCCGACAGCGCGCCCGCCGAGGTACCGGGCGGCACGCCCGATCGCGGCCCCCCGCCCGCACCCGACGAAATGCCCGACAGTGATCCGCCCGTGGGCATCCCTGCCGGCACCCCGACCGAGATCCCGCCCGGCACCATCGCCGTGGGCGAGACCGCGCCCGAGGTCGCGCATGATGTGACCGCGACCGCCGAGCCCGCCGAGACGGAAACCTTCTACACCTTTACTTGGGCCGGGCGCGGGCAGCGCCGGGGCGGTGAGGGTCAGAAGGGCCGCCGGCAGGGCGGTCAGGGCCAAAGGCCCGAAGGCAACCGGGGCGACGCCCCGCGCGGCGCCAAGGGCAAGCCCGGCGGCAAGCCCAACGGAAAAGGCGAAGGCCGTGGCGAAGGTCGGGGCGACAAGCGCCGTGGCCCCAAGCCCGAGCGAGACGAGCGCCCGCGCAACTTCTCATCGCAGCCGTCGCGCGAGAAGAAGATCGATCCCGACAACCCCTTCGCCGCCGCGCTCGCGGGCTTCAAGCGCGATTGAGAAAGGGCGACACGACCCCCGCAGAGGCGCCGCGCCAGACGCTGCGCCTCGACAAATGGCTCTGGCAGGCCCGGTTCTTCAAGACCCGTGGTCTCGCCGCGGCGTTGGTGGCCAAGGGCCGGGTGCGCGTCAACGGCCAGCCCGCCGCGCGCGCCTCGCGCGGGGTGGGGCCGGGGGATGTGCTGACCTTTCCGCAGGCGGGGCTGATCAGGGTCGTGCGGGTTCTCGCCTTGGGCGAACGGCGCGGCCCGGCCTCCGAGGCGCGCGGTTTCTACGACGATCTTGATCCGCCTGCCGCGCCGGCCGATGATGGGCAGCCCGATCGCGGGGCCGATCATCGACCCGATGGGGGACCCGGTGAGAGGTAGGCGACGGGCCGGGGGTGCTTGAATGACCCTGCGGACTGCTCTAGCTAGGCCGCAACAAGCATCGAGGGCCCGCCAATGACCTATGTCGTCAAGGACAACTGCATCGCCTGCAAGTATACGGATTGCGTCGAGGTCTGCCCCGTCGACTGCTTCTACGAGGGCGAGAACATGCTCGTCATCCATCCCGACGAATGCATCGACTGCGGCGTCTGCGAACCCGAATGCCCGGCCGACGCGATCCGCCCCGACACCGAACCGGATGTCGAGAAATGGGTCGAGTTCAACCGCAAGTATTCCGAGATCTGGCCGGTCATCGTGACCAAGAAGGATCCGCTGCCGAGCGCGGAAGAGATGGACGGCAAGGAGGGCAAGATGGAAATGTTCTCCGAGGCCCCCGGCGAAGGCGGCTGATTCGCCCCACGCGGCCGGATGACGACGCGACCCTGACCAAAACGTCTTGTCCTCAAGGCGTTTCGCCGCAATGCGCGCGGGACGCTTCCTTGGGGGGCATTTTTGTGATATATTGATCTGGTAATGCTGCTGCAAACCTAGATCCCATCTGGCCGTCCGCGCCCCCGACGAACCCTTCGGTTTGCCGGGCCTTTCGCGCGCCGCTCACCTGCTGGGATCGTTCAGGAAGGACGTCATGAGCAAGAAGAAGAACGAATTCCGCCCCGATGATTTCGTCGTCTATCCGGCGCATGGCGTCGGCAAGATCGTCTCGATCGAGGAGCAGGAAGTGGCGGGCATGTCGCTCGAGCTTTTCGTGATCTCGTTCGAGAAGGACAAGATGACCTTGCGCGTGCCGACGCACAAGGCGACCGAGGCCGGCCTGCGGTCGCTGTCTTCGCCCGACGTCGTGGCCCACGCCATGAAGACCCTCAAGGGCAAGGCCAAGGTCAAGAAGGCCATGTGGTCGCGCCGCGCCCAGGAATACGAGCAGAAGATCAACTCGGGCGATCTCATCGCCATCGCCGAGGTGGTCCGCGACCTGCACCGCGCCGACGACCAGCGCGAACAATCCTATTCCGAGCGTCAGCTCTACGAGGCCGCGCTCGAGCGGCTGATCCGCGAGATCGCTGCCGTTTCCGGTGGTGATGAAGCCGCCGCCGCCCGCGAGATCGACGGCGTGCTGGTGAGCCGCGCCGCCGCCGCCTGATCGAGACGCCAAAGCGACGAGAAGGGCCGCGCCGATGGTGCGGCCCTTTTGCGTGGCGCCAGGCCGATGCGCCGGATCTCGAGTATTTTCAGAGCGAAGTTGCCAAGGGCACCGCGTAGAGACGACGCGGTGCCCTGGTGGCTTTGTCGTTCGAATGCGTACGGCGCGGACTGGCCGGTTTCCGGCGGGGTCAGATCGTCCCGGGCAGTGCCCGCCAGCCGATATCGCCGCGGCAGAATCCTTCGGGCCAATCGATCGCCTCGACCATGGCATAGGCCGCCTCGCGCGCCTGCGCGAGCGTCTCGCCCCGCGCGGTGACATTGAGCACCCGCCCGCCGGCAGCGACGATGCCGCCCTCCTTCGCCGCCGTGCCCGCGTGGAACACCATGGCCGAAGAGCTTTCCTCAAGCGCGTCGAGACCCTGGATGCGCGAGCCTTTCTCGTAGCTGTTCGGATAGCCTTTGGCCGCCATCACGACGGTCAGCGCGTGATCCTCGGCCCATTGCGCCTCGACGCCGTCCAGTCGGCCCTCGGCGCAGGCCTGGATCAGGTCGAGCGCCTGCCCCCCGAGCCGCATCATCAGCACCTGGCATTCGGGATCGCCGAAGCGGACGTTGTATTCCACGAGCCGCGGCTGGCCGTGCCGGATCATCAGCCCGGCATAGAGCACGCCGGAATAGGGCGTGCCGCGGAGGGCCATCTCGTGCATCGTCGGGCGGATGATCTCGTCGAGCGCCTTGCGCGCGACCGTCTCATCGAGGATCGGCGCGGGCGAATAGGCGCCCATTCCGCCGGTGTTGGGGCCGGTGTCGCCGTCGCCTACGCGCTTGTGGTCCTGCGCGGTGCCGATCGGCAGCACCGTCTCGCCGTCCACCAGCACGAAGAAGCTCGCCTCCTCGCCCTCCATGAACTCCTCGATCACCACCTCCGAGCCGGCCGCGCCGAACTCGCCGCCGAACATGTGCTCGAGCGCCGCGACCGCTTCGTCGCGCTCCATCGCCACGACCACGCCCTTGCCAGCGGCAAGGCCGTCGGCCTTGATCACGATCGGCATCGATCGCGTTTCAAGATAGGCGCGCGCGGCGTCGAGATCGGTGAAATGCGCATAGCCGGCGGTCGGGGCCTTGGCTGCGTCGCAGATCGCCTTGGTGAAGCTCTTGGAGCTTTCGAGCCGCGCCGCCTCGGCCGAGGGGCCGAACACCCGCAGCCCCGCCGTCCGGCAGGCATCGGCCACGCCGAGCGCCAGCGGCGCCTCGGGGCCGATGATGATCAGATCCACCGCGTTCTCGGCGGCAAAGCCCGCCACCGCGTCGCCGTCGAGGATGTCGAGGTCGGCGCATTCGGCGATCTGCGCGATCCCGGCATTGCCCGGCGCCACGATCAGCCGGTCGCATTTCGGGTTCTGCAGCACCGCCCAGGCGATGGAGTGTTCGCGCCCGCCGGACCCGAGGATGAGGATGTTCATGGTCGCGTCTCCCGCCAAAGCCTGCCGTCGGGGCGCTTCTATGCGCGCCGGGGCCGGGGGGCAATCACCGCCGCCCGTTGAACCGCCCCGCGCGCTGGTGCACACAGTGCGCATGGACCTCTTCGAAGATGACGGCCCCGAGGCGGGCGACAACGCGCGTGAGTTCACCGTGTCCGAAATCTCGGGTGCGGTGAAGAAGACCATCGAAGGCGAATTCGGCCATGTCCGGGTGCGCGGCGAGGTGGGCCGCGTCACCGTCGCGCGCACCGGCCACATGTATTTCGACCTCAAGGACGACCGCTCGGTCCTGGCCAGCGTCAGCTGGAAGGGACAGGTCTCCAAGCTGTCGCATCGCCCCGAGGAGGGGATGGAGGTCATCGCCACCGGGCGCATGACCACCTTCGGATCGCAGTCGCGCTACCAGCTCAATGTCGAGGAGGTGGTGCCCGCAGGCGCGGGCGCGCTGATGGCGATGCTGGAGAAGCGGCGGCAGGCGCTTGCTGCCGAGGGGCTGTTCGACGAGGGGCGCAAGCGGCCCATCCCGTATCTGCCGGAGGTGATCGGCGTCGTGACCTCACCCACGGGCGCGGTGATCCGCGACATCCTGCACCGGCTGCGCGACCGCTTTCCGCGCGAGGTGCTGGTCTGGCCCGTCGCCGTGCAGGGCAAATCCTCCGCCGCCGAGGTGGCCGCCGCGATCCGCGGCTTCAACGCGATGAGCGCGGGCGGCGCGCTGCCGCGTCCCGACCTGCTGATCGTCGCGCGCGGTGGCGGCTCGATCGAGGATCTGTGGGGCTTCAACGAGGAGATCGTCGTGCGCGCCGCCGCCGAGAGCGCGATCCCGCTGATCTCGGCGGTGGGCCACGAGACCGACACCACGCTGATCGACCATGCGAGCGACCGGCGCGCGCCCACGCCCACCGCTGCCGCCGAGATGGCGGTGCCGGTCCGGGCCGAGCTTCGGGCCACGCTGGCGCAGTTCGGCGCGCGGCTGGAGCAATGCTCGCGCGCGGGTCTCGACAGGCGGGGCGAGCGGCTGCGCGACCTGTCGCGCGCCCTGCCGCGTGCCGAAGCGTTGCTGATGGGGCCCGCGCAGCGGCTCGACGCGCTCGATACCCGGCTGCCGGGCGCGCTGCGCGCCGCCATTGCGCGCAAGCGGATCGAGCTGTCGAACCATCCGCTGCGCCCCGGCCTCGTCACCCGCGCCGTCGAACGTGGGCGCGACCGTTTGAACGCCGCCTCGGCGCGGTTGCCGGGGGCGCATCGCGCGGGGCTGGCGCAAAAGCGGCTCTTGCTTCAGGGGCTGCGCCTCGGGCCGTCGGCGCTACGGCGCGCGGTCGAACAGGAGCGTCGGACGCTTGGCCAGATCGCGGCACGGCTGCGCCCCGATCTGGTGCAGCGACCCCTCGACAAGAGGCGCGACCGCCTCGTGGCGCTGGCGCGCCTCCTCGATACGCTGAGCTACAAGTCGACGCTGGCGCGCGGCTATGCCGTGGTGCGCGGCGACGGCGCGGTGGTCACCGACGTCGCGGCGGCCCAAGCGGCCGCGACGCTGGAGATCGAGTTCCGCGACGGGCGCATGCAGGTCGGGCAGGGAGGCAAGCCCAAGCGCGCCGCCAAGCCCGCGCCGCCGCCTGAACAGGGGACCCTTCTTTAGACGCCGACCTCGGGCTGGCACGACAGCGGCGCCGTGCTCTCGTCGGTCTGGTAGAGCTGCGGCGTCGCGGGGTCGTTGATGAACTCGGCGCTGAGCCGCCCGCCCTCGTCGTAAAAGCGCCAGCATTCCGGGCCGGTGCCGTCCTCATAGGCAAAGCAGATCGCGCCCGCGTTGGGATACCACGTCCCGTTGAGGCAGCGCCCGTCGAGGAACGACCACGTCACCTGCCGGTCGCGGCCGTAACGCTCTTTGCCATAGGGTTGGCCTTGGCTCTCATAGGTCAGGGTGCGGCCTTCGACCCGGTTCTGGAATTCCTCGGCCCCGAGCGGTGTGCGCTCCTGCGCGGCCAAGGGCGCGGCCAAGGTCAGTGAGAGCAGAAGGGTGAGGGCCAATGGCGCGCTGAGAAGGGAATGGGTCATGCCCCACACTCTCACTCCGCCGCCTCCGCCGCCAGCCCCTTCCGCTCCGCTGCGCGCCATTTCGCCACGCGCGGGTCCATCACCCGTCGCCATGCGCGGGGCCACAGCGCGAGGCAGGCCATCACCGGCAGGCTGCGCGGCAGCATCGGTGCCGCCTGCGGCAGATCGAGCGCGGGGTAGGGCCGGGAGGGGCGTGCGTGGTGGTCCGAATGGCGCGGCGCGTTCAGCATCATCCACGAGGAGACCGGATGCGGGCTGTTCCAGCTGTGCCGCGCGTCCACCGGTTCGGGGCGACCATCGCCGCGCCGCGCCCGCTCCAGACCGTAGTGCTGCACGTAGTCCGACAGCAGCAGCTGCATCTGCGCGAATCCGGCGAGAGCCAGATGCGCGGCGACCCCGCCCCATTCGGCCAGCAGCAGCGAGGCCCCGAACGCCAGCACCGCGCCACCCGCATAGACCCGGTAAGGGTGCGTCCCGCGCGCGCCCGCGCGCCGTCGCGCCGTCTCGGCGCGCCACCCCTCGCGGAACCCGCCGCGCCAAGCGCGCGGCGCATAGCGCCAGAACCCTTCGCCGCGCCGCGCGGTGGCCGGGTCGTCGCGGGTCGCCACCCGGACATGATGCACCAGCGGATGCGCCGAGGCGTGATGCCCGAACAACAACGAGACATAGACCGCGACCCCGAGCCTGCGCGCCCCTCGCGCGGAGCGGTGGATCAACTCATGCGCGTTGGCGTTGCTCACCTGACCGAGCCAGAGCCCGGCGGCGGCGAAGACCGCGGCCTTTTCCAATGCTCCGAGCCAGCCGCCCGCCAGCGCCCAGACAGCCCCCGCCAGCACCGCGAAATGCGCCCACCCGATCGCCGTCGAGAGCGCGCCCGAAACCGGGAACTCCGCCCCCGGGCGCGGCGGCGCGAGCCGCGCGCCGATCTCGTCGAGCGTGGCCGCCAGAAGAGTCAGCGCCAGCGGCGCGACCAGCGCCCAGATCCCGCCCCATACCATCGCCGCCGCGATCAGCGGCAGCGGCAGCAGCGTGGCGGTGGCGAAGGCGAACGGCATGACGACCTCGAAGGCGGTGGGCAGGGCATCCTTGCGCGGACGCCCCTCCCTTTCCAAGACCCCTCGCAAGGGTTAGGTGAAGGAGGTAACATCAAAGACAGCAGGACCGGGCGGCGCATGTCCTTTTTCGGAAAACTCAAAGACCGACTCTTCACCTCGTCGTCCAAGCTCGACCGCGGGCTCGAGGAGATCGTCGAGGAGGGGGCCGACAGCGCCGCGCCGCAGGAGACCGCCGCGCCCGAACCGACTGCCGAGCCGATCCCCGAACCAAATCCTGCGCCCTCCGCTCCGGAGCCGCAGCCCGCCCCCGAATCCAAACCGGAACCCGAGCGGCACCCCGAGCCCAGCGCCCCCGCGGGCCCGCGTCCCGTCATGCCCGACGCCGTGCCGCCCGTCTCGCCGCCGGTGACCCCCGGCATGCCCGCCGCACCGGTGACGCCCACCGCGCCACCGGTGCGCGAGGAGCGCGATCCCGAACCGGCACCCGAACCCGCCGCGCAGAAGCCCGGCCTGATCGGCCGCCTGTTCGGCAGAGGCGGCGATACGGCACCGCGCCGCGAGCTTGACGACGCCATGCTCGAGCGGCTCGAAGAGCTGTTGATCCAGTCCGACATGGGCGTCGAGACGGCGCTGCGCGTCACTGCCAACATCGCCGAGGGGCGTATGGGCCGCAAACTCTCGGTACCCGAGATCAAGGACCTGCTCGCAGGCGAGATTTCCCGCATCATGGAGCCGGTCGCCCGGCCCATGCCGATCTATGCCAAGACGCCGCAGGTGGTGCTGGTCGTCGGCGTCAACGGCTCGGGCAAGACCACCACCATCGGCAAGCTCGCCTCCCAGTTCCGCGAGGCCGGCAAATCGGTGGTGATCGCCGCGGGCGACACCTTCCGCGCGGCGGCCGTCGAACAGCTGCAGATCTGGGGCGACCGCGCCGGCGTGCCGGTGATGACCGCACCGCAGGGCACCGACCCCGCGAGCCTCGCCTATGACGCCATGACGAAGGCGCAGGCCGATGGCGCGGATCTGCTGCTCATCGACACCGCCGGACGGTTGCAGAACCGGCAGGATCTCATGGAGGAGCTGTCGAAGATCGTCCGGGTGATCCGCAAGAAGGACCCGGATGCGCCGCACAACACGCTTCTCGTGCTCGATGCCACCACGGGGCAGAACGCGCTGAGCCAGGTCGAGATCTTCCGCAACATCGCCGACGTGTCGGGCCTCGTGATGACCAAGCTCGACGGCACCGCGCGCGGCGGCGTGCTGGTGGCGCTGGCGGACCGCTTCGGCCTGCCGATCCATGCCATCGGCGTGGGCGAACAGATCGACGATCTCGCGCCCTTCGACCCCGAGGAGTTCGCCCGCGCGCTGACGGGCGCGGAAGGAGAGCTGGCCTAGTCGTGCCAGCCGAGCAGACGCTCGACCTCGCGCAGCAGCATCAACACCACGACCACCATCACGCTGGCCATTGCGGCAAGCGGGATCTGTCCCGCGCCGCAGCCCAGACCCACGGCCCCCGCGAGCCAGAGAGACGCGCCAGTGGTGATGTTGCGCACCTCACCCTTGGAGGTAAAGATGATGCCCGCCGCGAGGAAGGCCACGCCCGAGGTCACCGCCTCGATCAGGCGCAAGGGATCGATCCGCTTGTCGTCGGTGCCGCCGAAATCGAGCTGCGTGACCTCTTGTCCCAGCATCACGAAAAGCGCTGCGGCGAGCCCCACGAGGATATGGGTACGCAGTCCCGCGGGCTTGCCTCGCCATTCGCGCTCGATCCCGATGATCCCGGTCAGCACGATCGCCGCCATGAGCCGCATCGCCGCGACCCACGGGCCGGTGGAGCGAAACCCGGTGGCGAGATCGGCTTGCAGCGCTTCGAGCATGGATCAGGGTCTCCCTTGGTCGTTTGCGTGACAACGGCGCATCACCGCGCCGTGTTCCAGGCCCGGTGCCAAGCCGCCGGGGACTGGTCCAAAGGGGGTGTAACGCGTATGTCAGGCCCGACAGCGGGCGCGGTGCGCCCATAGGGGAGACCGGAAATGGCGCAACGCAACATCAGCCCTTGGCTCAAGCAGGCTTTGGAACTGGGACCGACGCTGGCCTTCTTCCTAGTCTATCTCAGGATCAAGGACGACAGCTTCGTGATCGCGGGAACGGAATATTCGGGTTTCATCCTCGCCACGCTGATCTTCATCCCGATCCTGCTCGCCGCCATGGGTGCGCTCTGGGTGCTCACCGGGGCGCTGAGCCGGATGCAGGTCTTCACCGCCTTCATGGTGATCTTCTTCGGCGGCCTCACCGCCTGGTTCAACGACGAGCGGTTCTTCATGATGAAGACCACCATCGTCTATGGCCTCTTCGCCGCGATCCTCGCGATCGGGCTCTTGCTGCGGAAGAGCTGGCTCGAATGGGTGATGGGCGAGGCGCTGCCGATGCGCCACGAGGGCTGGCTGCTGCTCACCCGCCGCCTCGCGATGATGTTTGCGGCCCTCGCCGTGGCCAACGAGATCATCTGGCGCACCCAGTCCGAGGAGCTTTGGGTCAAGCTCGAGACCTTCGCCTTTCCGGCGGCGCTCTTCGTGTTCCTGTGGCTGCAGATCGCGGCCTTGCAGCGCTACATGATCGAGCCCGAGAAATAGCCCCTCGGATTTCGAGTCTCTGAGGCACAAGGTAGCCCCGCGCATGCGCGGGGCCGCCGGGGTCGTTTCCTAACGCTGGCCAAACATGTGCCTTTGCTGGTCGCGGTCCGCCGTGCCCTGCCTCTTGTCGAGATGCAGCGCCACGCCGCGCGCGGTGGCCGGGCGGGTCTCCAGCGTGTCGAGCCACCTTGTCATATGCGGGAAATCCTCGATCTTCTGCTCTTGACGCGCCCAGAGCCGGGCCCATGGAAATGCCGCCATGTCGGCGATGGTATAGTCGTCGCCTGCCACGAACTCGGCGCGGGCGAGCTGCCGGTCGAGCACGCCGTAAAGCCGCGCGACCTCGCCCCTGTAGCGGTCCTTGGTATAGGCGATGTCCTGCGGCGGGGTCAGGTTCGGCGCGTAGTGCAGGAAATGATGCGCCTGTCCGGCCATCGGCCCGAGCCCGCCCATCTGCCACATCAGCCATTGGTCCACCGCGATGCGCGCCCTTTCGGTCGCGCCGCAGAAACGGCCGGTCTTGCGCGCGAGATATTGCAGGATCGCCCCGCTTTCGAAGATCGAGACCGGCGCGCCGTCGGGGCCGTCAGGATCGGTGATCGCGGGCATCCGGCCGTTGGGCGACAGCGCAAGGAATTCGGGGCGGCGCTGATCGCCCGCGCCGATGTCCACCAGATGCACCGCGTAGGGCAGGCCCATCTCCTCGAGCGCGATCGAGACCTTCCAGCCGTTCGGAGTGGGCCAGTAATGCAGATCGATGGGGGCGGGCATGGCGAGGATCCTCCTGCGGTGATCCGGCGAGACTGGCATGTCACGCGGCGGATGCAAGCGGGCAGGGCAGGCGGGACCGGTCGGGGGCGGAGCGGGACGTGCCGGTGCCACGCTTGACCGGGATCGGGCCGGCAGCTATCGCGACGTCAGACAGCGGCGTCCGGACCGGGGCGCGGCCTCTGTGCCGCGACCGACCGTGCCGCCCCGGAACAACTCGGCCTGGAGGCCATGACATGACCGAATATCGCAAACGCACCCGCGCGGTTCACGCCGGCACCCGCCGCAGCCAGTATGGCGAGGTGAGCGAGGCGATCTTCATGACGCAGGGCTTCGTCTATGACAGTGCCGAGGCCGCCGAGCAGCGTTTCGTCAAGATTGAGGGCGACGAGTTCATCTATGCCCGCTACGGCAACCCAACGGTCAAGATGTTCGAGGACCGGCTGGCCTCGCTCGAAGGGGCCGACGCCGCCTTCGCCTGCGCCTCCGGCATGGCCGCCGTCAACGGCGCTCTGACCTCCATGCTCAAGGCGGGCGACCACGTCGTGTCGAGCCGGGCGCTATTCGGCTCGTGCCTCTACATCCTAGAGGAGATCCTGCCGCGCTACGGCGTCGAGGTGAGCTTCGTCGACGGCAAGAACCTCGACGAGTGGCGCGCCGCGATCCGCCCCGACACGGCGGCGGTGTTCTTCGAGAGCGTCTCGAACCCGGCGCTCGAGGTGGTCGACATCGCCGCGGTGTCCGAGCTGGCCCACGCCGTCGGCGCCAAGGTGGTCTGCGACAACGTTTTCGCCACGCCGGTCTATTCGGAGGCGATCGCCCAGGGCGCCGATGTCGTCGTCTATTCTGCCACCAAGCATATCGACGGCCAGGGCCGGGCGCTGGGCGGTGTGATCCTCGGCACCGAGGAGCACATCCGCGGCGTGGTCGAGCCCTACATGAAGCACACCGGCGGCTCGCTTTCGCCCTTCAGCGCATGGCTCATGCTCAAGGGGCTGGAGACCATCGAGCTTCGTGTGCGCGCGCAGGCCGAAAGCGCCGGGCGCGTGGCTCAGGCCCTGTCGAAGGAAAGCAAACTGGCCCAGGTGATCTACCCCGGTCTGCCCACCCATCCGCAGCACGACCTCGTCCAGCGGCAGATGGGCGCCGGCGGCACTGTCGTCGTTTTCGACGCAGGTTCGCGAGAAGCTGCATTCAAGCTTCTGAATTCTCTCGACATCGTGATCATTTCGAACAACCTTGGGGATGCCAAGTCAATCGCGACCCATCCGGCATCGACCACGCATCAAAGGTTGCCGGAGTCACAAAAAGCGGCACTTGGAATCACACCGGGCCTGATCCGGTTGTCTGTCGGGCTCGAGGATGCCGAGGATCTGATCGAGGATCTGAGACACGCCATCGCGGCCATCTGAGTTCGGAAAACCGGACCGGGCAGATCGCGGCAGGCCTGAACATCACTCGCAGACCTCCTATATGGTGGGGGTCGACCCGACCGGAGGATATCCCTCGTGACGCAAGCCACCCGCGATCTGCATCGCTCCAATGATTCTCACCCTGTTCCGAACCGCGACGACGCGGCTGCGGCGCTGCGCCTGCTGCGCAGCTGGGCCACGCTCGCCACGCCCGAAGAGGTCGCCACGCTCGACCCGCTGATCGGTCGGCTGGTGCCGGGGCAGGAGCTGTCGAACTACCCGGCGCTGGCGCGCGCCTACCCGGAGGATTTCGTCGTCGACGACGCCTACCGCGCGATGCTGCCCGACCTGCAGAACGGTCCTTCCAGCCTGATCCGCGGCGCCGCGCGCGCGATCCAGCATGTCGGCATCTCGAACTTCCGCCTGCCGATCAAGTTCCACACCCGCGACGGCGACGACATCGCGCTCGAGGCCAGTGTGACCGGCACGGTCAGCCTCGAGGCCGAGAAGAAGGGCATCAACATGTCGCGCATCATGCGGTCCTTCTACCGCCATGCCGACAAGACCTTCTCCTTCGACGTGATCGAGGCGGCGCTCGCCGACTACATCGCCGATCTCAAGAGCTTCGACGCGCGCATCCAGATGCGCGTGCGGTTTCCGATGCTGCGCCCTTCGCTGCGCTCGGGGCTCTCGGGCTATCAATATTACGACCTCACGCTCGAATTGGTGGAACAGGCCGGTGTGGCCAAGAAGATCATCCATCTCGATTATGTCTATTCCTCGACCTGTCCGTGTTCTCTCGAACTTTCCGAGCATGCGCGCCAGTTTCGCGGCCAGCTCGCCACGCCGCATTCGCAGCGGTCCGTCGCGCGGCTCTCGGTCGTGGCCGAGCCCGGCCCGGTGCTGTGGTTCGAGGATCTGGTCGAGATGGCCCGCGCCGCCGTGCCGACCGAGACGCAGGTGATGGTCAAGCGCGAGGACGAGCAGGCCTTCGCCGAGCTCAACGCCGCCAACCCGATCTTCGTCGAGGACGCGGCCCGGCTCTTTGCCGAGCAGCTCATGGCCGATCCGCGCATCGGCGATTTTCGCGTGATGGCCAGCCACCAGGAAAGCCTGCACAGCCACGACGCGGTGAGCCTGCTGACCGAAGGGACGACCTTCGCCAACGAAAGCCTCGATCCGCAGCTCTTCGCGAGCCTGCTTCACGCCGGCTGAAGCCGCGCGCCTGCCGCCGCCGCGGCAGGCGCGCCACGTTCCGCAGCGTGCCCGCGCCCTTCGCTTGACAGGGCAAGGGGGCTGGGACAACGCTCCGGCATGATCGACCTGCGCCCCGTCGGATATGTGAACGGCCTTCTGTTGTCGGTGCTGGGTCTGACCATGCTGGGTCCGATGCTGGCCGATATCGGGGCACGCAACGGCCATTGGCCGGTGTTTCTCCAAAGCGCCGTGCTGACGCTGCTCACCGGCCTTCTGACGGCGCTGTCGTGCCACAACGGGGTGAAGCCCAAGCTCACCTTGCGCCAGACCTTTCTGGTGACCTCCTCGGTGTGGATCTCGCTGCCGAGCTTCGGGGCCTTGCCCTTCATCCTCGGCGCCACCGACAGCAGCGTCACCGACGCGGTGTTCGAGGCGATGTCGGGCATCACGACCACCGGCGGCACCGTGCTCACCGGTCTCGACGATCTGCCGCAAGGCATCCTGCTGTGGCGCGGCATCCTGCAATGGCTGGGCGGCATCGGCATCATCGTCGTTGCCATGGTGTTCCTGCCCGAACTCAAGGTGGGCGGCATGCAGGTGTTCCGCTCCGAGGCCTTCGAAACCATGGGCAAGATCCTGCCCCGCGCCGCAGAGATCGCCAGCGGCATCGCGGTGATCTATGTGGGCATGACGCTGGCCTGCATGCTGGCCTACATCACCACCGGGATGGAGCCCTTCGACGCGGTCGTCCATGCGATGACCACCATCGCCACTGGCGGCTTTGCCAACTCCGACGCCTCCTTCGGCGAATACGGGGCCGGGGTGCATTACGTGGGCGCGGTCTTCATGTTCTTCGCGGCACTGCCCTTCGTGCGCTACGTGCAGCTCGCCGCCGGTCAGGCGCGGCCGCTGCTGCGCGACGCGCAGGTGCGCGATTTCTTCCTGACGATCCTCGTCTGCGTGCTGCTGATCGCGCTGTCGTTGGCCGACTATACCCATGGCTTCAGCGAGGTCGCGTTCCGCGAATCGCTGTTCAACGTGGTCTCGATCATGTCGGGCACCGGCTATGCCAGCGCCGACTACATGACATGGGGCCCGTTCCCGGTGGCGATGTTCTTCTTCATCGGGCTGATCGGCGGCTGCGCCGGCTCGACCGCCTGTTCGGTCAAGATCTTCCGCTACCAGATCCTCTTCGCCTCGATCGCGGCGCAGATCCGCAAGATCCACCAGCCGCACGGCGTCTTCATGCCGCGCTATGACGGGCGGCCGGTGCCGCCGGACGTGCTGTCCTCGGTGATGTCCTTCTTCGTGGTGTTCATCGTTTCGATCGGCATCACCTCGGTGCTGCTGTCGCTGACCGGTCTCGACTTCATCACCAGCGTGTCGGGGGCCGCGACCTCCATCGCCAATGTGGGGCCGGGGCTGGGGCCGATCATCGGCCCTGCGGGCAACTTCCAGCCGCTGCCGGATGTGTCCAAGTGGATCCTCACCATCGCCATGTTCATCGGACGGCTCGAGCTTCTGGTGGTGCTGGTGGTCGTCACCCGCGAGTTCTGGAGATCGTGATGCCGCAAGACCGACGCCCTCTTGGAGTGCAGCTGGCCCACGCGTTGGCCGCGCGCGGCGTCGAGGTGGTGTTCGGCATCCCCGGCGTCCACAATCAGGAGATCTACCGCGGTCTCGATGAGGCGGGGCTGCGCCATGTGCTGGCGCGCCACGAGCAGGGCGCGGGCTTCATGGCCGACGGCTATGCGCGCGCGTCCGGGCGGCCCGGCGTGGCCTGCGTGATCTCGGGGCCGGGGCTGTGCAACCTGATGACGCCGCTGGGCCAGAGCTGGTCCGACAGCGTCGCGGTGCTGGCGCTGTCCTCCTGCCTTCCGAATGGCGGACCGCCCGATCACCGCCTGCACGAGATGCGCGACCAGCGCGGCGCCGCCGCCGCCGTCACTGCGTGGTCCGAGGAGGCGCGCGACGCCGATCACGCCTATGCGCTGCTCGATCGCGCCTTCGCTGGCTTTGCCGAGCGCCGCCCGCGGCCTGCGCATATGCAGATCCCGATCCCGCTGCTCGAGGCGACCGCGCCCGCCGCACCCCCCGCCGTGCGGCCCCAACCGCCAGGCCGCCCCGATCCCGGTATCGTCACCCGCGCGGCGCGGCTTCTGGCCGAGGCGCGCCGGCCGCTGCTGATCCTCGGTGGCGGCACCACGGGGGCTGCGCTCGAGGCGCGCGCTCTGGCGGCCCGGCTCGGGGCCGCGAGCTTCGTGACCAGCGCCGGGCGCGGCGTCATCGCACCGGGCGATCCGCTACATTTCGGCAGTTTTCTTGCCCGGCCCGACAGCGCCCGCGAGATCGCCCGCGCCGATGTGGTGCTGGTGGCGGGCTGCGCGCTGTCCGAGACGGATCTGTGGCGCGAGACGCCTGGCTTCGGCGACCATGCGCGGGTGATCCGGCTCGACATCGATCCCGCGATCCTCGCCGCCGACACCCGGTCCGAGCTGCGGCTTGCCGGCGATGCGGCGGCGGGGCTGGCGATGATCGGCGCGGCGCTGGGGCAGGGGGCCGCCGCCTCGGACTGGCAGCCCGACCGGATCGACGCCGCGCGCCGACGCTGGTTCGCCGAGATCGACGCCGACAGGCCGGGGCTGCTGGCGGTGATCGGCGCGCTGCGCGAGGCGCTGCCGCCGGAGGCGATGGTGTTCTCGGACATGACCCAGATCGCCTATGCGGCGGTCGAGGCTTGGCCAGCGCCCGCGCCGAGGCTGTGGCATCACCCTTCTGGCTTCGGCACGCTGGGCTACGCGCTGCCTGCCGCGATCGGCGCGGCGGTGGGCCGCCCCGAGGTGCCGGTGGTGGCGCTCGCCGGGGATTACGGTGTGCAATACACGATCCAGGAGCTGGGCACGGCGGTCGAGCTGGGCCTGCCACTGCCGCTCGTGGTGTGGGACAACGAGCGGCTGGGCGAGATCGAGGCCAGCATGGTCGCAGCCCAGATCGCGCCGCGTGCGGTGCATCAGCGCAACCCCGATTTTTGCGCGCTGGCCCGGGCTTGGGGGGCGGAGGCAGAGATGCCCGAAAGCCTCGACGCGATCGCCCCGGCGCTCGAGCGCGCGCTTGCCGCCGACGGGCCGACGCTGATCCGGCTCACGCCGGGCCTGACCTGAATCCTGGCCTGATCTACGACCCGGGATGGCGGGCAGGGACCGCCCGCCATCCCGGCCTGCGCCTTACTCCCAGCAGCTCACCAGCGCCGTCATCTCGCCCGCGCGCCGGGCCACGGCCTGCACCGTATCTTCGATACGCGCCTCGGTGCGCTTGGCCTCGACGCCCGCAGCTTCGAGCGCCGTGAGCACCACCTCGCTTTCAAGCGCCAGCGCCACGCCGGAGGGCAGCACCCGGCCCGATTGGCGGTCGCCCGGCAGCAAAAGCCCCAACACCGCTCCGCCCATGTCGAGCACCGGCCCGCCCGCATCGCCGGGCTGCGCGTTCAGGTCGAGCCGCTTGAGATCCTCCTCGCCGCCGAGCCCGCGAATATCGGCGAGGCGGCCGAAGGTCGTCGCCGCCACCGACAGCGCGCCGCCATAGGGGAACCCGGCCACGGCGATCTTGTCGCCGATGCGCGGCACGCCGGTCTGGAACGTGGCGACCCCCCGCGGGGTCAGCGGCGTGGCAGGACGCAGGAGCGCGAGACCCGAAGCCGCGTCCTGCATCATCAGCGTCGCGCCGAGCTGTCCGTCGATCGCCACGTCGCCGCAGCCCGAGACCGCCTCCGTTGTCGTGGCGACGATGCCGCGCGCATCGACGAAGACGCCGGCCCGCTCGTGCAGCGGTGTACGAATCTGCAGCCCCGAGACCAGATCAATGGCCTGCGCCTCGTCAGCGGGCACCTCGCCGCGTTCGAGCACACCCGGCAGCGCCTTGAAGCTCGCCGTCATTTCCAACAGCACCCGCGCGCGGCGGCTGTCGTCATTCGCGGGCCAGACCAGAGCAAAGCCCTTGATCGCGCCGTCGATCAGCGCCGCCTCGACATGGGTGACGCGGCTGTCATCCGCCCCTTCGATCACGAAGCGGTTCGTGTCGAGCCCGCGCGCCCCCTCGGGCGGCACGAGCTCGAGCGTCTGCAATATCTCGTAGAGCCCGGCGAGACGCCGCGCGTCGCCGGGCTGGGAGATCAGCAGCACCCGCACCGCCTCCTCGCCGCTGGCGTCGTAGCGCACGAAGGGCGGCTGCGCCTCGCCGCGCGCGACGAGAGCGGTCGGCATCACGATCTCGATCCCCGCCTGATCATCCGTCACCACCGCGAGGTCGAGCCCGTCGAGCACCGCGTCATAGGCATTAATAAGCGCCGCGCGCTGCGTCGAGGTCAGCACGCCGGTTTCCTCATGGTCATTCTGCCGCTGCCAAGCGGCCATGGCGGCGCGGGTGCCCGTGCCAAAGGCCCCGTCGATGCCTGCGTCATAGACCCCGGCCCAGCGCAGCGCGACCTGCACCTCTTCGCGCGCGGCTTGATCGAGATCGCGCTCCGAGGCGCGCGCCTCGGCCAGCGTTTCGACACGAGGGGCGGGGGCAGGGGCCTCGGGCGAGGTCGCCCCCGGCCCAGCCCCCTCGGGCAAGGGCGTCGCCGGCGCGGTGGCCGTCTCGGCTACGACCGGCGCGCGGCCTGGCGCATCGCCGCGCGCGCCCACCGGCCAGAAGCGCGCGCGATACTGCGCCCCGTCGGCCACGAAGGCGTCGCCGGGCACCGCGCCCGCCGCCTTCAACTCACCCAGAAGACGCTGCGCCTCGGCAGGGTCATAGGGACCCAGCGCAATGCCGTACCAGCCGCTGCCGAGCGCATAGCCCGAAACCGCGTCGAAACGTCCCGCATAGGCGCGCGCGCGGTTCTCTGCGCGGTTCAGCGTCGGCAACGCCTCGACCTGCAGCCAGACGCCGCCCTCCTGCGCCCATCCCGCGCCAGAGAAGAAGCCGGTGGCGAGCAGGGCTGCAAGCAGTCGTTTCATGTGAATCCCGGGTCCCGTTGTTCTGGATCTGGCCTGCGACCATAGCATCGCCCCGGGCAGGGGCCATGCCAAAGCGCCGCACCGGAACGGGGCTGTTGCGCGCCCGCGCCATGATTGACGCTATCAGCGCCGCGCCGTAAGCAGACCCGCGATCCGTGAACCCGCGAGAGGCCCCCAGATGACCGACGCTCCCCGCTCCTTTCAGGAAATCATCCTGCGGCTGCAGTCCTACTGGGCCTCGAAGGGCTGTGCGGTGCTGCAGCCCTACGACATGGAGGTCGGCGCGGGCACCTTCCACCCGGCGACGACCTTGCGCGCGCTGGGCTCGAACCCGTGGGCCGCGGCCTATGTGCAACCCTCGCGCCGCCCGACCGACGGGCGCTACGGCGAGAACCCGAACCGGCTGCAGCACTACTACCAGTATCAGGTCATCATCAAACCCTCGCCCAAGGATCTGCAGGACCTCTATCTCGGCTCGCTGCGCGCCATCGGCATCGACACCGGCCTGCACGACATCCGCTTCGTCGAGGATGACTGGGAAAGCCCGACGCTCGGGGCCTGGGGCCTGGGCTGGGAGGTCTGGTGCGACGGCATGGAGGTGTCGCAGTTCACCTATTTCCAACAGGTCGGCGGCCATGACTGCCGCCCCGTCTCGGGCGAACTGACCTACGGGCTGGAGCGTCTGGCGATGTATGTGCTCGGCGTCGATCACGTCATGGAGATGCCGTTCAACGACCCCGACGCGCCGATCGCGCTCAAATACGGCGACGTGTTCCGCCAGACCGAGGAAGAGTATTCGCGCCACAACTTCGACACCGCCACGCCCGAGATGCTGCTGCGGCATTTCGAGGATGCCGAGGCCGAATGCGCGAAGATCCTGTCGGCCCCCGCCGAGGACCCGCGCACCGGCAAGCGCATCGTCATGGCGCATCCCGCCTATGATCAGGCGATCAAGGCGTCGCATCTGTTCAACCTGCTCGACGCGCGCGGCGTCATTTCGGTCACCGAGCGGCAGGCCTATATCGGCCGCGTCCGGGCGCTGGCCAAGGCCTGCGCCGACGCCTTCGTGACCACGCGCGCCGGTGGCGCCGCATGATCACACGGATCGTCATATCGGTACTGCTGGCCTTCGCGCTCTTCTCGGGCGTGCTGATGTGGTACCTGCAGGTCTATGCCTATTACGACGAGCTGACGCCGGCCCAGGTGGGCGAGGTCGTGGTGCTTGACGACCGGGCCGCGCCGGTCCCCGTCGCCGTGTCGAACCTGCGCGCCATCGACAGCGACAGCTCTCCGATCCGCTTTCGCGCCTGCATGACCATCGAAGACGCCAGTGCCTTCGACAACGCCGTGATCCACGAGCGCGCCGAGCCGCTGGTCGCCCCCGGCTGGTTCGACTGCTTCGACGCGCGCGAGGTGGGCGAGGCGCTCGAGAGCGGTCAGGCGCGATCCTACGTCTGGAAGCTCAACGAACCCTATGGCATCGACCGCGTGCTCGCCGTCATGCCCGACGGGCGCGCGCTCGCCTGGAACCAGATCAACGTCTGCGGCGAGGTCGTCTTCGACGGCGACCCGGCCCCGCCCGGATGCCCGACCCCACCCGAAGGGACCTATTGATGCCCGACCTGCTGATCGAACTGTTTTCCGAGGAAATTCCCGCCCGCATGCAGGCGAAGGCCGCCGACGACCTGAAGCGCATGGTCACCGACGGCCTCGTCGAAGCCGGTCTCACCTATGCCTCCGCCGGGGCGTTTCACACGCCGCGCCGCCTTGCCCTTTCGGTCGAGGGGCTGACCGCGGCCAGCCGCGACACCGTCGAGGAGCGCAAGGGCCCGCGCACCGACGCGCCGGAAAAGGCGCTCGAGGGCTTTTTGCGCTCGACCGGCCTCACCCGTGATCAACTCGAGATCCGCGACGAGAAGAAGGGTCAGGCCTATTTCGCCCGGATCACCCATGAGGGGCGGTCGGCGCAGGCGATCGTGGCCGAGGTGCTGGACGCGGCGATCCGCAACTTTCCATGGCCCAAATCGATGCGCTGGGGTGCGGGCGATTTGCGTTGGGTGCGGCCGCTGCATTCGATCCTGTGCATCCTGACGGATGAACAGGGCGCGCAGGTCGTGCCGATGCAGATCGAGGGCATCGAGGCCGGTGCCGCGACGCGCGGCCATCGCTTCATGGGGCCGGATGCGTTCACCGTGTCCTCCTTCGAGGATTACGAGACCAAGCTGAAGCGCGCCCGCGTGATGCTGCGCGCCGAGGAGCGGGCCGAGACGATCTGGTCCGAAGCCTCGTCCCAAGCCTTCGCCCAAGGGCTTGCTCTGGTCGAGGATCGCGGGCTTCTCGACGAGGTGTCGGGCCTCGTCGAATTGCCCGTCGTGTTGATGGGCGAGATCGGCGAGGAGTTCCTCGACCTGCCGCCCGAGGTGCTGCAGACCTCGATGAAGGAGCACCAGAAGTTCTTTTCGGTGCGCGACCCCAGATCGGGCAAGATCACCCGCTTCGTCACCGTCGCCAACATCGAGACGCCGGATCACGGCGCCACCATCCTCGCGGGCAACGGCAAGGTGCTCGCCGCGCGTCTGTCGGATGCCAAGTTCTTCTGGGAGAACGACCTGCGCATCGTCGAGGCGGGCGGGCTCGAAGCCATGGTCGAGGGGCTGTCCAACGTCACCTTCCACAACAAGCTCGGCTCTCAATCCGCCCGCATCGCCCGCATCGCCGCGCTTGCGCGCGAGATCGCGCCGCAGGTCTCGGCCGATGCCGATGATGCCGAGAAAGCCGCGCGGGTGGCCAAGGCCGACCTGCGCTCGGAGATGGTCGGCGAGTTTCCCGAGCTTCAGGGCCTGATGGGGCGGTATTACGCGCAAGCGCAGGGCCTCTCCCCCGAGATCGCCGCCGCCGCGCAGGAGCATTACCAGCCGCTTGGTCCCTCCGATGCCGTGCCCTCCGCGCCGGTCTCGGTCGCCGTGGCATTGGCAGACAAGCTCGACACGCTGGCGGGCTTCTGGGCGATTGACGAAAAGCCCACCGGCTCCAAGGACCCCTTTGCGCTGCGCCGCGCCGCGCTGGGGGTGATCCGTCTGGTATTGTCGAACGGGCTGCGGTTGAAGCTGTCTGAACTTGTAGCCTTTTCCTATAGGAGAACTGTCATTAGCCTAGTCCAGGCGGACAGGGCTTGGGTGCTTGAGGGTGAACACGAAGGTGATGAGCATTGGGTGCTCGGCGCAGGGACATTCATAGGTGAAGCCGAACCTGTTAAGCGCGAAGAAGCTGAACTGTTTAAACTAATCGATCAGTGCGAAATTAGTCTAAATGTTGTTCCGGGTGAGAAATCAGAAAGAATTATTGCTTCCGAAGCAGTTTCTAACGACCTCCTCTCTTTCTTCCACGACCGTCTCAAGGTACACTTGCGCGCCGAGGGCATCCCGCATGACGTCATCGACGCCTGCATCGCTATGCCCGGCAATGACGACCTGACGCTTCTGGTCGCCCGGGCCGAGGCGCTGGCGGCCTTCCTCAAGACCGAGGACGGCACCAACCTCACCCAAGGCTTCAAGCGCGCCAACAACATCCTGACCCAGGCCGAGGAAAAGGACGGGGTCGAGTATTCCTATGGCGCCGACGCGAAATTCGCCGAGAGCGCCGAGGAAAAGGCGCTCTTCGCGGCGCTCGACGGGGCGCAGCCCAAGATCGACGCGGCGATGGCCTCCGAGGATTTCGGCGCCGCGATGGGCGCGATGGCGAGCTTGCGCGCCCCGATCGACGCTTTCTTCGAGGCGGTGCAGGTCAACGCCGACAATCAGGTGCTGCGCCGCAACCGGCTCAACCTGCTGTCGCGCATCCGCGCGACCTGCGGCGCGGTGGCGGACCTGACGAAAATCGAAGGCTGAGCGCTTAATACCAAGGCCGTGCTTGGCGGATCGCCTCGCACGGCCTATCTTGCGGCGACAAGGAGTGCCGCAGTGCAGCAATTGCCACGAGATCCGAAGATCCTGCCGATCACGCCGGAGGCCGACATGTCGGCCGTGCGCCATGGCGGCCGGGCCAAGTGTCTGCAGCGCCTCGTGCGCATGGGGCTGCCGCTGCCGACCACGGTGGCGCTGTCGTTCTCCTGTGTGCATTCCATCGCACAGGGGCGGATGCCCGACCTGTCGCAGATCATGCGGCATTTCGACGAGGCGCCGCTTTTGTCGGTGCGCCCGTCGAGCCAGGACCCCGATTGGGGCGGACCGGGGGCGATCCTCAACATCGGCATGACCGATCTGCGCCACGCCCGGCTGTGCGACGAGGTCGGCGAAGAGGCCGCGACCTCGCTCTACCTGCGCTTCATCCAATCCTGGGCCGTGCATGTCGCGCGGCTCGACCCCGACAGCTTCGACCTCCCCGACCATCCCGGCCCCGACGCGCTGCGCACCGCGCTCGCCGCCTATGAGGCCGAGGCCGAGGAACCGTTCCCCCAGGACATCACGGTGCAGCTTTGCGAGGTGCTGCGCTCCATGGCCCGCGCCTGGGAGGGGACGACGGCGCGGCTGTTGCGGCAGGCCAAGGGCGCGCCCGCCGATGCCGGTCTCGGCCTCGTGGTGCAGCAGATGGCGCTCGGCGTGGGGCAGGGGGAATGCGGCTCGGGCGTGATCCAGTTCGTCGACAGCCAGACCGGCCAGCCGCAGGTAACGGGCCGCTATCTCAGCCAGAGCCAGGGCCGCGACGCGCTCAAGGCCGGGGCCGGGGCGATCTATCTCACCCGGGACGACCGGGGCCCCTCCTTCGAGGATCTGTGCCCCGACGCCTTCGAGCGGCTGCTGCGCATGGGGCATCTGTGCCGCGAGCGCCTGCGCGAGGAAATGCAGATCGAGTTCACGCTGCAGGAGGGCCGCTTGCATGTACTCGACGCGGTGCGGGTGAGCCGGTCCTCGCGCGCCTCCGTGCGCATCGCCGTGGCGCTGGCCGAGGACGGGATGATCCCGCGCGAGGAGGCGGTGCTCCGGGTCGAGCCTCAGGCCCTGTCAGAGCTTCTGCACCGCCATGTCGACCCTTCGGCCCCGCGCGACCTGATCGTTTCCGGCATCGCCGCCTCGCCGGGGGCCGCCACGGGGCGCATCGTGTTCTCCGCCAACGCCGCGCAGGCCTCTGCCGCGCGCGGTGAGCCTTGCATACTCGTGCGTCGCGAGACCACGCCGGAGGATATCCGCGGCATGCATGCGGCCGAAGGGGTGTTGACGATTCGCGGCGGCATCACCAGCCATGCCGCCGTGATCGGCCGCGGCCTCGGCCTGCCTTGCGTGGTCGGCGCTTCGGACCTGATCATCGACGCCAAGCGCCGCCAGATGGTGGCGCCGGGGGGGCGCAAGCTCTCCGAGGGCGAGATCATCACGCTCGACGGCACCTCGGGCGAGGTTCTGGCGGGCGAGCCCGCGATGTTCGAGGCGGTGCTCGACGGGGCGTTCCGGACGCTGCTCGACTGGGCCGACGATTTCCGCGACATCGGCGTGCGCGCCAATGCCGACACCCCCGCCGACGCCCAGACCGCGCGCAATTTCCAGGCGCAGGGGATCGGCTTGTGCCGGACCGAGCACATGTTCTTCGAAGAAGGGCGCATCGGCATGATGCGTGAGATGATCTTCGCCAAGGACGAGGGCGCGCGCCGCGCGGTGCTTGAGCGGCTCCTGCCGATGCAGCGCGCCGATTTCGCGCGGCTGTTCGAGATCATGCAGGGCCAGCCCGTCTGCATCCGCCTGTTCGACCCGCCCCTGCACGAATTCCTTCCCTCGGACCGTGCCGGCATGCGCGATCTGGCAGACGGGCTCGCGGTGACGCTTTCGGACGTGGAGGCGCGGGTGACGGCGCTCACCGAATACAACCCGATGCTGGGGATGCGCGGCGTGCGGCTCGGGATCACCGTGCCCGAGATCTACGAGATGCAGGCCCGCGCCATCTTCGAGGCGACCGTGCAGGCGAGCCGCGACGGCGATCCGGTGGTGCCTGAGGTGATGATCCCGCTGGTCTCGGCGATGAAGGAGGTCGAGCTGGTCAAGGCGCGGATCGACGCCGTGGCGGCGCAGGTTCGCGCGCATTCGGGGGCCGAGTTCGACTACCGTCTCGGGGTGATGGTGGAGACGCCGCGCGCCGCGCTGCGCGCCGCTGACATCGCCCAGCATGCGGCCTTCCTGTCGTTCGGCACCAACGACCTCACGCAGATGACTTACGGTCTGTCGCGCGACGATGCGGGACGGTTCATGTCGATCTACGTCAAGAACGGCGTCTACGAGGAGGACCCGTTCCACAGCCTCGACCTTGAAGGCGTGGGCGAGTTGTTGCAGATCGGGGCCGAGCGCGGTCGGGCCGGCCGACCGGACGTCACGCTCTCGATTTGCGGCGAGCATGGTGGATCGCGCAACGCGATCGAGTTCTGCCGCAGGCAAGGCTTCGACTACGTCTCCTGTTCGCCCTTCCGGGTGCCCGTGGCGCGCCTCGCGGCGGCACAGCTGGCGCTGCTCGATGGGGCGAAGGCTGACAAAAACACCACTATCGTATAGCCGCATGTGGACAGAAGCGATTTTCAGCTTGCAACTGTGGCAAGGAATCGCCGGTTCCCGACGAGTCGGGTGACGCGAAGGTAGACACTCCCGACCTGTTCCCATACCCCGCCACCTGCCAGCGCGGGGCATACCGCGAGGAACCGGGGACACTGCAATGAAGCGACTGAACTTTCTGCGCCTGCCCAGCTTTGGCGCGATGGCTTGTCTTGCGACGGTGATGGCCGCAGCACCAGCCACCGCCAGCGAAGATGGCTCCGCTGCGGCGCAGAATGGCACGGTCTCGGCCCTCGCTGCGGAAGACCGGCTCGCTCTGCTTCTGGGGCAACAACGTGGCTCGGGCGAAATTGTTCCCTTTGCCGCCAGCGCCGAGGCTGCCACGCTGCCCGCCCCCGCCGAGCGCGGGCTGAGCATCGCCTCCCAGACCACGCAGGATTACGACGTCCTGATGGCATCGCTGCCCGCCGCCAAGGGCGACGCGGAATGGGAATGCCTGACCGAGGCGCTCTATTTCGAGGCGCGCGGCGAGTCGCTCAAAGGCCAGTTCGCCGTGGCCGAGGTGATCCTCAACCGCGTCGACAGCCCCGACTACCCCCGCACGGTCTGTGGCGTGGTCAATCAGGGCACAGGGCGCAAATACGCCTGTCAGTTCTCCTATACCTGCGACGGCATCCCCGACACGGTCAATGACCGCGGCTCGTGGAGCAAGCTTGGCCGCATTGCCAAGATCATGATCGGCGACGGCCCGCGCGAGCTGACCGGCGGTGCCACGCATTACCACACCACTGCGGTGAACCCCTCCTGGGCCGGGCGCATCCCACAGACCGCCGCGATCGGCGCGCATCTGTTCTACCGCGAGGCCACCCGCACCGCCTCGAACTGAGGCCCGTGCTTGCCGGGAGGGCGGGGGACGGTTAGATGCCCCATGCCCGCAAGCCCGGAGTGGCCAGATGACCGATGAGACCCGCCACGCATTCGAGCATCCGCAGGCCCGCGCCGCGGCGACGGCCTCCGGCCTGCGCGACCGCATCCTGCTGCAAGATCACATCATCGAGGTCGAGATCGGCGCCTTTCGCGCCGAGCGCGGCGCCACGCAACGGCTGGCCTTCGACATCGTGGCCGAGCTGGCACCCGCGCCTTCCGCTGGCGACGATGTGGACCGCATCCTTTCCTATGACCGGCTGACCGAGGCAGTGGCGGATTCGCTGGCGACCGAGCGGCTCGACCTGCTCGAGACGCTGGCCGAGCGCATCGCCGAACGCATCCTCGCCGAGCCGCAGGCCGAACGGGTCTTCGTGCGTATCCGCAAGCTCGATCGCGGCCCCGGCGCGCTCGGGGTCGAGATCATGCGCGCCGGGCCCAGCACATGCCCGCCCTCGACTGCGCCGCGCCCGGTCGTGGCGCTGATCTCGGCCAAAGCGGCGGCGGATCCGTCGCCGTGGCGCGAGGCGCTGCTCGACGGTCCCGGTCCGCTGATCCTGTGCGTAGAGACCGAACCTGCCGTCTCCGCCGTGGCCGACGACGCGGCGATCCAGGGCCGGATCGAGCTTCTGGCGCTCGATCAGGCGGCTTGGCGGCTGTCGGCGGAGTTGCCCGAGGTCGAGGTGCGCGACAACCGCACCGAGATCGACTGGGCCCAGCGCAAGGGCGCGGCGACGCTCTGGGCCCCGGCGCGCATGGCGGTGAGCGCGCTCGACGGGCCCAAGGGCACGGGGGCCGGCGATCTGGCCTTCTGGCTGGCCGACACGCTCGACGCGCGCGAGATCGTGCTGGTCGGCGCGGCAAGGCTGGAGCAGCCCGTGGCGACGACCCGGCCGCTGCGCCGCATCGCTTTGCCGGGGGCGGCGTCATGAGCCTGGCCACGCCGCTGCCGCTCTGGTCCGCCTCGCCCGAGCCGGGCCTGCCGCTGGCCGGTCAGTCGGGCCCGCGCTTCGCCCATGCCAGCCTCGATGGCGTCTCGCTCGACGCCGCAGCGCTCGACGCCGCGCTGCGCGACCGGCTGAGCGCCGCGCGGCCGCCGCTCTGCGGCCTGCCGCTCGACCGACCCCGGATCATGGGCATCCTCAACGTGACGCCAGACAGCTTTTCGGATGGCGGTGACCACGCCACGCGCGAGGCGGCGGTGGCGCGGGCGCGGCTGCTCGTGGCCCAAGGGGCCGAGATCCTCGACATCGGCGGCGAATCGACCCGGCCCGGCGCGACGGAGGTGCCCGTGGCCGAGGAGATCGCCCGCGTGGTCCCGGTGGTGGCGGCGCTGCGCGCGGCCGGCATGACGGTGCCGATCTCGATCGACACCCGCAAATCCGCGGTCGCCCGCGCGGCGCTCGCCGAAGGCGCCGACATGATCAACGACGTCTCGGCGCTTTGCTTCGATCCCGATCTCGCGGGCGTGGTGGCCGAGGCGAATGCGCCCTTGTGCCTGATGCACGCCGTGGGCACCCCCGCCGACATGCAGCGTGCGCCGCGATACGACGACGTGGTGGCCGAGGTGCACGACGCGCTCGCCGCGCGGATCGAGGCGGCGCTGTCGATGGGCCTCGCCCGTGCGCGGCTTCTGGTGGACCCGGGCATTGGCTTCGGCAAGGATCTGCACCACAACCTCGCCCTGCTGCGCGCCCTGCCGCTGTTTCACGGCTTCGGCCTGCCGCTGCTGCTGGGGGTTTCGCGCAAGCGGTTTATCGGCACGATCTCGGAGGCCGAGGCCCCCAAGGCGCGAATGCCCGGCTCGGTCGCGGTGGCGCTGATCGCGGCGCAGCAGGGGGCGCATGTGCTTCGGGTGCACGACGTCGAGGAAACGAAGCAGGCGCTGAGCCTGCTCAGAGCAGTGATGGGATGGGACGAATGACACGCAAGCTCTTTGGCACCGACGGGGTGCGCGGCACCGCCAACACCTGGCCAATGACGGCCGAGATCGCGCTCCGGATCGGCGCGGCTGCCGGTCGTTACTTCCGCAATGACGGCTCGAACGGTCACCGCGTGGTGATCGGCAAGGACACGCGGCTGTCGGGTTACATGTTCGAGAACGCGCTGGTCGCGGGGCTCACCTCCACGGGGATGAACGCGCTGCTGCTCGGCCCGGTGCCGACGCCCGCCGTTGGCCTGCTGACCCATTCGATGCGCGCCGATGTCGGCATCATGATCTCGGCCAGCCACAACCCGCACCACGACAACGGCATCAAGTTCTTCGGTCCCGATGGCTTCAAGCTCTCTGACGAGGCCGAGGCCGAGATCGAGGCCATCGTCGCGGGCGAGATCGAGCCTGCCAAGGCTGCCAATATAGGCCGGGCCAAGCGCGTCGATGACGGCCGCTTCCGCTATGCCGAGCGGGTCAAGGCGACGTTTCCGCAAGGCCGCCGCCTCGACGGGCTCAAGGTGGTGATCGATTGCGCCAACGGCGCGGCCTACAGGGTCGCCCCCGAGGTGCTGTGGGAGCTTGGCGCCACGGTGATCCCGGTGGGCGTCTCTCCGGATGGCACCAACATCAACCAGAACTGCGGCTCGACCGCGCCGCGCCACGCCGCGGCCCGCGTGCTCGAGGAGGGCGCGGATCTGGGGATCTGCCTCGACGGTGACGCCGATCGGGTGATGATCATCGACGAGACCGGCCAGATCGCCGATGGCGACCAATTGATGGCGCTGATGGCGGGCCGCTGGGCCGCGGAGGACCGGCTGCGCGGCGGCACGCTGGTCGCCACGGTGATGTCCAATCTCGGGCTGGAGCGGTTCATGACCGCGCGCGGCCTCACGCTGGAACGCACGCAGGTCGGCGACCGCTACGTGGTCGAGGCGATGCGGCGCGGTGGCTGGAATCTGGGCGGCGAACAGTCGGGCCATATCGTGATGACCGATTACGCCACCACCGGGGACGGGCTGCTGGCGGGCCTGCAGTTCCTCGCTGCGATGATCGAGACGGGCAAGCCCGCCAGCGCGCTGGTGCGCCAGTTCGAGCGGGTACCACAGCTTCTTCAGAACGTCCGCTATGCCCCAGGGCAGGACCCGCTCGATGCGGCCTCGGTCAAGACCGCGATTTCGGAGGCCGAAGGGCTCCTGAACGGCAAGGGACGGTTGCTGATCCGCAGGTCCGGCACCGAGCCGCTGATCCGTGTCATGGCCGAATGCGAGGATGACGCGCTGCTCGCGCAGGTGGTCGAGGGCATCGTCGCCGAGGTGCAGGCGGTCGCCTGAACCTAGCGGGCCCCGCCTTGCCGGGCCGGGGCCCCGCGGACGAGCAGCCCGCGCAGGTTTCGGCCCTGGCTGATCCCGAGGCCGGTCAGGATCAGCGCCAGCGCGATGAAGAACCGCCAAGGCAGCGCCTCGCCCAGACCCAAGGCGCCGATTGCCATGGACCAGACCGGCACCTGATAGTTCACCAGCGTCATGAAGACCGAGCCGGCCGAGCGGATCACCGTCACCCGGATCAGCGCCGCGAGCGCCGTGGGCAGCAGGCCGAGGAACACCAGCGCCGCGCCCGGCACCGCGCCTGTCCAGCCCGGCACCCCTTCGGTCAGAAGCATCGCCGGGACCAGCACCATCGCCCCGACCGTCAGGCTCAGCGCCGTCAGCACGATGCCGTCGATCGGCGGGCAGCGCCGGGTCAGGATCGACGCCACCGCGTAGGACAGGGCCGCGGCAAGGCACGCCATCTGGCCCCAAGCCGAGAGCCCAGCCCCCGGCGCCAGAACGCCCGGACCGATCAGCACCAGCGCCCCGAGAAAGCCGACGCCCACCCCTATGGCGCTGCGCCAGTGGAACGGCTCGTCCGAGAATAGCGCCGCCAGCGGCAGCACGAAGAGCGGCAGCGCCGCCATCGAGATCCCCGCGAAGGCCGATGGCACGTATTGCTGCCCCCATGAGAGCAGCAGGAAGGGCAGGGCCGTCGACAGCAGCCCGATCGCCACGAGGTAGCCCGCCAACGCGCGGGTGAGCGGCGGCACGCGGCGCCGCATCAACCGCATCAGCCCAAGCATCGCCACCGCCCCCAGCGCAGTGCGCGCGCAGGCCACCGTGACCGGACCATAGCCGTCGAGCGCCAGCCGGACCACGGCGAAGGTTCCGCCCCAGATCAGGCCGAGCAGCAGGATGGAGAGCCAGTTGGCGGGTGTCGGTTGCGCGGTCATGCGCCCGCTTCAGCACGACGACGCGGCAAAGTCCATGACCCCGGCATGTATCCACAAGGGCATTCGGTCCGCTTCAATGCCGCGCTTCGGGTGTTGCACACCGACTGTTCACGCGCATCGGACCTCCGCGTGTGACACTTTCACGGAATATAACGGCTGATCACGCATCAATCACATATCCGCGATAAAACCGGCCTACCTTATGGTTGAAAACGGTGCGGAGGGGGCAATTGGGATGTTCACGACTGCGCGAGTGGGAGGACAGGTGCGCCGGAACCGGATTTCAAGGGGGCAAAATCTTCAAATTTTCGGATCGATCTTGTGATGTTTCAGAGGTCGCCAGATGGTCGAACGGGGCGCAGCCTGTTCCCGTGGGTCGTATGACCCGACATGTTACGGAAGGGTTCAAACCATGTATGGAAAACTCTTAGCTCTGGCAATCTTCACCACTTCGGCTACGGGCGCGTTGGCGAGGACCGGGGAGAATGCATTCTCCTCTCTGAGCCGCATCCAGGAACAGACATCGGTGATCGACGTGGGCGTGGTGCGGTCCCAAAGCAACGGTATGGTCGAGATCTATACCAAGGGACCGGACGGCACGATGAAGCTGCTCGGCACCCAGCAGGTCCATGCCGGTGCCAACCAGAACGTGCGCGTTCACATCGGCCACCCGGTGCGGCGCGACATCGTCGCGGTGCTGCGGGTCGGCGGAGAGGTGCTGGCCACGCATCGCTTCGACGTGATCGAGCGCTAGACCGGTTCGCATGAGATGCGATGCGAATCGTGGCGGGGCCGGCCTTCTAAGCCGGCCCCAGCCCTGTCAGGCGCGCAGTTCGGCGAGCGCCTTGGCCGGTGCGGCCGGGGTGTTGGCGGCGGCATAGCGCGTCGCGGCGGCCTCGGTCGAAGTCGGCTTGTCCTCCACCAAAGCGATCTTCGGCGCGCTGGAGCCGCCGTCCGAGATGGTGGCGACCAGCGTGGTCTGACGCAGCCTGTCCTGCGTCGCCAGTGCCTCGGCGCGCGAGCGGGCGAGATCGTTCGCCTGGGCGGCGGTCTCGGCGGCCGCTTCTGCACTGACGGCACGTGCCGCGGTGGAACTGCGGGCGGCCGCGTCGTCGCGCCGGGCCGTGCTGCTCTGCGCTTCGGTGTTGCCGGTGGCGCGCGATGCCGAGACGACGGTGTCTTCGGTCGAGACGGCGGTCGTCGCGCTGGCGGTCGCGCCGCTCGTCGCGGCGGTTTCGGTCGAAGAGGTGGCGCTCGTCACGGAGTTGGTGGTCGACGTCTGGTTCGAAAAGGCCGACTGCAGGCCGGACGTGACGGCGGAGGTAAGGCCGGAAAGCATGGGTGATACTCCTGTTAAGTCATACAGGAATGACGTCGCGCCAAATTGCGGCGAGACTTCATGGAAAACATGGCCTTAACACGACTCTATACGAAAGACTCGGTTCGGACATGTCCAAATGGACAGGGCGCCCGGAGGCGCCCTGTCGATGTTGCCAATTGGCAACTCCGGGTTGTGGCGACGCTCAGTTGCGCGCCTTGTCGACCATCTTGCCCTTGGAGATCCACGGCATCATCGCGCGCAGCTTCTCGCCGACCTGCTCGATCTGGTGCTCGTCGTTGAGGCGGCGGGTCGCCTTGAACGAGGGCTGGCCCACGGCGTTTTCCTGCATGAAGTCGCGCACGAACTTGCCGTTCTGGATGTCGGTGAGCACGTCCTTCATGCGCTTCTTGGTCTCCTCATAGGGGAGGATGCGCGGGCCCGAGACGTATTCGCCGTATTCGGCGGTGTTCGAGATCGAGTAGTTCATGTTGGCGATGCCGCCTTCGTAGATCAGGTCCACGATGAGCTTCACCTCGTGCAGACACTCGAAATAGGCCATCTCGGGCTCGTAGCCCGCCTCGACCAGCGTCTCGAAGCCCATGCGGATCAGCTCGACCAGACCGCCGCAGAGCACGGCCTGCTCACCGAACAGGTCGGTTTCGCATTCCTGGCGGAAGTTGGTCTCGATGATGCCCGAGCGGCCGCCGCCGATGGCGGAGCAGTAGCTGAGGCCGATTTCCATGGCCTTGCCGGACGCGTCGTGATGAACCGCGACGAGGCAGGGCACGCCGCCGCCCTTGACGTATTCGCCGCGCACGGTGTGGCCCGGACCCTTGGGCGCCATCATGATGACGTCGACGCCGGCTTTGGGTTCGATCAGGCCGAAGTGCACGTTGAGGCCATGCGCGAAGGCGATGGCGGAGCCTTCCTTGAGGTGGTCATGCACGTGCTTGCGGTAGGTCTCGGCCTGCAGCTCGTCGGGCATGGTGAACATGATCACGTCGCACCAGGCGGCGGCTTCCTCGATGCCCATGACCTGCAGGCCTTCGCCTTCGGCCTTGGCGCGCGAGGGCGAGCCATCGCGCAGCGCCACGACGAGATTCTTGGCGCCCGAATCGCGCAGGTTCAGCGCGTGGGCGTGGCCTTGGGAGCCATAGCCGAGGATCGCGACCTTCTTGTCCTTGATGAGGTTCACGTCGCAATCGCGGTCATAATAAACGCGCATGATCTGGTCCTTTCGAAGTCCCGTTATTCGTTCTGAAGGCACCATAGGGATCGGTGCCGGGGATGCGAGGAGGAAACCGCATAAAAATCATGCCCTCGTCATGATGGTCATTCTCCAATGCCCCGGATATCATGATTTTCATGCAAGATGACACCGACCGCCGCCTCTTGCGCCTCCTGCAGGAGGCGCCCGACCTCTCCACCGCCGAGCTGGCCGACCGCGCCGGTCTCACCGCCATGCGCTGCGCGCGGCGTCTCGCGCGGCTCGAGGAGGCCGGCGTGCTGCGCGGGGTGCGCGGGGTGATCGACTGGAAGGCGCTGGGATTCGCGGTGGCGGTCAGCCTGCGGGTGACGCTCGACAAGACGCAGCCGCGCGCCTTCGACGAGTTTCTTGCCCGCGCCCGCGAGGTGGCCGAGGTGATCGAGATCCAGACATTTCTCGGCCGCGTCGACGTGCGGTTGCAGATCGTGGCGCGCGATCTGGGCCATTACCGCGACCTCTACCGCGAGAAGATCCTCGTGCTGCCGCACATCGCCGACATCGAAAGCCTGATGACGTTGAGCGTGGTGAAGTCCGACGAGGCGCTGCCGCTGTGACCGATCTCGACGCCCTCGACCGCCTCCTGCTGCGCGCCCTCGCGCAGGACGCGACCCGTCCCGCCGCCGATCTGGGGCGCGAGCTTGGCCTGTCGCAGCCCGCCACGTGGCGGCGCATCCGGCGGCTGCGCGATCTGGGCGCGCTCAAGGGGCGGCGTCTCGATCTCGATGCGGCGGCGCTGGGATTCGGCGTCACGGTGTTTCTGGGCATCAAGCTCGCCAGCCGGGGCCGCGCCAGCCTCGAGGATTTCGAACGCGCGGTCTGCGCCATCCGCGAGGTGCAGACGGTGGAGCATGTGCTGGGGCTCTATGACTACCGCCTGCGGGTCGTGGCGCGCGATCTGGAGGATTTCGAGCGGGTGCTGCGGCGCCGGATCATGACGTTGCCGGGGATCGGCCCGGTCGAGGCCAACGTTCTGTTGTCCGAGGAACGGCTGCCCGGCCCGCTTTAGCGGGACTTGCCCGCGCCGAGCCCCAGCCGCATCAACCCGCGCCGCAGCGCCGGCAGGCCGTGCATCACGCCCAAGCCAGCCCCACGCACCGCCTGCGCCAGCGGTCCGCCCGCCATGGCGATGCGGTTCAGCGCGTCGATCCCGTGTTCGCGCAGCGTGATGTCGCCCGCGCGCCTTCGGGCATAGGTCGCCAGCATCGCCGCATCTCCAAGGCCCTCTGGGCGCGCGGCCGCCAAATCGGCGAGGCAGGCGATGTCGGCCAGCGAGGTGTTGAGCCCCTGCGCGCCGATGGGCGGCATCACATGCGCGGCCTCGGCCACCAGTGCCACCCGCTGCGCGGTGAGCGCGCGCGCCGTCTGCAGGATGATCGGCCAGCTCTGCCGCCGGGTCACGAGGTGCAGCCGCCCCAGCGCCCTTTCGGAGCGGGCCGTGGCCTCGATATCGAAATCGCTCACCGGCAGGGCGGAAAGACGATCGGCCTCGCGCCCCAGCTCCATCCAGATCACCGCCGAGGAGGGCGCGCCGTCGAGATCAGGGAGCGGCACCAGCGTGAAGGGCCCGCCGGAGCGGTGGATTTCGGTCGAGACGTTGTCATGCGGCCTTTCATGGGTGACGGCGAAAGCCAGCGCCTTCTGCCCGTAGCGCCGCGTGCGCACGCCGATGCCGCAAGCCTCGCGCACGGGGCTGGCGCGACCGTCGGCGGCGATCACCAGCCGGGCCGAGACGCGGCTGCCATCACTCAGCCGCACCAGCGCCCGGTCGTCGCGCGGTGTCAGCCCGGCAAAGCCGCAGCCCGGCCGGAACTCGACTTGGGCCATACCTTCGATCCGCGCCGCCATCTCGCGGCGCAGGAGCCAGTTGGGCAGGTTCCAGCCAAAGGGCAGGGGGCCGAGATCGGCGGCGTCGAAATCGCGGCTCACCGCCGTGCCGCGCCCGGCCTCGACGATCCGCATCACCTGAAGCGGCGTGGCGTGCGGCGCGAGGCGGTCCCACAGGCCGGCGCTGTCGAGCAAGGCGCGCGCGGGTTGCAGGAAGGTGGTGGAGCGCAGATCGGCCCCGGCTTCGGCCATGTCCCTGACCGGGGGGGCCGGATCGACGCAGAGCACCGAGAAGCCCCGTGCGCCGAAGGCGGCGGCGGCGGAGAGGCCGGCGATGCCGCCGCCCGAGACGAGGATGTCGATGTTGCGCGTCATGCAGCAGAGATAGGCCGCCATACGGGTGCGGGAAAGCCTAACGCACCAGCTGCGACACAAAGCCCGCGAGATCGTCTGTGTGGTGATGGATGTGATCGGCGGCCAGCGCCCCGGGCGGCCCGACCAGCACCGTGCGCATGCCCATCGCGTGCGGCACCGCGAGGTTGCGCGGGTCGTCCTCGAACATCGCGCCCTGTTCAGGGGCCAGCCCGTCGAGCGCGAAGACCGCCTCGAAGGCGGCGCGCTGGGGTTTTGGCACGAGGCCCGCATGCTCGACGCCGTAGACCGCGTCGAACACCTCCGACAGCCCGCGCGCCGCCAGCACCCGCAACGCGTAGGGCCGTGTGCCGTTGGTATAGACGATGCGGCGGCCCGGCAGCGCCGCGATGGCGCGGGCGAGGGCCGGATCGGCGTCGAGAGACCCCATGTCGATGTCGTGCACATCGAGCAGGAAATCATCGGCGGGCAGGCCGTGCTCGGCCATCAGCCCGGCCAGCGTGGTGCCATAGCGGCTCCAGTAATCGGCGCGCAGCCGGTCGGCCTCGGCGGTCTCGATGGCCAGCTCGCGCATCATCCATGCGCGCATCCGTCCCTCGATCTGGTCGAAGAGACGTGCCCGCGGCGGGTAGAGCGTGTGGTCGAGATCGAAGACCCATGCCCTGACATGCGCGAAATCGGTGGCATAGTGAGTGGCGGGATCGGAGCGGAGCATGTCGGTCATGGCGCGACACTATGGTCGCGGGCAGGGCGCGGCAAGCCGGGCGCGGGTTGAACAGGGCCGCGCGCAGGGGCTATCGTCGTTCGACCCATGGGAAGGCCGCGCATGCAGGACACCAGACCCTCGCAGAAGGACGCCTACGGGCTGATCCTCGAATCGATCGACGGCGGCATCTACCACCCCGGCGACCGGCTCGTCGAAAGCGAGCTGGCGGATCGGTTCGGCGTGTCGCGCACCCCGGTGCGCGAGGCGCTGCAGCGGCTGGAGACCCAAGGCATGCTGACCCGCGATGGCCGCTCGCTGATCGTGGCCTCGCTCGATCACACGCAGCTGGCCGAGCTTTACGTGGTGCGCGGCGAGCTCGAGGGGTTGGCCGCGCGGCTGGCGGCGCGCCACGCCGCGCCAGAGGAGGTGCGGGTGCTGCGCGACATGCTTGATGCCGATCAGGCGCTGGTCAACGATCCCGCCGCGCTGTCGCGCGCCAACCGGCGCTTTCACAAGCAGATCCACCTCGCCAGCCACAACCGCTTTCTGGTGCGTCAGCTCGATCTCGTCCACCGCTCGATGGCGCTTCTGGCCTCGACCTCGCTCGCAGCCGAAGGGCGCGGGCGCGGCGCGCTCGAGGAGCACGCGGTGATCGTCGCGGCGATCGAGGCGGGCGATGGCGACGCCGCCGACCGGGCGCTGCGCGATCACATCAGCCACGCCTTCGTCACCCGTCTGAAGCTCGACGCGGCGAAGGTGGAGGCGGCGACCTGAGCGGCGTCGAGGGCGCGAAGATGCCGTGCCGGGTCTTTTCCCAGTGGAACGGGCGGTGCAGCACCTGCCACAGCGCACGCCAGACCGCGATGGTGGCGAGCGGGAAGTAGATCTGCAACAGCGGTGCCCAGAGCGCCAGCCGGGGCCGCCCGGCCCGATGGGCCGCCAGCGCCGCGACCGCATAGGTTACACATTCGGAGAGCAAGAAGACCACGGCCAGCGCCGTGAGGCTCTCGGGGCGCAGCCATGGCGACATCGGATGCGGCATCCCGAAGATCACCAGCCAGAACGACCACAGCACCGGGGCCAGCGCGAACTGCGCCAACGTGCCGAGAAACAGCACCTGCACCCCCAGAAAGCGCCACGGCCCAAGCTCGCGCCAGAGCCGTTCGGGGTCGTGCATCGCGACGCCCCAGCTCATCGCGTAGCCTTTGAGCCAGCGCGAGCGCTGCTTGATCCAGGGCCAGACGCGGGCGTTGGCCTCCTCGAGCGTGACGCTGTCGATCAGTTCGGTGCGAAACCCGCGCCGTGCCAGACGCACGCCGAGATCGGCGTCCTCGGTGACGTTGTGCGCGTCCCAGCCGCCCACCGCGTCGATCGCGTGGCGGCGCAGGAACAGCGTCGTGCCCCCCAGCGGCACCACGAGGCCGAGCCGGTCGAGCCCCGGCAGAACGACGCGGAACCAGCTTGCGTATTCGAGGGTGAAGCAGCGCGCGATCCAGTTGGAGCGGGCGTTGTAGTAGTCGAGCACACCTTGCAGGCAGCCGGTCTGCGGCCCGCAGGCCGCAAAGCGCGCCACCACGCGCAAAAGCTGGTCCGGGGCGGGGGCGTCCTCGGCATCGTAGATGCCGATGATGCTGCCACGCGTGAAGAACAGCGCGTAGTTCAGCGCGCGCGGCTTGGTGCGGATGCGCCCTTCGGGCACCACCACCACCTGCGCCCAGGGGGGGAGCGCCATGCGGGCCAGCGTCTCGCGGGTTTCGGTGTCGCAGGCCTCGACGATCAGGCACAGGTCGAGCCGGTCACGCGGATAGTCGAGCCGCCCCAGCCGCTCCAGCAGCGGCACCACCATCGCCCCTTCGCGAAACAGCGGCACCAGAAGGGTGACGACGGGCAGCCTGTCGGCGGCGGACGAGGCGGGAGGCGGTCGTGCCGGGGCGCGGCCCAGCGTGGCGATCATGGCGGCGAGCTTGAGCGCGGTGTTGGCGCAGGAGGTCAGCGCGCAAAGGGCGCAGAGCAGCGCCAACGCCGCCCAGGGGGCAAATGCGGCCGACAGGGTGGCCGTGAGCGCGGCGGTGACGGCGAGCAGGCATAACGGCCTGCGTCCGACGCCCCGACAGCTCTGGTCGAGCGGCACCCGCGCCTCGGCCCGCATCAGGAGCACCGGCGCGACATGCGGCTCAAGCGCGGCGCGCAGGGCCTCGGACGTGCAGGTGGCGCAGCGCAGCCGGCCCAGCCCGGCGCGGGCCATCGCGTCGCGTGCCTCCTGCGAGGGCGGGACGGCGCAGAGCACGACCGTGCGCCCGCCGATCCGGCGCCACGGCATCACCCCGAACCGTAGCGCACGCGTCGCGCCGAGCCGGTGCAACAGCCGCAAGTCCGGCGGTTGCCGGAACGGATCGAAGCGGCCGGGCGTGACGGGCGGGGCGGCCTCAGGGCCAGTCACGACCTCCGCCGCGCGGGGCGGAGGAAAGGCGTTCATCGGGCGGCTTTCCTTGCGAAAGACTGCCCGATGCTCGGTGGTTTCGGGTTAACGCGTGGTTAACGCGTCAGCCGCGACGCGCTTCCATGGCCTCGGCAAAGCGTTCGAACAGGTAGTAGCTGTCCTGCGGGCCGGGGCTGGCCTCGGGGTGGTATTGCACCGAGAACACGGGCCGGTCGGTCATGCGGATGCCGCAGTTCGAGCCGTCGAACAGCGACACATGCGTCTCGATCACCCCCTCGGGGAGCGACTGGCTGTCCACGGTGAAGCCATGGTTCATCGAGGTGATCTCGACCTTGCCGGTCTCGCGGTCCTTCACGGGGTGGTTGGCGCCGTGGTGCCCATGGCTCATCTTCACCGTCTGCGCGCCGAGCGCGCGGGCCAGCATCTGGTGGCCGAGGCAGATGCCGAAGACCGGGATCTGCGACTGCTCCAGCACCGATTTGATCGCCGGGACCGCGTATTCGCCGGTGGCCGCCGGATCGCCGGGGCCGTTCGACAGGAACAGACCGTCGGGGTTCAGCGCGAGGATCTCCTCGGCGGTGGCGGTGGCGGGCAGCACCGTGACCTCGCAGCCGGTCGAGGCGAGGCTGCGCAGGATGTTGCGCTTGGCGCCGTAATCGATGGCCACGACCTTGTGACGCGGGTTCTCCTGCGTTTTGAAGCCGTCGGGCCAGGCCCAGCGCATCTCGTCCCAGCGGTAGGATTGCACGCAGCTGACCTCGCGCGCGAGATCGAGCCCCACGAGGCCCTTGAAGTCGCGCGCTGCGGCGACCAGCGCCTCGAGGTCGAAATTGCCCTCGGGGTTGTGCTCGATCGCGACATGCGGCGCACCCTGCTGGCGGATCGCGCGGGTCAGGCGGCGGGTGTCGATGCCGCCCATGCCGATGCGGCCGCGCTTGGCGAGCCATGCCGACAGGGTCTCGGTGGCGCGCCAGTTCGAAGGCTCGGTCGGGCTCCACTTGACGATCATCGCCGCGGCGACCGGATCGGCGGCCTCGTCATCCTCGTCGGTGGTGCCGGTGTTGCCGATATGCGGAAAGGTGAAGGTGACGGCCTGACCCGCATAGGAGGGATCGGTCATGATCTCCTGGTAGCCGGTCATCGCGGTGTTGAAGCACAGCTCGGCCACGGTGCGGCCCGGAGCGCCGAAGCCCTGCCCGTAGAACACGGTCCCATCCGCGAGCGCGAGGCAGGCGGTCGGCTTGCCGGAAACATTAATCGGCATGGCGTCATTGCTCCTGTAGTGAAACCCGCCGCTACCTAGGGGCAGGGCGCGGAAGAATCAAGACGCGGCGGCACCCGGCGCGGCTTGTTGTCAGGCCCCGCCGAAACGGGTAGCTTGCCCGCTTGTGTCTGCAACAATCCGGAACGGGACCAGATGACCCTGCGCGACAAGCTCAACGCTTCCCTCAAGGATGCGATGAAGGCCAAGGAGGCCGAGCGCCTCTCCACGCTGCGCCTGATCAATGCCGCCATCAAGGACCGCGACATCGCCGCGCGGGGCGAAGGTGAGGAGGGGCTGGTTTCGGACGAGGTCGTGCTCGCCATTCTGGGAAAGATGGTCAAGCAGCGCCAGGAAAGCGCGCGCGCCTATGACGAGGCCGGTCGGCTCGAGTTGGCCGAGAAGGAGCGCGCCGAGATCACGGTGATCGAGGAGTTCCTGCCGCGCCAGTTGACCGAAGCCGAGACCGAGGCCGCCGTGACCCAGGCCATCGCCGAAACCGATGCCGGGTCGATCCGCGACATGGGCAAGGTGATGGCGGCGCTCAAGGCGCGTTACATGGGGCGGATGGATTTCGGCCGGGTCGGCCCGCTGGTGCGCGATCGTCTGAGTTGAACTGACGGGAACGCGGGGCGGGCTCTTCGCGTTTTGCGGGCATCCAGTGAATGGAGGACCGACATGCCGGCACAATCCAAGGCACAGCAGAAGGCGGCGGGAGCGGCGCTTTCGGCGAAGCGGGGCGACACCAAGGTCAAGGATCTGAAAGGCGCCTCGAAAGAGATGTATGACGACATGAGCGAGAACAAGCTCGAAGACATGGCCCATACAAAGCGCAAGGACCTGCCCGACAAGAAGGGCTGAGACGGGGCTTGCGCCGTCGGGCAAGAAAGAGGCGGCTCCCCAAGCGGGGGCCGCCTTTGTCGTTCAGGGATTTCGGTGTCGCCGTCGCGACGCAGGCCGTCAGCGGCGGCGGGCCGGCGTAACAGGAATCGGGATGGGCCGGTGCTGCGGGCGGGGCTGCGGCAGCAGGGCGCCGACCAGACCTTCGAGAATGGCGCGCCCGGTCTGGGCCAGCCTGCGGATCGTTTCTTTCGGCGCGGTGTGCTTGGGCATGACGAATCCTCCGTTGCCATGAAAATGCCCATATCGGGGCCGGAGTTCCATGGCGACGTAACGACGCGGCGGTATATTGCTTGGTTCAATGCCGGGAGAGGCGGGTCAGAAGCCGCTGCAACTCCTCGGCGAGCGCGCGGCGCTCATCCTCCGGTAGAAATGCGCCGAGTTCGACCTCGCGGCCCGCGCCGCGCAGCGTGAGATAGGCCGGCACCGGTCGGTCGCCCTCGTGCAGCCGCAACTCGACCCAGTAGGGATCGGCCTCCCAGACCCGGTCGGCGCGGCCCCTTTCGCGGCGGGTCAGGCGTATCCGACGCTCGTCGATCTCGAGCGTCTCGAGCACCTCGCCGTCGCGGTAGCTGCGCGACAGGGCCCACCAGACCCCGGCCACGGCAGCGGCGAGGAACGGCAGCAGGGCCCACAGCACCGGCGTGCCCAGCACCGTGACGAGCGGCAGCGCGATCAGCGCGGCGGTGCCGCCGATGAAGCCCGCAAAGCCGCGCTTGGGCAGCGACCGGTAGGGCCAGAGCTGCAGCCGGGCCCGCGTGGGGGCGTCGTCGGTGGGGCGCAGGGTCCATTCGATGGGCATCATGTGTCTCGGGCCGGGGGCGGGAGGGGGGATGCGAAAAGGGCCCGGCGTTTCCGCCGGGCCCCGATCTCGTCTCGCGGGCCGTGCCTCAGTGGGCGTGGCTGCGGTCCCAGTCGCTCTGCTTGGGGAGCGTCTCGAAGGTGTGCTCCGGCGGCGGCGAGGGCAGGGTCCACTCGAGCGTGTCGGCGTATTCGTTCCACGGGTTGGCGAGGCCGTGCACCTTGCCGCGGGCCAGCGTGTAGAACAGCACCACGATGAAGAACACGAAGCTCGCGAAAGCCAGGAACGCACCGAGCGACGACACGAGGTTCCAGGTGGCGAAGGCCTCCGGGTAGTCGATGTAGCGGCGCGGCATGCCCTGACGGCCCAAGAAGTGCTGCGGGAAGAAGGTGATGTTCGCACCGATGAACATCATCCAGAAGTGGATCTTGCCCGCGAGCTCGGGGAGCATCTTGCCGGTCATCTTGGGGAAGTAGAAGTAGATCCCCGCGAAGATGCCGAACACGGCGCCCAAGGACATCACGTAGTGGAAGTGCGCCACGACGTAGTAGGTGTCGTGATAGGCGCGGTCGATGCCGGCCTGGCTCAGCACGATGCCGGTGACGCCGCCCACGGTGAACAGGAACAGGAAGCCGAAGGCCCAGAGCATCGGCGTCTTGAACTCGACCGAGCCGCCCCACATCGTCGCGATCCACGAGAAGATCTTCACGCCGGTGGGCACCGCGATGACCATGGTGGCCATCATGAAGTAGGACTGCTGCGTCAGCGACATGCCCACGGTGTACATGTGGTGCGCCCAGACGACGAAGCCGAGCACGCCGATCGCCACCATCGCGTAGACCATCGGCAGGTATCCGAAGATCGGCTTGCGCGAGAAGGTCGCGATGACGTGGCTGATGATGCCGAAGGCGGGGATGATGATGATGTAGACCTCGGGGTGACCGAAGAACCACAGGATGTGCTGGTACAGGATCGGGTCGCCGCCGCCCGCGGGCTGGAAGAACGAGGTCCCGAAGTTGCGGTCGGTCAGCAGCATGGTGATCGCGCCGGCCAGCACGGGCAGGGCCAGAAGGATCAGCCAGGCGGTGACGAAGATCGACCACGCGAAGAGCGGCACCTTGTGCAGGGTCATGCCCGGCGCGCGCATGTTGAGGAACGTGGTGATGATGTTGATCGCGCCGAGGATCGAACTGGCGCCCGAGACGTGGACCGCGAAGATCGCGAGGTCCATCGACATGCCCGGCTCGGAGGTCGAGAGCGGCGGGTAGAGCACCCAGCCCACGCCCGAGCCCGACTGGCCGTTGCCGCCCGGCGAGAACAGCGAGGCGACGCCCAGTGCCACACCGGCGATGAACATCCAGAAGCTGAGGTTGTTCAGGCGCGGGAAGGCCATGTCCGGCGCACCGATCTGCAGCGGCATGAAGTAATTGCCGAAGCCGCCGAACAGCGCCGGGATGACGACGAAGAACATCATCAGCACGCCGTGATAGGTGATCGCGACGTTCCACATGTGGCCGTTGGGGGTACAGGCCTCGGTGGCGGTGGGCACCCAGGAGCGCAGCACCGTCATGATCGGGTTGCCGCTGACGTTCTCGGTGCACATGAACTGCACGCCCGGCTGCATCAGTTCGAGTCGCATGTGAATGGTCAGCATCACCGACAGCAGGCCCACGAAGCCCGCCGCGAAGAGATACAGTATCCCGATGTCCTTGTGGTTGGTGGACATGAACCAGCGGGTGAAGAAGCCCCGCTTGTCCTCGTGTCCGTGGCCGTGGATGGCGGCGTCTGCCATGTGGCTCTCCCGAGTTTGGTTGCCTGACGGGCCCGCACGCAGCGACGCGCAGGCAATTGGCGTCCTTCTAGAAGGAGAAGCGGGGCAGGGCAACGGTCACGGTGCCGCAGGAGGCCGTCTCGTGCCGGGGTTGCCCGATGGCCTCAGAGCGATGCGGCGCGGCGCGGCGTTCCCGCGAAATGATCGGTGAAGCTGCGCTCCAGCGCCGTGTCGAGATCGGCCATGGTCACCGGCAGGCCCAGATCGACGAGGCTGGTGACGCCGTGCTCGGCGATGCCGCAGGGCACGATGCCGCCGAAATGCGACAGGTCCGGCTCCATGTTGATCGCGAGGCCATGGTAGCTGACCCACTTGTGCAGGCGGATGCCCAAGGCCGCGATCTTGTCCTCGGCCACCTCCCCCGTGGCGGTGAGGGGGCGGTCGGGCCGCTGCACCCAGACGCCGACGCGGCCCTCGCGTAGCTCGCCCGTGACGTTGAACTCGGCAAGGGTGCCGATGATCCAGCCTTCGAGCGACTTGACGAAGGCGCGCACGTCGCGGCCGCGCGCGCCGACGTCGAGCATCACGTAGACCACGCGCTGTCCGGGGCCGTGATAGGTGTATTGGCCGCCGCGCTTGCTGAGGTGCACGGGAAACCGGTCGGGCTCGGTCAGGTCGGCGGGCCGCGCGGAAGTGCCGGCAGTGTAGAGCGGCGGATGCTCGACCAGCCAGACCGCCTCGGGGGCCGCGCCCGCCGCGATCGCGCGGGCGCGGGTTTCCATGGCGGCGACCGCGTCCTCATAGGGCGTCAGCCCATCGCTCACGATCCACTCGACCATTCTTCGCGCTCCGCTTTCCGCTTCGTTCCTCGTCGCAGATGGGGTGGCGTGGGGGGGCGGAAAAGTCAAAGCCCGGGCCACCGCCCGACTTTCTTGCGCTTGACGCCGGGTCTGGCGAAATTCGCTCTTGCGCTCCCCCGAAGCCCGAGGCTATGAGGCCGCCATCCTACCTGATCACGTGCGGTCGTGGCGGAATTGGTAGACGCGCAGCGTTGAGGTCGCTGTGGGGTAACACCCGTGGAAGTTCGAGTCTTCTCGACCGCACCATTCATCTTCAAAAAGCCCCATGTTTTCATGGGGCTTTTTGGTGTTTAGGCTTTCTTACCCCACACTTGCCCCCACAGGCTGGTAAGGAGCTCCCTCGATCACGTTCGTGAGATCATCGGTCCGGACGAACGACATGCGGCCACGCTTGAAAATCGTGAGCATGCTCTTCTTCTCCCAGACGCGCACCTGATCATCAGAAACGCCGAAAACCTCCTGCACCTTGTTGAGCCGAACGAAGATGGGGCGGAGCTGGGTCATGCGCGATCTCCAGTGACATCAGTTGCAGTAGAATTGGATGCGGGAAGCGAGCGATCGGCCCCTCCGGGAGGTAAGGTTGCGCTATGGCTCATGGGTATGAATCCTGTGTTTGGTATGGTGCATGGCGAGGAGGCACATGGTTCGGGGCCAGCGTTCCGCTGGTTGCTCGAAAGTTGTATCTCGGGGTTTAGGTGGTTAATTCGGCAGCGCTGGGTTCAAGGAGGCATGGCACCCTGAGTAGGGTAGGGTTGCAGCGAATGCGCGCTAGCGAGAGTGCTCCAACTTCTTCTGCAGATGGTCGAGCAGCAGGTCACGATCGACCGCAAAGAACTTGAGCTCTTCGGCGAACTCCTTGGCAGGGGAGGTCACGGGGTGGCTATCAAGCTCTGCGGCAAGGTGCCGAGAGATCTGGGGCATCCTGTCCAGTGCCTTGCACTGGTCAAACTGAAAGTTAGTCATGGGGCTCACCTAAAGAAGGGCCGTGCGAGGGCCAGTCGGTCGCTGATAAGATGAAAGCGAGATAGGTGAACTGCGGAAGAGATGAGGCGGCCTTGGCTATACGTCAAGTTTTTTTTTGGTCCGTTGGCGCAATTTTCTGGTCTTGGAGTTCAGGGGGCCCTGGCCCTCGCGGCGGTGCAAGCCGACTGAAAAAATCAGAGTTGAAACTCTGAGCGGGCGGGGGCCTTAACGCGCATGAGCGAGACAAAAACTGGGGGCTTGGCTTCGGGTCGCTGCAAGCCCTGAAGCCAAGTCGGCGGCTCTGCGGCAAATTAGTTGTAGGTGACGAGCGAAGGGGTGCACCATTTTTGAGAAGTGACAATGCCTTTAGGCGCCAAATGGTGCTGCGCAAAGTCCGAGTAATATACAGAAGTTGAGGTATTTCATCATTCGCGTCGGTGTCAGGCACAGAATTAGCATAGGGCAATAACCAGGTCATGCCTAGGTTGCGGATGTTGAAGAGTCATGTTTGAATAATAATTCGTGATATTTCTTTGCGGATCTCTTCAAGCCGTAGGGTGAGAGGTGGTTCGGTTTGTCTGAACAGTTCCCGGGCGTTTTCTAAGTGGTTTTCCGCTTCGGTTACGCCGCCACCGCTTCGGGTGCCGGCTGGTGGAAATAGGCTTGATCGGGGGTTCTTCCGTCAAG